>CAYQXZ010000042.1:0-12576 GCA_964421645.1 uncultured bacterium
GCATAAGACTGCGCGACATGTGGTCCGGCGGAATGTCGCAGATATTTTCCGAAGTTTCGCCCGCGATGCATGAAGAATTCGCCCTCCAGTATGAAAAAAAATATCTGAACAGGGCCGGACTGATATATTACGGATGCTGCGAGCCGCTCCATCGCAAGGTGGATATCGCCGCAAAACATCTGCCGAATCTTGCGAAGATTTCCATGTCGCCCTGGGCAGACGCAAGAGCCGGGGCCGAGGCCATCAGCGGGCGTTTTATTTTTTCCTTCAAGCCCAATCCCGCCTTCCTCGCATCCGATAGCGAATGGGACAGGGAAAGCGCAAGAAAACAGTTGCGGGAAGTGCTGGACATTACAGGAGGGGAAAAACTGGAAATCATCCTCAAGGATATAAGCACCGTGCGACATAAGCCGCGGCGCTTGTGGGAATGGGCTGAAATGACAATGGAGATGGTCAATGAGTACGAATAGCCCCCAATATACGAATGACTTGACAGAATTTATTTTATGTGATATTTTGTATACAAAGGTCATATCTTGCATACAAAGATAACGAGGCGCGAATGAAAACGAAAACAAGGAAACTTTCCGGTAAGGTGATAGATTACGTAATGAACAGTTACTCGGAGCATAATGCAGGAACAAAAGTTACTGAAGAAGCCATAGCAAATCATTTCAAGGTCAGCAGAACCCCGGTAAGGGAAATAATAAAACACCTTGAACACGAGGGGCTTATACGGACAACACCCTACAGAGGAATCACATTCAAAAAATTCTCAAAGCAAGACGTGGAAAAAATATACAGCGCACGGATAGCCCTTGAAGAACTCGCCGCCAGGGACGCCGCAGGCAAGGTTACCCCGCAGGTTCGTGAAAGATTGAAGTATTACGCCTACGTATACAGGGAATCCATTAAACATGGAAATGCCCGGGAGGGCGTACTTGCCGATGAACTCTTCCACGAATTGCTGATGGACTGCTCGGGAAACTGGTATCTGAAGAACATGGTAAAAAAAATACGCCTGCTGGAAACTCTTTTCAATGCGGCGGAAAAAGGAGCGGGGCTGTCTGAAAATAAGACGCGGGATTTGAATCCCTTTTCGCATGACAGGATAATTGAAGCGCTTGACAGCGGAAATCCCGAAAAGGCCGCTGAAACGCTCAAAAATCACATCGCGTGGTCAAGGGACAAAGTTCTCAGTTCCATGGGACGCCAAAAGAAGAGCCCGAACTCCACGCCATGCAAGAGATTCGGTGAAATGACAATACCGAAGGAGGTGACGAAAACCTGACTATCATGAAGCAGCAGGCAGAAAGGAAGCAATGGAGTGTTTGTATAATACCAAAAAAGGGAGGAAAGGAAAAATGGAAAAAGTAAAAATCTGCAGAAGAACCGGTTTTACCCTGATAGAGCTTCTTGTCGTTGTTGCCATCATAGCGATACTGGCGGCGATGCTTCTGCCGGCCCTGTCGCAGGCAAGGGAACGGGCAAGGGCGGCGCAATGCATGAATAACATGAAACAGATAGGGCTTGCCATTATAATGTATGTCAATGACAACGAGGAATGGTTACCCCCCGCCACAGCGCCAGGATATAGTACGGCGCCTTTCCAAACAGCGATGGGACTTCTTGATTACGGCACCAGCCCCAAAGCAGGACTGTACGGAATCAGCTTGAAAATCTTCAGCTGTCCTTCGGACAAGACAAAGGTGCGCGGCACAGACTATCCCAACGGTTTTGGGACAAACAATATCAGTTACGGCTACAATCTGAAAATTGGCGGGAACGGCCATTCATCAACATATTTCCCTGGACTCAGACTGTCGCATATTAAGAAACCGACTGAATCTATCTTGCTGGCAGAGGTAGACAGGGCCCCGATTGCCCGAACAGACTGGACTGCAGGAATTCCGCCGAGCCAAACGATAATCATATGGGGATGGAACAGCAACTGGAACCAGGAAAAGGGATACATGGTTGCGGAAACTCCGCATCATGGAGTTGGAAATAATTTTGTCTTTGTAGACGGGCATTGCGAGTTCTTTTCTGCTTCAGAATACCTCAACAGATTAAGATATATAGGCGATTTTGCCAGAGCAAATACAGGCGTCCTTGCCACGAACGCGGAAGCCCGCGTAAACAGGTAATGCAAGGGAGGCGAAATGAAGAAACAGAAATTCTTCCAGGGGTTGTTGTTGATTATAATCGTCATCGCCCTGGGGTTTGTGGCAAGACAGCTCAGAACCGGAGTATCCACATCTGCGGCGACATATGACAGGATAATGGTGGATATACAGGCAAACAAGATTTTCATACAGCCGACGGTTGTAAGCGCGCCGGCGCCAGTTCCTGCAGATTCTCCGTTCAGCGCAGGAAAAAACGCCTATCCTGCCTTCAAGTGCATGAAGGATGGAACAATCTTTGCATACGAGGAACCTTCTTTATCCCCCGGCTCACAGCAGGTCGGACCGCGGTGTCCTGTTTGCGGAGGTTCGGATATAATGCCCCCCCAACTGCCGGCAGGGCAGAAGAGCATGGATATTACCGGACCGGTACAGACAGTGAAGCCTACGCCGGTATCTTAAAGAAAAACCTATGTAGAACAGGAGTAAAAAACTTAATCTGCGGAGGTTTCAAATGATTAAAAACCCGCTATGTCAGGGTTTTATTGCCTTCTGTTTCCTGCTTACTGCCGCCGCTCACGGACAGACAGGCCTCACGCCCAACATGATAAGGGACGGGGGCATGGAAACGTGGAATGAAATTCTCCCGGAACAGTCCCAGTACAACAACCTGAAAAAGCTGCAGGTATCCTTTGCCGATACGGACGAGATACTTATGCCAACGGCCTACGAGCAGGGCGGGATAAGCGTTGTGCAGAGAGAGGAAAAAGACGTCTATTCCGGCAGATATTCACTCCGGCTCAAGGCATCCCGTTTCTACATGCACAGCGCATATGCAAACGCGTATTATGACGTGCGCCAGGGGGATATATACGTTGTACGGTTCATGGCGAAAGGGACCGGAACTCCAAGAGCGTGGCTGAATGTCTACAGGGACAGGGAAAGCCTTGGAACCGCCTACACGATTGAGCAGAAAGGCGCGCCCGTTGCCGACAAATGGACGATGATTGAACAACGCATACTGGTGGGGCAGACCTCTCCCACAAAGGTCTACCCGGCAATAGAGTCTGCCTCCGAGATGCTGATAGACGATGTATTCATGGGACGAGTTCTCAGGGAGAACGAACAGTCCGAGGCAAAGAGAGTTCCCAAGGAGTATGACGAACGCATTGCGTTCGCCTCTCCCGCGGCGGCGGCCCCGGTAATAGACGGAAAACTTGACGAGGAGTGCTGGAATGCTGCCATAGCGTTTTCAGGGTTTCGCATCTCTCAGGAACAGACGCTGCTTGCGCCGGAACAGTCGTCTTTCCGCGTACTTTACGATGAAAAAGCGATATACATCGGTATGGAGATACCCCTTGCCGATGCAAGACGGTTGATGGAAGAGATGAATTCAGTCATATTGAAGGATGCCGCCGGAAACCCGCGCGACAAGACCGCCGACGTCTATACTGACCGCCACTCCATAGAGGTGTTTATCCAGCCGCCCGGACAGAGCAGGTACGTTCAATACGTTGCGTCACTTGACGGCTGCCGCTTCGATGGCACCGGCCTGGGCAAACAGGCTTCTGAATGGAACGGCCGCTGGACTTGCGCCGTTACTGGGGAGAACGACCGCTGGTTTTTGGAGATTATGGTTCCGGCCGCCGACCTGAACCTTGAAAAAATCGGCTCAACGGAAGGCTGGCGCCTGAACGTGGTGGACAACCGCGAGGGCAATTACGCGATATGGGCGGCGGTAGGCAACAACTTCCACACACCGTTCAACTTCGGCTCACTGGTGACCAAGGATTTCACGCAATGGCGCGGCGAGAGGATGCAAGCGTGGGACATAATGCGGAAAAAAGCCGCGGATCAGGACGGCATGCACGGGCTGAACTTCACTGAACGCCTTGAAAAAAGCGGGAATTTCGCCGGGACGTTATCAGAACAGAAAAACGGAAAAACCGCTGACTGGACGACGGTTACCCGCACATATGCGCTCATGAATTTCGTTGATTCGGTATACCGCTCCATTGACGCGGAAATAACATATGCCGGTTATTTCCTGAAGAGGTGAGGAGGACAATGTGAAAAAGTGTTTCTTTCTTGACGACGAAAATATTGAATTTTACCAGCATGCAGAACGCATATTTCACCAGCCGGTCAAGCACGGACGTCCGCTTCTAAGGCCTGAAACGAAATTCGAGGGAAACTGCGTTTCTTTAGCCAATGCTCCCATGCCTTCGGAAGACGGACGGCATCTGCGTCTATGGTACGAAGGGCATGAAAAGAAAGCAGGCAGAACTCTGCCTTTGTACGCCGAATCGGAAGACGGGCTAAAATGGAGGCGCATCGCTCTTAAGCTGGCAAAATACGGCGGCAGTGTGAAGAACAATATTGTCTTCACGGACCTGCAGGCGGACAACAAAGAATTTGCCAGGCTCCGCAACAGGGCTGTAAAGACATGCAAGATGCCCCTCTTTTCACACCTGGTAATCGCTCCCAATCCTTCATGGGACGGGAAATCCGGCACCCGGTACTGCGGCCTTATGATGAAAGGGGGAGCAAAACCCCACGGACTCCTGCCTCTGTCGTCCCCGGACGGCCTGAAATGGAGAAGCCTTGCCCATCCCGACGAACCTGTAATCCCCAGTTCCGACGAATACCGGCTTGTCTGCGACACCGAACGCAAATTGCTGATAGCCACCATGAAACTCTACGGCTTTTGCATGGATATTCCTCTCTCGGTGCCTGAATACGGCCGCGAAGTGGGACTCTCCACAAGTACCGACGGGGTAACGTGGACAGCGCCGGAATTCATTTATCATGCGGACGAAGCCGACAGGAAGGCCGGAGCGGAAATAATACTTCGTCATAACGCCGACCCGGACTATCGTTCGCCTTTGTTTATAAACCCGGAAGACTCCTGGAGATATATACAACATGCCGGTTTTCCCTTACCACGGCATTTACATCGCCCTTCCTTCCATGTTTCATCATTCCGGCTACTGGGTGGCTTCAAAATACAGCGCAAACCAGGACGGGCTAATATGGCCCGGGCTGGCGTGGTCTAAAGATCTCAGGGACTGGAAGCGTCCGGCTGAAAGGAACCCGTTTATGCCGCTTTCACCTTGTGCCGACAGGGAGATATACGACAACGGAATGATTATGTCGTGTCCGCCCGTAGCGATGAACGGAGAATTGCGGTTTTACTATTCCGGTTCACGATACAGCCACGTAACCGGTGAGCTGGCAACAAGGGCCGGCATGGATTACTCGGACGAGAGAGAACAGACGGGCATATTCCTGGCGCGCATGCGCCTTGACGGGTTTGCATCTATGAGGTCGGGCGGACGCAAAGGATCGTTATTGACCAAACCCGTTACAGCAAACGAGGGAAACCTGCATGTAAACGCACGCACGAGAAACGGGGAAATACTTGCAGAGCTGAGGGACGCGGAAAGCGGCCGGGTAATCCCGGGCTTCGGCCTGGGCGACTATCTCGGCGGCAGGAACGTAAGCTTCGGGAAAGAAGGCGGACGCACGCGTCTTGCCGGGCCCGGAACCCGGCGCTGCGACGAAGAAGTCAAGAACGATTCCATCGCTTTCAGCGGCGACAAGGTTGACGCCGTAATGAAATGGAAGGGGAAAAAGAGCTTATCCGCGCTGAAAGGCAGGAAAGTCCGGATAATGTTCGCATTGCATAACGCCGACATCTACTCATTCTGGTTCGCATAACTGTTAAAGGAGCGCGAAAATGAAAAACAGAATTCTTTTCTTGATGACGTTTATTGCCGCAATCCCTTTTCTGCTACTGGCGCAGACGGTAACAGAATACAGCAGGCACACGCCGGAGACATACAAGCACAGCAACAATCGCTATGGAAATTACCCGATGAGCTATTTCGCGCCCCGGACAGAATGGGCGCGGCCGGCCGCCGCCGGACGGCTTAACGTACTGCTGTTTGCCCATACCTACGCCGCCCGGGATGCGGTGGAACTGGCCTCGCGGATTGACGCGCAGGTGGACCTGGTCGTCAGCTCCGGCAACGGGGGCACCGAAGGGCTTGGCTGGGCGGACCCTCAACGAAGCTTTTATTCCACGGTTCAGCAGGAAGAGGCGGATGAGCGGGCGAGGATTCTGCTCAGCCCGGCCTACCGCCACCACGCCATCATCATCGGCCGGCTGATGTGGGGAACCATTCCGGAGCAGTTCCGCGCGCAGATATTGGCAAAAGTCAAGGGCGGCGCGGCGCTCGTACTGGTGACGCCGTGGGCCGTGGATGATGCGTTGCTGAAGAGCATGGCCATGACCGCGGACAACCCGCTGGCGCAAAACATCCGCACGACCGTGCCGCTGGATATGCTGTCTTTGGATGTTACCATTCCGCCGGCGGACGGTTCGCGGGCGAAAGAGAAGAAGATGGGGCCTTTTGAAGTCCAGACCGGCCGCCTGGGGGAAGGCCGCGTGGTCTTTGTGCAGTACAACGACTTCCGGCATTATCCGGTCTACCAGAAAGGAACGCGCGTACCCAGCGGCGGCGATCCGGATGGGACCAAGAGCGCGTTGCTCCCGTTACGGTTGGGGAAAGGGACTGACGACGTGTCCCTGACGCCTTTGCCGGACTTCACCGGCGCCGATCCTCTTTTCTACGAGTACTATTACTCGATCCTCTGCAAGGCCATTGTCTATGCCGCAGGCCGGGAATCAGGGATATCCGTTGCACCGGATAGCGTCAGCGCAACCGTACAACGGGAGGCGCTGCCGTCATCGCCGGTGACGTTCAATATCTCCGGCGCACCGCAGATTCCGGCGGATTCGGCCGTCTACTACGAGATCAGGGACCGGCAAAATCGCGTGCTGGACAAGGGAGAGAAGAAACTTGACGACAGGCAAGGCGGGACGGCGTTTGCACCGGCTTTCCCCCTGCTGCAGCCGGGGTTGTACATGGTGGACGTCTGGGTAAAACGGCGGGGGATGGTTCTTGACTGGGCCTCCGCGGCTGTCACGGTCGCAGGCCCGCGGTATCTTCAAGCGGTCGCCGCGGACAAGGAGTTTTTCGCCCGCAAGGAGGGAATCAGCGGCCGCGTGACCTTCCGGACACCGGTTTCGCAGGGGAACAAGGTCGCGATTGAGCTGTGGGACACATGGAACCGCCTGGAACAGCGCATTGAGTTGAAAGGCGGCGAGACGGCTTTCCGGTTCGCTCCCGTCGCGCATCCCCTGTCCCGGGCTTACCGGATTGTCTGCGAGGTCAGGGACGGCGACCGCGTCCTGGACCGCCAGGAGACATGGACCGGCCTGCCGTCTAATGAGATAGGAGAGTTTCAGTTTGTCGCCTGGGATGTCGCCATCGGCGGCCGCGCCTCGCAGGTGCACATGCAGATGATGAAGGAGCACGGCCTCACCGGCTATTTTGACATGGCCTCGTACCTGTCGCGGGAGCAGCTCTTCCGTTCCGCCGACATCCTGGTCCGGAACAACCTGAAAGCATGGCCGCTGTGCTACGGCATCTGGGCATGGAGCCCGAAGCGGTACGGTGATCTGCTGAACGGTCCCTGGAAGCAAAACTTTCGCAAGGTCTACATAGACCGCACCGACGCATACAAGCGCTACGGCACGCTGGCGTACGCCATTGACAGCGAATCCGATTACGACGTTGATGAAACGTGGGATGTCCCGGCCGGCCGCGAGGATTACCGGAAGTACCTGAAAGACCGCTACGGCGACATCGCCGCGCTTAACAAGTCATGGGGTTCTTCCTTCACATCCTTTGACGACATCGGATTCATCTCCCTGATGGAAGCCAAGATTGGCCGCCAGCCCACGCGCTGGCTGGAGCAGATCCTGTACAAGCGGGAACGGTTCAACTATGCCGCGGAATTCTCCGCCGCACTGGTCCGGGAATTCGATCCGGGCGCGCGGGTGAGCCACGACATTGCCTGCGCCCCGGCCAAGCCGTCGTTTGACATGCCGCGGATGGTCAAGGTTATTGACGCTTTCATCCAGTCCGACCTGGAGCACTTTGACAAGCGCAACAGAGAACGTCTCGGTTCCGGCTACTGGTTCGGCTTCTACCAGAACGAGATGAGCGAGTGGCAGATCCGCACAAAGCCATGGGAGTCGCTGTTCCAGGGCGGCAAGGCCATCGCATGGTGGCCCGGGAACAATGCGCTCACCGCCGACCAGTCCGAACCATACCTGTGTTTCAAGCAAGCGAGCGAGGAGATTGCGGACATCCGCGGCGGCGCTGACGTCCTGCTCATGTCGGGCGACAAACGCGTGGATCCGATATTGATTCTCTGGTCCCACAACTGCTGGATGGCCGGCATCTACAACCCGTTGGAGACCGACTGGTTCAGTGCGATGAACAGTTTCTTCAACCTTTTGCGCCGGACCGGGCTTGATTACGAGTGCGTCGGCGAGGATTTCCTTGAGGAACGGCTGGCTTTCGGCCAGGCACAGCGCGTGCTGATACTGCCTGCCAGCCAGTCCATCTCGCGCAAAGCGGTTGAGAAGATTAAAACTTTTGCCGCGGCCGGCGGCCTGGTCATCGCCGATTACAGACCGGCGACCATGGACGAGAACCTGCGGCCGTACGGCGCGGCACAGCCCAAGGCAGGGGAAGGCGAAATGAAGTCCGAGACCTGCCCCAAGTGCCAGGGCAAAAAGATAATCCATCTCGGCGGTCCCGGCGACCCGCTGGGCCCCTGCACGGTATGCGCAGGCACCGGCGTGGTTATCAAGGGCGGCGAGATCGTCCTGACGAAAAGCGCTCTGGACGATGTGTTTGACTTCGCGGCGAAGGGCGTCAAGCCATACGGCAAGGGATTTGGCTTCTTCCTTAACGGCGCGCCCGCGCGGGACGAGTGGCGTGCCATCCGCGGCATGCTCACCGAGAAGGGCGGGGTCAAAAATGACATTGAGATCCTTGATGCCCTTGGAAACCTCCGCACGGACCTGCGCACGTACGTGTTTGACAACGGCCCGGCCATGCTGGTCGGTGTTCTGCCGGATAAAACCATTGCCGACCCGCCCGGCGAGGATTTCACTTTGAAACTCAACCGGAAGATGCACGCCTATAATTTGCGAATGCACTCCTACCTGGGATATACCGACTCTGTTGCGGCAGGCATACTGCCCGCGCAGGCAAAGCTGTTTGCATTATTGCCGGAACGGGTGGAAAACGCCGTGGCAGTTGAGACTTCCGCCGGCAACTGCAGGCAGGGAGAGGTCGTAAAGCTCAATCTAAGAACGGTTCCCGGCGCCCTGAAGGATGTGCCCCTTGCCGTAAGAATAGAACTGCTGAAGGACGGCAAGCCGATAGAAGCGCACACAAAGAAGATTGCGGTGAAAGGAACTGCGGCCCATCATATCCCCCTTGCGCTCAACCAGGAGAAAGGGGAATACGTAATACGGGTCACGGAGATAATTTCCGGCACCATACAGGAGATTAAAATTGCGGTTGTTCAGTAATAATATGCAAAATGGAAACAGGGGCCTGCAATGAACGAGCTTATTGAAGTTGCCGGGCATGTCACGGTTTACGAGAACCCCATACCGAACCTGGCCAGCCGCTTTGCCTCTTTTCCGGGACTGGCGAAACTGCCGTCAGGGGATATAGTAGCTCTCTTCGCGATCGGCGAGGCGTTTGACGCCATGAATAACGCGGTCTTCGTCTCCCGTTCAAGGGACTCGGGAAAATCATGGGTTCTTGAAGGGCCAATGCACAGGGATTCAAAATTCCGGAACATAGGTCCCTGCTCGCTGAAGCCCGCAGTGCTTGGCGACGGCACTTTGATTGCATCGGGATACGGTTTTTACCGGGACAATCCCGAAACCTTTGCCAACGCGGAGACCGGGGGGCTCCCGGGCGGGCCCAACCTGTTTTGCTTTTCAAAAGATGAAGGCAGGACGTGGTCGCCGTTGGAGTTGATTCCATTGAGCAGGCCGGAGTTACTGGAAACATCAGGTCCATGCCTCAGTCTGCAGACCGGCGAACTGCTCATGACCGGAGCCACGTTTCCCATGTGGGACGGCAGCCGGCCTTCCGGCAGGCTTGGAGTTGCGCTTAAGAGCGGCGACTGCGGCAGGACATGGAATGACTCTTCTGTCTTTTTCAAATCGCGAGGAGGCAATATAAGCCCGTACGAGACGCGTTCTTGCCAGATGCCCGGCGGAAAGATTGTAACCCTCATCTGGATGCTTGATGAAGAAGCCGGCAAAAACCTTGCAAACCACGTCGTGGTTTCCGAGGACGCCGGGCTGACATGGTCGCAGGCCATTGATACCGGGGTGCCCGGACAGGCGTCGGGATTGATTCCCCTTAAAGACAACCTTCTGCTTTCCATTCACGCTTACAGGGAAGTAAATCCGGGGCTGTACGTCCATCTGGTGGATTTCACGGACAACAGATGGAAAATTATCACAACATCCAGGATATGGGGAAACGCCCCTTCAACGCATATAACCAATCTTCAAGAAATGGGCAAAAACCTTAAATTCGGACAGCCTTCACTCCTGCCTCTCGGCGGCAATGAATACCTCGCGGCGCACTGGGCGGTTCAGGACTGCACGGGCAAGATTCTCGCGCATAGAATCCGGGTCAATTACAGCGTTTGATACGGGAGGGAACTGCATAATGAAACTGGCAAGAGAAAAAGAGTCGGTCTATTTTTCCGATATGGGCAGGTGCCTGCCCGCAAAAAACCTTTCATCCGGGGGAGGCGATAACCACTGGCGTCTTATAAAATACCACACCGGCAGGGATTATGCTTCAATCAAGGGGCTCTACCTGATGAAACAGGATGCCCGTTGCGCAAAAGCATATTTTGCGGGCACGGCCGTTGAATCGCCTTCCGCCGCCGGCGGATGCGAAATCTCCTATCCGCTGGAAGCCAGGGGCTGGCATGCCGTTTTTGCCGCGATTACGGGTGATGGCAAGGTAAAGATAAAGTTTTCCGGAGACAGCGGTTTCACAACTTTCCGGAAAGCGTCTCCCGACTGGAAGGGATACGAGGAAGCGATAGTCGGCTTCAGGAAGCTTGACGGAGAATCGCTCGTCTTTTCCCCTGCGCCGCAGAATCAGGAAAAGAGCGCCGTAATAGCGTATATAAAAATCGTGCCGCTGACGCCGGAAGAAATCAAGGAGCATTCCCGCAGGTTCTCCGCAAAAGAGAGGATCATAACAGGCACGCGCGATCAGGCGGGCTGGTACGACGGCAACGACACAGAGCGGAAGATGGCGGACGCGGTATTCAACCAGCTGGCAGACAGTCCTGTCGGGACGCTCTACCTGGGAATGCCTTCCTGCGGATGCATCCTCAATTATGAAAACATGGTGCTGAAAGGGAAGCGGACCGACTGCGGATGGAAGGAGTTCTCCGCGGATACTGTCAGAAGATTCCTTCTGAGAGGCGAAAGCCCCCTGGGCATTGCGGTCAAGCTTGCGCACCGCGCGGGGCTCAAGATACATTTTTTCCAGCGTCCCGGGCGGTTTCACGATCCCGGCACCGGACTGACAAATCTCTTTTACGCGGAAAACCCGGGATGGCGGCTCAAAAACAGGAACGGCAGAGATATTCTCGGACGCATGAGCGTGGCCTTCCCAGAAGTACGGCGATACCTTGCAGACTGCCTCCGGGAAACGCTTAAGTACGGGCCCGACGGTGTCAACATCTGCCTGATACGCGGCGCCCCTCTTGCTCTTTACGAATCGCCAATTTTGGAAGAGTTCAACGAAAAATATCATGACGACCCGTCAAAACTCAGGGCTGATGATGAACGGCTGATTGAACTGCGCTGCAAATATACCACCCAGTACATACGGGAAGTGCGCGAAATGCTTGACGAGGAAGGAAGGCGCCGCAAGAAAAAATTCCAGCTCTCGGTAATGGTCTTCGGCGACAGGAAGACCAACCGGCACATCGGGCTGGACATAGAAAAGTGGATTGAACTCTCGCTTGTTGATATCGTCAGCCCGTGGCACGTTCCCGTCTGGTGGCCTCCCACGATAATAGGGAAGACGGCAGACCTTGATTACTGGGCGTCTCTGCGGAGCAATAAAACGAAAATAGTGCCGTTCATACGCTACCGATGGGAAGATGCCGCCAGGCTTGCCGATAAGGCATACAGCAAGGGCTTTTCTGAATTCGCATTCTGGGACATTGACGTGGAGATGGACGAAAGCAGGCGCTGGCAGACATTGAAAAGAATCGTCAGCCATGAAAGCGCCAGGTCAATAAAGCCCGACGACTGGCTTCCCAGGGTCGGATACTTTGAAGTCTTTGATGATTTCGGATGGGATATTGATTTCGGCCCCTTCGGCTCCGGGTAAGCAGGCGAAAACGGAATATTGATTGCCGTTTAGAGGGAAACGATATTTGAAGAACTCGCATTCAGACCGAGGAGAAATCATTCCGGACTCGGTTGCCAACCGCCAATTGTCATGCGCTGAAAGCGCATTTTACG
>CAYQXZ010000043.1:0-12534 GCA_964421645.1 uncultured bacterium
ATGACAAGAGGAGCGATAATGAGCAAACTTTTTCTTTCACCGCCTGAAGTTTCTCAAGAACTTGTGCGCATCGGAACCAAAAAGGCAGAGGCGGAGGGGCTGGAGCTTTTCCTGTTTGGAATACTTGCCGGCATATATATCGGGTTTGGCGCGCAGACAGCCCTTAGTGTCACCAGCGGCGGGACGCTTGATCCCGGAATTGCCAGAATACTTTCAGGCAGCGTGTTCAGCCTGGGACTGATGCTTGTTCTCATACCGGGAGCCGAACTTTTTACAGGCAATATCCTTATGAGCATCGGGATACTTAGAGGAAGCTATAATATCCTGAAACTTCTCCGCAACTGGCTTATCGTGTATGCAGGGAACTTAATCGGTTCTATACTTCTTGCCTGGCTGGTGGATCAGACCGGGCTCCTGGGTCACGGACCGGAGTCCTTCACTCCTGTAGGGGTTGCTGCTGTCAGCGTTGCCGGGAATAAGATGGCGCTTGGCTGGGTTGCGTCCCTGACAAGGGGTATCCTGTGTAATATACTGGTCTGTCTGGCGGTTATTCTGTGTATATCGTCACTTACCGTCAGCGGCAAGATACTCGGAATTTACTTTCCCATTATGGCGTTTGTTGCAAGCGGCTATGAGCATTCCATCGCCAATATGTACTTCATACCGTTGGGGCTTATGGCGGAAGGAAGTTTTCTTAATAAATTTCTGTTGATGTGGAACAACCTTATTCCGGTCACTATCGGCAATGTCATAGGCGGGCTGATACTTGTCATGTTCCATCCAAAGATGTTTAAAAAGATGTTGCATCACTAAGGTTTCTTATATATCAATGTTTATAGACACGCACTGTCACCTGGACTTTGCTGATTTTGATGCCGACAGGGAAGAAGTTATAAAGAATTTTCTCAGGGAAGGCATTACAGACGTGGTAAATATCGGTACGTACGTTGAGACAAGCAGAAAGTCACTCACACTTTCCGAAAAACACCCTTTCATACACCCAACTGCCGGCATACACCCCACGCATGTCAAGGATATATCTCTGTCGGTTATGAAAGAGATTGAGCAGATCGCAGGGGATGAAAGAATCGTGGGAATCGGGGAGACCGGCCTTGATTTCTACTACGGCAGGGAAGAGGAAGAAAAACAGAAGGATTTTTTCCGGGCACACATTGATATTGCAGGCAGGCTGGGCCTGCCGCTGGTAGTGCACCAGAGAGAGAGCAGGGATGAGGTAATTGAGATACTTGAAAAGAGCGTCATGCCTGAAAAGGTTGTCTTCCATTGCTTCGGCGGAGACAGGGCGCTTGCGGACTATTGCAGAGAGAAGGGGTTTTACATATCGTTTACGGGGATCATTACGTTCAAGAAAGCGGATGATGTGAGAAGGATCGCAGGCGAGTATCCCCTTGAAAGAATCATGGCGGAGACTGATTCCCCATATCTCGCACCGGTCCCTTTCCGCGGTAAGAGGAACGATCCTGCCATGGTCCGGTACGTGGTGGAGGCGATAGCGTCCACACGGGGGATGGAAATGCAGGACTGCGCCCGGCAGATTCTTCACAACTCCCGACAGTTTTTTGGAATATGAAATGATTTTTATCGCACATGCTCATGCGGCTTTCTTCAGACGGGACACTTGGCCGCCCCGGCGAGGCGGCCTGCGTTCGGCTTCTCTCGTCGCTCGTTCCTTCGGAACACCGTGCCCGCTCCTCAAACAGACGCCCGCTTCAGAAACCGCCTGACCATGTGCACTCAAGCATTCTGTATTGGAGACTTGAAATATGAAGGTGACGGTCAAGACGTTCGGATGCAAGGTAAACCAGTATGAGAGCCAGCTCATCCGTGAGAACCTGGAAGCGCAGGGCTACTCCCTGTCCTGTACGGCAGATGCGGACATGGTTGTAGTGAACACCTGCTGTGTCACGAAAAAGGCGGAGAAGGAGGCACGGTCTTTCATCAGGAAATCCGCAACCCTGGGCAAACGCGTGATGGTAACCGGCTGCGCGGCAAGAAAGCAGGACTCTTTTATTAACGGATTCATGCCTTCCGTTGAGGCCTACCGGGATGCGGACAGTCTGATAACTTCAGTTTGTGCTTCACGTCTGCATACCATCTCCAGATTTAACGGGCATACCAGGGCATTCGTGAAGATAGAGGACGGTTGTGATAATTTCTGCACGTACTGCATAGTGCCGCTGGTCAGGGGACGGGTGAGAAGCCGTCCGCAGGAGGAAATCCTCTCCGAAATCGGTCAACTGGCATCCGCCGGTTTCAAAGAGATTGTTTTGACAGGGATTGACCTCGGCGCATACGGAAGAGATACGGGCGGGAATCTCATATCCCTCTTTGAGAAGATGAAGTCAATAAAGGGTTTGAGAAGAATACGCTTGAGTTCCATAGAAGCATTCCATATGACCGACGAGTTGGCGGAATACCTTCTCTCAAGCGAGTTGTTCTGCCGTCACCTGCACATACCCCTGCAGAGTGGTTCGGACAGGATACTGGGGATGATGGGCAGGCGGTATATTTTTGCAGAATATTTGAAGATGATAGAAAACATAAGGAATATGGACAGAGCCGGACGGGTCACTTTCACCACCGATGCAATGGTCGGATTTCCAGGGGAGAGCGAAGAGGATTTCAGGTTGACCTGCGAGGCGATTAGGCGCGCGGATTACCTGCGTGTACATATATTCAGGTACTCAAGGAGAGAAGGTACGGCTGCTTTCGATATGGCAGGGCAGGTCCCGGAGACCGTGAAGAAGAGAAGGGAAAAGGAACTGGAACGTGTTGTCAGCGAAGTGTGCTATAATGTAAAAAAGAGCTTTGAAGGCAAGACGCTTGAAGTACTTGTAGAAAGTAAGACGGAAAACGGATGGCAGGGGCATTCATCCGAGTATGTGCCTGTCAGGTTTACCGGCGGACAGGATCTTCTGAATGAAATCGTGACGGTAACATGCAGGGAAGTCAAAGGCGATTACGTTACAGGGGAGGGTGCCTGAAATGGAAAAAACGCAGATTGTGCAGGCGGTAGTCGGTATGGTACTCCTGATCAGCGGTGCTTATTTCACATTTAAACCAAAGCTCAATTACCAGAAGGAAAGCACCTCTGACCTGTATGCTATAGCGGGTATTATCCTGATGATAGTCGGAGTTGTCTTGTTGTTTTCCCCTCTTCTTAAATGATTAAAGTCCCCGGGTGTTTGGCATGATAAGGGAGATAGCCTCGGTTCGTGTCCTGAAATCCCTCAAGAAGATGCCTCTCATGGCAGAGGTGACTATTTTGGTCCCGGATTTTCTCACGCCGCGCATTCCCATGCACATGTGCTCTGCTTCTATGACAACCATGGCTCCCTGGGGCGTCAGTACCTTCATTATGGTGTCGGCAATCTGGTTGGTGATGCGTTCCTGCAGTTGCATCCTCCTGGAAAAAACGTCCACAAGCCGCGCAATCTTGCTTATGCCAACCACCTTGTGATTATCCGGGAGGTATGCCACATGCGCCTTGCCGTAAAACGGTAGAAGATGGTGTTCGCAGAGCGAGAAGAAAGGTATGTTCTTGACCAGGACCAGTTCGTTGAAATCTTCCTTGAAGACCTTGCCCAGGATTTTTTCGGGATCCTCTTCAAGTCCTCCGCACAGCTCGGAGTACATGCGCGCCACCCTCTTGGGAGTTTCCCTGATGCCTCTCCTGTTGGGATTTTCTCCGATCGCCTCAATGATCATCTTCACGGCTTCTTCTATTTTGTTCTGGTCCATTTCGTTTATTTCTCCTCTTTCTTGATCTGCTGCGCGGAAGAAGATGCTTCCCACAGGGAAGGTGGAGCCGGAGACTTCAGCCCGAGTATCTCATCTATCTCGTCGGAATTCAGCGTTTCCCTCTTCAGCAGTTCCGCGGCAAGCGCCTCCAGCTTCTCTCTCTGTCCTTTCAGTATCTCCATGGCGCGTCTCTCCGCCTCCTCCAGAATCCGTCTCATCTCGCTGTCTATCTCCCTGGACGTTTCTTCGCTGTATTCTCTCTGCCGCACAAGGTCCCTTCCGAGGAAGACCGCCTCGTTGTGATGATAGCTTACCGGACCCATGTTGCCCATTCCCCATTCACAGACCATCCGCCTGGCTATCTCGGTGGCAACCTTCAGGTCGCTTTCTCCGCCGGTGAATATCTTGTTGTAGATGAGCTTCTCCGCGCCTCTTCCTGCCATCAATGCGGCAATGGAATTCTTGTAGTATGTGTCGCTCTCTATGAAACTGTCTTCTTCGGGCAGGATGTGGGTTACACCCAGCGCCTGCCCCCTCGGGATGATGGTGACCTTGTGCACCGGGTAAACCTCCGGCAGCTGCTTCTGTACCAGGGTGTGCCCGGCTTCGTGGTATGCGATGATCTTCTTTTCTTCCTCGCTTATAACAAGACTTCTTCTTTCAACGCCCATCAGGACCTTGTCCTTCGCTTCCTCAAAGTCCGACATCTCTATCTTGTCTTTTCCCTTCCTTGCCGCAAGAAGCGCCGCCTCGTTGGTGAGATTCTCAAGGTCCGCCCCGGAGAGCCCCGCGCTTGCCCTTGCCAGTGTTTTGATATCCACGGAATCCGCAAGGGGTTTCTTCCTTACGTGCACGGTAAGTATTTCTTCGCGCGCTTTGATGTCGGGCAGGGAAACGACAATAGTTCTGTCAAACCTGCCGGGTCTCGTGAGCGCGGGGTCAAGCACGTCCGGCCTGTTCGTCGCCGCCATTACTATGACGCCCGTTTCCGTCTGGAACCCGTCCATCTGCACCAGCAGCTGATTCAGCGTTTGTTCTCTTTCGTCGTGCCCGCCGCCCAGTCCCGCAAACCTCTGGCGTCCGACCGCATCAAGCTCATCAATGAAAATTATGCAGGGGCTCAACTTCAGCGCCTGGTTGAATAAATCTCTTATCCTGCTGTTGTGAACGAGAACCGGTCTGTCTCCCGCGAAAAATCCCTCGTTGTCGCAACCGCAGAAATCGTATACAAAACCATCATGGGGTTTCCTGACAATTTTTCTTACAACCGGTTTCTTGATTTGTGACGGTGATTTGACCGGTTCATCAAACGGATAGGAAGTCTTTGCAATTTTTATCGTCCAGTAAACACCCCCCGGTAGTGGTTTGTTTTTTATGATTCTGCCGGCTTTATTTATTCTCCTGCAAAGGGAAGCTCCAATTCCGTGCATTGCGGACAACCATGCAATTTCAGTTGCCAGTTGTTTGCTGACGGTGCTTATGAGCAAGTGCCCTTCGCCCGAGACGTACCCGTCACCCTTTGAGAAGCCTTCCAGATAACTCAAGAAATATTCCTTGGGCAGTTTCCATAAGAATTCGGGTATATGTTTGTTATGGGAGCCATTCCCGCAGGTTCTTTCAAAAAATTCGGATAATGCCTTGGAATGCCAGGTAATCCTTAAAGTGTTATCCTCCGTATATCTCAAATGCGGCTCAATATTGAATATATCTCTCATAAGCGTTATAGAGTCGTTGTGAAGTTTTTCCTCATGAGAACCGAAGACAAATTCCGTATAATAGGATGTCGTTCTGCCTTCTGCCGTGTAGTATCCGAGAAGCAACAGGAGCACCGGAGTTATGTCAATCTCCTGCGGGATTTTCATCCTTGACTTGTTGAGTTTCAAAGATATTGACGAAGGTGAATGAACGTTCCTCTGCCAATTGCTGATTGTCATCTGTGAAACCCCGGCCGTCATCGCCAGTTCATGCTGGGGCATTTTATCGCGGTTCTCAAGAGCAAACTTGTAGTTTTCCAGTACATCGGCGTCTTCTTCCCACATTCTTATACTGCCGATATCACACTTCTCAAACTTGTGCGACCTCATCTTGTGCGTAGTCCCGAATCCGGGGATGAAGACACTCCGCACCTTGAAGGGGAGATTGACCAGTACATCGCCTTCCTTTATTTCCCTGACAGGTTTCGATATGATACGGTTTTTCTCCCGGATAAAGACGCTGTGGTCTCCGGTTGTCTTTATTACTCCGCCCAGATAATGAATCTCGTATATTTCCTTGACCCTGTGACGGTATACCTCCTGAACTCTTGACCATTTTGAGCCGCCGAAATGAAATTTTTCCGTATTGCTCTTAAACCCTCTGAAACTGGTTTCCCCTTTATAGAAACCGAGGGTTTCCAAATTTGAAACCTTTACTGTATATCCTTCTGCACCTTCTTCATAGTATTTGTCTACTACTTCACTTATGGGCAGCAGTTTCATCTGGTTGTCTTCTCTGACAAGAACCATCTCATCTCCGGCGATTGATGCTCCGACACCGACGAACATCTCCACGAAGTCCGAGCCGCTCATGCTCAAGAAAGGTGATTTGGCTTCACCTGCGACCGCCTTGGCAAGCAGTGTCTTGCCTGTACCCGGAGGGCCTATCAGCAGGACGCCCTTCGGTATCTTTCCGCCGAGCCGCTGGAACTTTTTCGGCTCCTTTAAGAACTGTATTATTTCCTGAAGTTCCTCTTTTGCCTCCTTGCATCCGGCAACATCGTCAAAGGTCACGCGGTTTTTCTGGTCCGGGATTACAGGCCTGCTCTTTCCGAAGGACATGACCCTGCTTCCTTCGGATGACATCTGCCTGAATATCAGAAACCATATCAACAGGAATATGAGAACGATGGGGATTGTTGAAACAAGTATGTTGAGCCAGACATTTGAGGATGACTCAACCTTGAAATCCACGTTGTTCTCACGCAGGATGTTGAACAGTTCCGGGTCTTCCGGCCTGTAGGTTGAAAACTTTGTCCCGTCTTTCAAAGTGCCGGTAATGATATTCTCTTTTACTGTCAGAGTACCGGAAATATTCCCCGCTTTTATGTCACCGATCAGCTTGCTGTATATCAGGTCCTTACGCTTGCCTTCAAAATCTGAAAGCTTTGCTATGGATATGAGGATGATACCGGCTATCACCCAGAACATAAGTCCCTTGAACAGGTTGATATTTCCTCCCGGCCGGCTCTTGGGTCCCTGCCCCTTCTTGTTATCGTTTTTTGGTTTGTTGTTTGCCATGGCTATTTTGCGCCCCGTCGTTTTTTAAGCACAGGTATATTAGTTTTTTTCACCGGTCCTGTCAAGGAACAGGATTACTTCCTTTTCAATCTCGTACAGGTCAAATCTCAAGTCGTGGAACAGAAGAGATGCTTCCGGCACCGTTGTCTTTGAATATTCCTCAAGGGTCCGCAATGCTTCACCGGTTCTCATGAAATTCCGCTCAATAACCTGGCGGACGGTTTCTTTTTCCCTGCTGTCAAAGTCCTTGCCTATGTCATAACCGGAATCGCGTTCTTTTTTCAGTACCGAGAACCCGAAGTTCTTCTCAACGCCAACGGACAGTTTGTGGCGCAGTTCCTTGAGACTCTTCACGTAGTTTTCGTCGCGGTCATAATAGAAGCGCAAGCCGTCTTCTATAACCCGCAGGGCTTCCCTTGCTCTGTTGAAATTGGCGTCTATTATGCGTAATTTTCTATCCATTTTTCCTTGTCGTTTCAGGGAGACTGACGTCAGAACAGGACGTCTTCAACGAGAGAGCACAGAATGTGCATTATCAGGCAGTGAGCCTCCTGTATTCTGGGGGTCTGTCGTGATGGAACGGCGATCTCAAAATCTGACTTCCCGGACATGGGATTCGGTATTTTCCCGGTTATTGAGACAACCTTCATCCCGGCCCTTTTTGCCGCAGCCGCGGCGGCGAGGATGTTCCTTGATTTTCCGGAAGTGGAGATGCATAAAAGGACGTCTCCTCTTTCCCCCAGTCCTTCAATCTGTCTTGAGAAGACCGTGTCAAAAGAATAATCGTTGCCTATGCTTGTTATTCCCGAGGTGTTGGTTGTAAGGGATATGAATCCGAGTGCCCGCCGTTCCTTCATGAACCGGCCTGTCATCTCCGCTGCCCAGTGCTGGCAGTCCGCAGCGCTGCCGCCGTTACCGCATAAAAAAACCTTCCGGTTCTTTTTCATCGCGTCGGTCAGCAGACCTGAAACCTTGAGCAGGTTTTCAATAAATGCCCTGTCTCCTGAAAGAAGTTTCTTGACGCGGATGCTTTCGGCTATCTGTTCTCTTACCGCAACGGCTGATTTGCTACTGGTTTTCTTCATAGAGATCGTCGCCCTTTTTCTCCTTTATCGCGGACGTTTCCTTGTCTGTCCCTGTTTTGATGCTCGTCACGAAAACCTCTATGTTGGATATTCTCTCCACGCCAACGGCATCCTGCAGGTAGTCCTTGGTGAGTTCCTGTATGCTGGAGCATGTTTCCGGGATATTCAGGTTGGCGTACAACTTAAGGATTATTTTTGTCTCCAGACCCCTGGCGGAAAGAGCTGTTTTCACTTTCAGCGCCCGGATCCCATGCATCTGCTTCATAAGCATTGAGTTTATGTAATCCTCTATCGCCCGCAGGGATATCTTTATCTTGCCCCCCGGATTATCAAAGGATACGACCTTGGTCCTGTATACGTAGTCAAACCAGTTCACCACCCAGACTATGCCTATTATCACAAGAACCATCCCGATAATGCCGAAAGCGGAGATGTTATTGTTAATATACTGTACCGTTTTGTCCAGACAGCTTTTTCCGCCGGCCGCCCACACCGTAAGGAAGAAGAAGGCAAGAAATACCCCGGCTATTATGTATAGGATGCCCACGATCCTGCTCCATATTTTCATTTTTAGGCTACCTCCTTGCTCTTTATTTTATACTTTTCCCGACTTAAAATCAACCGCCGGAGACTATTTGAGGGTGTAGATTTTGCCGGGGAGTTCAATCACGAGGTTCTTGATGGTCAGGGTCAGGAGAATCTGGAAAAGCCTTACACTCTCCATCTCCGTCTTTAAAAGGAGTTCCTCAATAGTCTGCCTGTCGTCGGTCCGTATGCACTGCAATACGGTATGTTCGTCTTCGGAGAGAACCGGCATCGGTGTCTCATCAGCCCTGGCGGGTTTCTTTATCTCCATGTTCAGGCCGCTTATTATTTCCTCAACGTTTTCAACCAGCGCCGCTCCTTCTTTAAGAAGCTGGTTGGCGCCTTTTGACGACAGCGCGTCTATCCTGCCAGGCAGGGCAAAGACTTCCCGTCCCTGGTCAGCCGCAAGGTGTGCGGTTATCAACGCGCCGCTCTTCTGTCCTGCTTCTACCACGAGCACGCCTTTTGAAAGCCCGGAGACTATCCTGTTTCTTCTGGGAAAATTCTGCGGTTCCGGCGGGACATTTGAGGTGAATTCCGTGATAACGGCCCCGGATCCTGCTATCTCTTCTGAAAGCTTCCTGTTTTCCGCCGGGTAGCAGTGACTGAACCCGCAGCCGGTAACCGCCACGGTTTTCCCTCCCGCCTTCAACGCTCCCCTGTGCGCCGCGGTATCAACGCCGCGTGCCATCCCGCTGATGATCACGAATCCGAGATATGAAAGGTCCTCCGCGAATTTCTCCGCCATCTTAAGCCCGTAGACCGAAGGAGTGCGTGTGCCCACTATGGCAAAAGGACTGCCTTCTGCCGGAATGGTTCCTTTCACAAAGAGGAGGATCGGCGGGTCAAATATCTGTTTCAGCAACGCAGGGTAATTCTTGTCAGGAAGTGTGATTATGGATATCCCTTTACTCTCGGAGAATTCCAGTTCTTTCTTCCATGGAAGGCTTTCCCAGTTTTCAATCTTTGCCGCAGTTTTTCCCGGGATGCCTGCGTCTTTCAGCTCGGCGGCGGAGAGGGTAAAGACCTTTTCTATGCTTCCGCACAGCTCCAGGAGCCTTGTCAAACGGACGGCACCCAGTCCCGCGAGGGTCGCGCATATCCAGAATTTCTTTTTTTCTTCCATTCTTTGCGAATCAAACGAGAGTGTGAGGGTCAAACAGCTTCTGATGTTCAAGATGGGCGAACCTGTCGGTCATGCCGGCAATGTAATCGCATATGACTATTTCTTTCGCTTCTTTTTTCAACCTTGTCTGTGTTCCAGGGGGCAGCTGTCCCGGCTCTTCAAGGTACGCGTAGAAGAGGTCTTTTATGATACGTGCGGCTTTCTGTGCCATTCGTATCACCCTGTAGTGGAAATACATATTGTCTTCAAGGAATTTTCTCAGCTCTGTATGTTTCACTTTCAGCCCGGCAGAATGCGAAATCAATCCGCTTTTCAGTTCCCGGACTTCATCAACGTTTCTCATCCCGGACTCTTTCAGTTTTTTTCTGCTCTGTTCCACGAGGTCGGTTACCAGGTAGTTGATGAAGTTTCTTACCATCATCCTTCTTTTCAATCCCGGGTCAGAGCATTCTTCCCTGCTTATCTCCTCAATCTCCTTCCAGAGCGCGACTCCCTTCAGGTCGGCGGTCTTGATTATCTCGGATTTTATGCCGTCGTCAAGGTCATGGCAGGTGTATGCGATTTCATCGCACAGGTTTACTATCTGCGTTTCAACGGAAGGGGCCGGAAATCTGGTGAATTCTTCCAGTCCTTTCCGTTTCGGCAGGTCATAACTGGTGGCGTGCCGTATTATCCCTTCCCGCACTTCATAGGTAAGATTTAGCCCGGGGAATTCGGACGTCCGCCTTTCTATCACGTCCACGACCCGCAGGCCGTGGCTGTTATGCTCAAATCCGTCATATCCCTGTTTTTTCATTATTTCATCAAGGACAGTCTCTCCTTTATGCCCGAAAGGCGTATGTCCGAGGTCGTGAGCGAGAGATATTGCTTCAACAAGGTCTTCGTTGACTTTCAGCGCCCTGGCAATGGTTCTTGCAAGCTGCTGGACTTCAAGCGTATGCGTCAGACGGTTCCTGTAGTAGTCACCCTCGTAATATATGAAAACCTGTGTTTTGTATTCCAGGCGCCTGAATGCCGTGGAATGTATTATCCTGTCCCTGTCGCGTTGGAAAGGAGTTCTCAAGGGATGTTCGGCTTCCGGGTATTTCCTTCCGCGGGTTTCGGTGGATTTAACCGCATAGTCCGCGAGGTTTTCTTTTTCCATTAGTTTTCTCAAGACTTTCACCCTCACCCCGATCCTCTCCCCTCACGGGAGAGGGGATAACGGGCGGGTTACAGGGTTACTTCCGGAAGATAGATCACCGGATTGACCGCCACGTTGTCAATTCTTATCTCAAAATGCAGGTATCTTATCCGCGTCGTGCCGCTCTTGATCTTCCCGATGACGTCGCCCTTTTTTACTGTGTCCCCCTGTTTCATCAGGATGTCAATGTCGTGTCCGTATACCGTGAAGGTATTTGACGAATGTTCTATGATAACCGTTTCCTGGTACTTTGGCGTCGTACCCGCATATACGACCTTGCCGCTGTCCGAGGCAAGAACGCTTGTTCCCGGGTCAACCAGGATGTCTATGCCCTGGTTATCCAGCTCTCCGAATTTGCACATGATCTTGCCTTTCACGGGCCATGTGAACACCTTGTCCGTTATTATCGGATGGAATTCCTCGGCCGGCGGTTGTTCTGGAGTTACGTCGGGAGTTGTGACCACCGGTGAAATCCTGTCAGGCGGCAGCAGGGAATATGAAGGTTGCTTTTTTGTCGTGCCGGGTATATAAAGCTTCTGTCCAGCCGAAAGAAGCTCTCCGGTAAGGTTGTTAGCCTTCTTGATTCGTTCAACGCCCTCGTTGACATCCTTGAGGAGTTCAGCATCGTAGTAGTACTTGGAAATCCTGAAGAGGTTCTCGCCCCTCCTTACGTAGTGATACGTGGATTCCCGTGTCCATGAACTTGATGAGTGGGAAGTCGTACCCACCGTGATTGTGCAGCCTGAAATCAGCAGAAGAAGCAGGAGCAGTTCAAGTTTATTTTTCATCATAAGCATGGTTTTGTCTTGTCGGGATAAGGGCATATGTCTGCGAGCAGGCAGCTGAAGCAGAGAGGTTTCCTTGCGTCACAGACGTTTCTGCCGTGCAATATAAGTGTGAAAGGGAACGAAATCCACTTGTCTCCCGGCACGATTTTCATAAGGTCAAGTTCTATCTTCTCCGGCGTTTTCTGTTTGCTCAACCCGAGCCTCCCTGCGAGTCTTTTCACGTGGGTATCCACGACTATCCCTTCGGCTTTGCCGAATGCCTGCGAGAGCAGCACGTTGGCTGTTTTTCTTGCCACTCCCGGCAGTTGTACAAGTTCCTCCATCGTGTCGGGAACTTCTCCTTTGAACTGTTTTACAATTATTCCGGCGAGCTTCTTTATGTTTACTGCCTTTGTGTTATGATAGTTGACCGGCCTGATTATCTTCTTTATTTCCTCCAGCGGAGCCGATGCCATCGCATGCGGCGTGGGATATTTTGCGTAAAGCAGAGGAGTTATTTTATTAACGGTCGTATCTGTGGTTTGAGCGGAGAGAATCGTTGCCACCAGCAGCTGGAAGGGGTTTGAGAACGCCAGTCCGGTTTTCGGTGAAGGATATTCCTTCTCAAGGCGTCTTATGATCTTTTCGGTCCGCTGGTCCATTTAATAATTTTACATCATCAGAATTTTCTGCGCAACCTTTCCTGAAAAGTTTGCCGCGGTCAGTTGAAAAAGACGCGGAAAAAAGTGAT
>CAYQXZ010000044.1:0-12470 GCA_964421645.1 uncultured bacterium
CTTACAAAACAAGATCCTTGCCCGCTCCTCAAACAGACGCCCGCTTCAGAAACCTCCCGGCGATGCACCCATGGAATCACGATTTTACTGGTTGACAAAGCAACTGCATTTTGATAATATACCGTTTTCAAAAAAAGGAGGATTCCATGCCTATTGTTGATATGCCTCTTGAACAGCTGAAAAAGTACAAGGGAGTCAATCCCCGCCCGGCTGATTTTGACGAATACTGGGACAGGGGACTGAAGGAAATGCATTCCCTGGACCCGGAAGTGAAACTGGTTCAGCGCGAAAGCAGAGCGAATTTCGTTGAGTGTTTTGACCTGTATTTCACAGGGCTGGGAGGCGCACGGATATACGCCAAGTACCTGCGGCCGAAAAAGTCCCCGGGGAAACATCCTGCGGTTGTCATGTTGCACGGGTATTCCGGCAACAGCGGAGAATGGGTTGACAAGTACGGCTATGCGGCACAGGGATACTCCTTTTTTGCCCTTGACTGCCGGGGACAGGGAGGAAAATCCGAAGATACGGGCAGGGTAAAAGGCACTACGTTTAACGGGCACATAGTCCGAGGGCTTGACGACGCTCCTGAAAAACTGCTCTTCCGTTCAATTTTCCTTGACTGCGCCCAGCTGGCAGGTATAGCCATGAAGATGGAAGAAGTGGACCCCTCCCGGGTCGGAGCATTCGGTTTCTCGCAGGGAGGAGGTCTTACGCTTGCATGCGCCGCGCTGGAACCGCGAATCAAGAGAGCTGCCCCGGTCTATCCTTTTCTGTGCGACTACAAGCGGGTCTGGGATATGGATCTTGCCGTGAGCGCCTATGCTGAACTGAAAACACATTTCCGGCTCTTTGACCCGAAGCATCAAAGGGAAGAAGAGATTTTCACGCGGCTGGGCTACATTGACGCACAATACCTGGCACCCCGCATAAAGGCGGAAATCTTTATGGGAACAGGACTTATGGATACGGTCTGTCCGCCGTCCACGCAGTTCGCCGCCTATAACAAGATCACCTCAAAAAAGAATGTATGCATCTATCCGGACTTCGGTCATGAGGGACTACCGGGTTTCAACGATGCCATTTTTGAATTCATGTGCGGATTGTGAAAAAACTGTGGAAAACTCCTTTGCCGCAAATAATTATTGACAGGGAGAAAAGTTTCTGGTATCCTTTTCTCTGATTTTGGAGAGAGAAAAAACATGGGACGCAAGCAGGTGCTGGAAAAAGAGCTTAATATTTTCGTTGAGAAGGTGCGGAAGGCTTACCGGCCGGAGAAGATAATCCTTTTTGGCTCCCTGCCTGCAGGGAAAGTAACCGAAAGCAGCGACCTGGACGTAATTGTGGTTGCGGAAACACAAGACAACTTCTGGAACCGAATGAAAGACATCTCTAAATTCTGCAGCCGCAAGGTCGGCATGGACGTTCTGGTATACACACCTGCAGAGTTTGATAAACTTCTTTCTACCAGGACTTTTTTCAAGACGGAAATCCAAGAAAAAGGGAAGGTTGTTTATGAGCAGTCCCAAACTTCCTGAAGAGGTGCTTAACTGGCTCTATTTTGCAGATGAAGATTATCTTTCGGCAGAGATAATGCTGAAGGCCAGAATTTATAACAAGGTTTGTTTTCTGTCCCAGCAGGCCATTGAAAAAGGATTGAAAGCCTATCTTTTAAACTGTGGAAAAAGACTGAAGAAAACGCATAAAATTATAGACTTGCTTGCAGAATGCGTAGAAATTGAACCTGTATTCAAAAGTTTTGAGAATGAAGCGCTTGAGATTGACCGGTACTACATCCCAACACGCTATCCAGATGCAGTAGTGGGGGCTTTGCCGGAGGGATTGCCGGGAAAA
The DNA here is from genome assembly GCA_964421645.1 of uncultured bacterium. Taxonomy (GTDB): domain Bacteria; phylum Ratteibacteria; class UBA8468; order B48-G9; family JAFGKM01; genus JAFGKM01. The sequence continues at coordinate 1,852 of CAYQXZ010000044.1, forward strand.
GAACAGGCAGGCACAGCCCTGGAAAGTGCTTCAAGAATTAGAAAATTCTTAAAAAACAGATTGGGTGTTTAGGTTTTTGAGCCGGGGTAGCTCATTGGTAGAGCGCAGCCCTGAAAAGGCTGGCGTAGGCAGTCCGATTCTGCCCCCCGGCACCACAAGACAGTGGATAGTGATTAGTGGCAAGTTAAAAACTTACTGCTATTCACTGCTCACTGATCACTGCCTTAAAAGCGAGGTGCTTTTCCAGTGCAATACTATGACCAGCTCTTCTCTGATTTCAAAGCCCTGAACCCCGGGACAAGATACTTCATAAACCGGCTGTTTAACAGGGATAAATGCATTCTGATGCAGGAGATGCTTTCCCTGTTGAGAGAGATCAACGAGAAAGAAGGGGAGATCAAAGGACTTTCCCGTGAGGAGATGCGGGAGAGGACCAAGGCCCTGCGCAAGAGAATTCAGGACGGAGAACCCGCCGATAACTGCCTGGTTGAAAGTTTTGCGCTCGTCAGGGAAGCCGCGAAAAGGACGCTCAACATGCGGCATTTTGACGTCCAGATACTGGGCGGCATCGTGCTGCACAAGGGGAAAATCTCCGAAATGACCACAGGAGAAGGAAAAACCCTGGTCGCCACCCTTCCGCTTTTCCTGAACGCCCTTGAAGGAAAAGGATGCCACCTGGTTACAGTCAACGATTACCTTGCCAAGAGAGACACCCAGTGGATGGGAGCTATTTACAACTATCTCGGGCTGACCGTCGGGTGCATTATCTCGTGGAAAGAGGCAAAGGGACCGTATTCGGCCTCCGCTTTTACCTTTGATCCTTCTTACCTTCCGGCAGATTCACGGTTTTTGTACCTTCAGCCGGCGGAGAGAAAAAATTCCTACAACTGCGACATTACCTATGGCGTGGGCAGCGAATTCGGGTTTGACTACCTGCGCGACAACATGGCCGTGCGCAAAGAGTCGCAGGTGCAGAGAAGCCTGAATTACGCCATCATTGACGAGGTTGACTCCATCCTGATAGACGAGGCGCGCACACCGCTGATCATCTCCGGGCCGTCCGAAGAAACAACCCAGCTCTACTACGAAACGGACCGGCTGGTCAGGAAGCTGAACAAGGATGCGGATTTCACCCTGGACGAGGAAGGGCAGACGGTATCCCTTACCGACGAAGGTATCCATAAGTGTGAACGGCTGATGGGTATCCAGAATCTTTATGACGGGTCCAATACCGAACGGGTTCATCATATAAACCAGTCATTGAGAGCGCATAACTTCTTCAAGAGAGACAAGGAATACATCGTCAAGGAAGGGCAGGTCATCATAGTGGATGAGTTTACAGGGCGGATCATGCCGGGCAGAAGATGGAGCGACGGGCTGCACCAGGCAATAGAAGCCAAAGAAGGCGTACGCATTGAAAGGGAAAACCAGACCCTTGCCACCATCTCTTTCCAGAACTATTTTAAATTATACAGGAAGATCGCCGGCATGACGGGAACGGCGCTCACAGAGGCAGTGGAATTCAAGGAAATATATACTGTTGACGTCATAGCGCTTCCGACGAACAAAAAGCTCTGCAGGGCTCAATTTGACGACGAAATCTATAAGACGGAACAGGAAAAATTCAACGTGGTAACCAACGAGATAGAAGAGCTTTACAAGGCAGGCCGCCCTGTGCTGGTGGGAACCGTCTCAATTGAGAAAGCGGAAAAGTTAAGCCGGTTTTTAAGCAGGAAGAACATCCCGCACAAGGTGCTGCACGGCAAGAATCACGAGGCGGAGGCCGCAATTATCGCGCAGGCGGGACGCCCGAAAGCGATCACCATAGCAACCCAGATGGCGGGACGCGGAGTTGACATCATACTGGGAGGCAACCCGGAGATACTTGCAAGAGAAGAGACCATCCGCGTCATCTGGTCGCGCAGGAAAACGACCGGAGACGCCGGAAAGAAGCAGGAGTTTGCGGAAGCGCTCCTTGAGATTGAAAATTCCTACAAGAAACACCTGTCGGAGATTGAGAAGAGCTTCAGGGAAAACCTGGAATCCCTGCGGGCCCGGCTCAACGAGAAGGAGACTGTATTTACCGCATTGGACAGGAAGGCGAAGGACGTCTTTGAAAGAACGGTTTTCTACAAATACGGCGCGGACGCATACGAGAAATACGAACCCCGGATACTTAAGCTGAAGGAGTTGCACGACAGGGCGTCTGCGGACCTCGCAGAGGCGCAGAATACATTCAAGGACAAGCAGGAACGGCTCAAGGACTTCAAAGAGGCGGCAGGAAGAACCTACAGGGATTACCTCGGCTTGAGAAATTCCCTGAAAGAACGGTTCGGCATAGTCCTTGACGAAGACGCTGAAGAGATAAGAAACCGGCTGACTGAGCTGCTGAATAGCTCCGAGGCGGATTCCACTGAAGGAAGAAGAAAGATACTTGCGCTGCTGGAGACCTACAGGAATTCAATCAACAGGCTCTTTGAGATTCTTGAGACGGCTTTCGGCGACAGGTTTCCCGGAGATACTGACTTTTTCCGCAAATCGCGAAAGAAGACGTCAGGATACCTTGAATGCATTGATGAAGCGATAGAAAAGATTGGAGGCAGCAAGGAATCCCTGCAGGAGACCCTGAAAGCCTTCGGAGAAAAAGAGAGCCGGTTGTACAACACGTACCTGGAAGAGCGAAAAGCCCTTGAGAAGGAAATAAAAGCAGCGCTCCTTGAAGAGAACTATCCGGCGGCCGAAAAGGAATACAGGGGATCCTTGCAAGAGTATGAAAAGGAGATGGCAAAGTACGATGCGGAGCTTATAAAGGCGCGCGAAGAATACGAGAACAACAGAAGCCGGTACGAGGAGGAGTGGCAGAAGGCTCGCGAAGAGCTTGAAAAGACCCCGGAAGAATTCAAGGAGGTCTACGAGCAGCTGCTTGAGAAATACAGCGCGCCGTGGAGGGAAGACCACCAGAAGGTTGTGGATGCGGGAGGCCTCCACGTGATAGGCAGCGAAAGGTACGAAGCGCGGCGCATAGACAACCAGTTGAAGGGACGTGCAGGAAGACAGGGCGATCCGGGTTCCTCAAAGTTCCACCTGTCTCTGGAGGACGACCTGTTGAGGATTTTCGGATCCGAGCGGATGATGGGGGTCATGAGCCATCTGCCCGAAGGCGAAAACATAAAGCATCCGCTTATCACGAAAATGATTAACAACGCCCAGAAGAAAGTGGAAGCGCGGAACTTTGAGATCCGGAAACAGCTGCTTGAGTTTGACAATGTCCTGAACGAACAGCGCAAGATTGTTTATGCCATCAGGCAGGACATCCTTGAAGGCAAAAACCTTGACACATACATACAGGAATTCATGGAGGAAACCGTTGAAGAAGGACTGGAAGAGTTCCTGCCTCTTCAGATGAAACCATTTGCCTGGAACCTTGAACACTTCAAGCTGCTTATCGTAAACACTTTCGGTTTAGATCCCGGACTGCCGCAGGCAGAAACAATACAGAATCCTTCTTTCTGGAGAGACGGGCTGAAAGATTCTCTGCTGGAGAAAATAGCGGCTTCCTATCGCGAAAAAAAACAGCAGGCGGGTCCGTACCTTGCAGAGATACAGAAGATAATAATGCTGCAGGCGATAGACAACCGGTGGAAGGCACACCTTAAGGTAATTGACGAGCTTCGGGAAGGAATAAGCTTGAGGGCGTACGCGCAGAGGGACCCCCTGCTTGCATACAAACACGAAGGATACCAGGCATTCCAGTCAATGCTTTCCTTTGTAAAGAGAGAGATTCTTTCCTACTTGTTCCGGGTACAGATAACTGAAGGTCCAAGACCGAAAAGACAGAGAACGCCGCAGCCGGCAGCGATAACATACGGCCATAAGACACTTGACCAGTTCGGTGCCGTGGGAGAGCAGACAACACCGGAACCGCAGCCCTTCATTCCAACCCCGCCCACCCAGGAAAGAATGGAGGATGTCCAGTCAACGGCGCCCAGGCCCCAACCATACGTGGGAACCGGAAAAACAGGACGCAATGAGCCCTGTCCCTGCGGCAGCGGGAAGAAGTACAAGAAATGCTGTGGACGGAATTCATGAAATATACTACACTATGTGCACAACTTGTGGAAAACCTGTGTAAAAAGGTGTAAAAGTTATGGAAAAAGAGTGGAAAGACACGCTTGACAGGGTTGAGAAAAGGCTGAACAACTCCAGGGCCTACGACATATGGATAAAACCTGTCAGGTTTAAAGAATCGGCAGGAAATGTCCTGAAGCTGGAAGTCCCGAATATGACATTTGAGAGGGGCTTTATCCCATTTATTGACCTTATAAAAGAGGAGTTTTTTAACACGGCAGGATGGCAGCCGGACATAGAACTCGTTTACAGCGGGGAAGAGGACACAAAGACCGTCAGGCAGACGGGTACCGTCACCTTCAACCCCGGTTACACGTTTGATAATTTCGTTGTTGGTTCAGGCAACAGACTTGCCCATGCCGCAGCCCTGGCGGTTGCACAATCTCCCGGCATAGCATACAACCCGTTGTTTCTGTACGGCGGGTTCGGACTGGGTAAAACGCACCTGATGCAGGCGATAGGGCAGTTCGTCACGGCAAGAGAGGAGCTGAACATCATATACATTCCCGCGGAAGTCTACCTGAACGAATTTATCCAGAGCATTAAAAACAAGACCACACAGATATTCAGGCAGCGATTCAGGAAGGTGGACTTTCTTCTTATTGACGACATCCATTTCATAGCCGGCAAGGAAGGCACCCAGGAAGAATTTTTTCACACGTTCAACTTTCTGTACGATCAGAGGAAACAGATCATACTTTCCAGCGACAGGCCGCCCGGCGAGATATCTTTCCTTGAAAAACGCCTCATATCAAGGTTTGAGTGGGGACTTGTAGCCGATATCCAGCCGCCGGATTTTGAAACCCGGGTCGCAATTCTCAAGAAAAAATGTGAAGTGAAAAATATCATGATTAACGATGATATAATATTCTATATAGCGGAGAATGTGCAGGATAATGTAAGAATACTTGAGGGGGTTTTAAACAGGATTTTTGCGCTTTCAAGTCTTTTGAGCAGGGAAATTGACCGGAAACTGATAAATGAAATAATGGATGGAGAGTATTATAAAAAGAAAAGTATAGTCAACCTTGACGTCATAACGACATCGGTCTGTGAATATTTTAAGATTAAAGAAGATGAATTGATGAGTAAGAGCAGGTTGAAGAATATTTTGATGCCGCGGCAGATAGCAATGTTCTTAAGCAGGGAACTCACAGACAACTCCCTCCATTCAATTGCGGTAAAATTTGGAGGAAAGGACCATACAACAGTATTATATGCCCATAAAAAAATTAAGAATTTATATAATAATGATGAATATGTTAAGGGTGTAATAGATGAAATTAAAAAGAGTGTGGAAAAATGAGTTTTCACATTTTTTACACATTTTAAGTGCTTAATAAATATACAATTAAAGAATTAATCAACAAAAAAAGACTCTACTAATACAACGGAGGATATATATGGAGATAATAATAAAGAGCAGTGTGTTAAAAAAAGAATGTGGAAAAATAGAAGGGATTTTACCTGCAAAACCTGCGATTACGATAACAAATGGAATATTTTTTGAGGTTAAAGAGACGGGAGTTTTTCTGACTGCAACTGACCTGGAAAATACATTGAGACTTGGTCTTGAGTGTGAAAAATTCAAGAAAGGCAGCATGGTTATAACCGGCAGAAAATTCATATCTCTTATCAAACAACTTCCGGATACTGAAGTAAAAATAAGCAGGAAGGAAAATCCCTGTGAAATAGTATGTAATGACTCAAAATACATGTTTCCATGCATGGATGAGGAGGAATTTCCAAAGCTTCCCAAATTTACCGGGGAAGTTACGGTGAAGATAAACGGGAAGCAGTTGAGCAATGCCATTGACAAGGTAAGGTTCTGTATAGACCCGGAAGAACCGCGTCCGCATTTCAGAGGAGGTTTGTTTGATATAAAAGAAGATTCCCTTAATTTCATAGGTACGGATACAAAACGCCTTTCCCTTCTAAAGGTGAACACAGGAGAGAAATATGTCAATCCTTACAAGTGTCTTTTGCCTTTCAAGTTGATGGGAGTGCTAAGTATGCTTGCCGACATAGACGAAAATATAGACATTTCAATAGGGAAGAACCAGATAGTCTTCAATTTCGGCAACACATACCTTGTTTCGCAGCTCCTGTCAGGGAGTGAGGATTTCCCGGATTACAACAAGGTCATTCCAAGCGAGAAACAGCTCAAGTATGCATACATCAACAGGGAAGAATTTCTGTCAACTCTAAAACGAATATCGCTTTTTACCAGCGACAGGTATAACAAGGTTAAGTTAAGTATAGGGAAAAACATCCTGATGTTTTCGGTTGCCAGCCCCGACGTGGGACAGGCAAACGAGAAACTCGGGATTGAATACGGCGAAGAAAAAGAACAGGACCTTGCGTTCCCGCCGAACTATCTCATTGACTTCCTGCACAAGGTACAGGAAGAGAAAATTGTTCTGGGCTTCAGCAGTGAAAAAAGTCCCATTATAATGAGAGGAGAGAAGAACGCGGATTACGTCTACATTGCCATGCCTCTCAAACTTGATTAGGGCTCTTACATCGTTCTCCTCCCCCTTGAGGGGGGAGGATTTTCGCTCTCCGAAGTCTTGACGCAGGAGGAGAGGTGGGGGTGATGGAGAAGATAGGAGATATCATCGGGAAGGTTATGCCGGCCATCAAGCAGGGACAATCACAGGCGCATGTCCGTGCGGCTTCCAGTAACGAGAGAGTTACTGGAGACATTGAGAGTCTGTGGTGCAGGATAGTTGACGAAGATTTGAGGGCGCACAGCTACGTGGAATATATCAGAAACAGCACCCTTTATGTAAAGGTTGACAGCAGTTGCTATCTGTCTGCGCTGAAGATGAAAAGCGGGGATGTTATTGCGGGATTGAGAGACGCAGGTATCAGCGTAAAGACAATAAGGTTCCGAATGTAAAAAAGATCAATCATGACTCCTCACACGGAGAGATGCGTGAAGGGTTCGGAGCAAGGGAGGCAAATGACACTACAGGGCTCAATAGTGGCAATAGTGACACCGCTGAAAGACGACAGGATAGACAGGAAATCCTACAAAAGGCTCATAGATTTCCATGTGAAGAACAAAACGTCTGCCATTCTTGCGGCGGGGTGCACCGGAGAGCCTGCCACAATGACAATGGACGAGCACAAGGACCTTGTAAAGTATACGGTGGATGTCGTGGACGGACGCTGTCCGGTCATAGCGGGAACCGGTTCCAATAACACAAGGGAGGCTGTTGAATTGTCCCAGGAGGCGGAAAAAGCCGGGGCTGACGCGGTGCTTCTTATAACCCCGTACTATAACAAGCCCATGCCCAACGGCCTCTACCTTCACTATAAAAAGGTTGCCGAAAACGTCTCCCTGCCGGTTATCCTGTACAATGTGCCGTCAAGAACAGGGATTTCAATTCTCCCGGAGACCGTCTGCGAGCTTTCTACCGTGAAAAATATCATAGGTATCAAGGAGGCAAGCGGAAGTCTCGACCAGGTAAGTAAAATCATATCCATGTGCAGGAAGGATTTTATTGTCTTTTCAGGAGACGACTCGCTAACCATTCCCATGATGGCGGTCGGTGCCAGGGGAGTCATATCGGTTGCGGCCAACGTCGTTCCTCTGCAGGTGGCGGAGATGACGGGAGCGGCGCTTGCCGGCGACTGGGAGAAGGCGCGGCGCATCCACATGGAGCTCCTGCCCGTATTCAGGGTGCTGTTTATTGAGACGAATCCGATACCGGTGAAAGCTGCACTGGGGCTGATGAAACTATTGCAGCCGGAATGGAGGCTGCCTCTTACCCCTCCGTCTCCCGCAAACCTTGAGAGAATAAGGGAAGTGCTAACCAAGGCAGGGGTGCTTAAATGATATTCAGGCGAAAAAGATATACAAAGGTTGAACCCAGGGAAAAACCGGAGATAAAGAAGGACCTGTGGCTGAAATGCGAAAAGTGCGGAAAGCTCATTTATAAGAAAAAATGGGATGAGAACCTAAAGGTCTGTCCGCACTGTGATTTTTACGGCAGGATGACGGCATATGACAGGGTAAACATGCTGGCTGATACGAACTCATTCAAGGAGCAGTGGACCTCAATGTTTTCCTCCGACCCCCTGGGCTTCACGGGTGTCAAGGCATATCCGGAAAAGCTCAAGGAGGAGATGCAGAAAACCGGGTTGAAAGAGGCGATTGTTACGGGAGAATGCAAGATTGACGCGGTACCGTGCGTGCTGGCTGTCATAGATGCCGGATTCATCATGGGCAGCATGGGTTCTGTGGTAGGCGAGAAATTTGCCAGGGCCGCGGAATATGCCATTGAAAAGAAGATGCCGTTTGTCTGCGTCTCCGGCGGCGGGGGCGGTGCGAGGATGTACGAGGGGGTAATTTCCCTGATGCAGATGGCAAAGACCTCTGCGGCAGTCGGCAAGATGAAGAAGGCAGGACTCCTGTATCTCTCCGTGCTGACCGATCCGACCATGGGCGGCATCGCGGCAAGCTTTGCCTCTCTCGGAGACATCATAATCGCCGAACCCGGTGCGCTGGTAGGCTTTGCCGGCCCCAGGGTGATTGAGCAGACGATAAGGCAGAAGCTGCCGCCGGGTTTCCAGAGAACCGAGTTTCTTTACGATCACGGCATGGTGGACATAATTGCGAAAAGGGCGGATCTGAAGGAAACCATAGGAAAGATACTCAAGATAATCCATCTATGAAACCTCTCCCCGAGATTGAATTCCTCTTACAGCTTACCGATTTTGGAATAAAGCTTGGGCTTGATAAGACCAGGCATCTGCTGGAGCAGTATGGGAACCCGCATCTTAAATATCCGTCAGTTCTCATCGCCGGTACCAACGGCAAGGGTTCGGTTGCAAAGACCGTGGCAAACGTGCTTACATGCGCCGGCTACCGCACCGGGCTTTACACCAGCCCGCATCTTATTTACATCGGCGAAAGGATAGTTTTCAACGGAGAACCGATAGACGAGAAACACCTGGCGTCAAAGGTACAGCACCTGCAGAAGATTCTCGGTTCACAGCCGTATCACCTTTATCCGACCTTTTTTGAGGCGCTAACAACAATCGCCTTTTCATATTTTGCAGAGATGAAGGCGGATATCCTGGTCTGCGAGGTGGGAATGGGAGGCAGGTTTGATTCAACCAATGTTCTGCCCTCGTCTCTTCAGGTAATAACGAAGATAGGGCTGGAGCATACGCAGTATCTCGGCAAGACCTACGAGGAGATTGCCAGCGAAAAGGCAGGCATCATAAAGCCGGGAAGCACGGTGGTTTCCGCGTTTCAGAAAGAACGCGCGATGAACGTCATAAGGAACAAGGCCAGAGAAAAGAAGGCAAAGCTTTACTCCTACAGGAAAGACTTTACCGTAAGAAGAAATGCCGTATCTGTCCGCGGGCAGGAATTCAACTTTTACTGCGGCGAGGAACGATTCCTTGCCTTGAATACGCCACTTCTGGGAAGGCACCAGATGGAGAACATGGCTCTTGCCGTGCAGACTGTCAGACTGCTTGAAAAAATGAAATTTCCCGTAAAAAAGGAAGCGTTGTATGAAGGAGTGTCTACGGTATCCTGGCCGTGCAGGTTCCAGGTCCTGGAAGAAAGCCCGGTTATCGTTATTGACGGCGCGCACAATCCCGACGGCATACGCACCCTTTCCGGGACTCTCGGGGAGGTGTTTCCCGGGAAAAAGTTCTCGTTTCTGACAGGCATCCTGAAGGACAAGGACTGGCGAAAGATGCTGCGTATACTTTTGAGAAACAAGAACATGGGCGAGATAGTCTTTACACAGCCGGATACCGAGAGAGCCCTTGACCCGGAAATACTGGCAGGTTTTGCGAAAGGAAGAAAGAATATCAAGATTACCGTGATCCCCAAACCGTCCGCTGCCCTCAAATACGCGAGGAGAACAAGAAAAGACTGGTGCATCTGCGGCTCCCTCTATCTCTGCGGTGACATCCTCTCCTGCTTCGTACAAAGACACTAACATTTTCCGTCAAATAGAAATCTGTGCGAATTGTTGACAGGGGAAAGCAGAACAAACTATAATATTAAGAGTTCAACGAATGAGTAAATACGAGAAACTGATACAACAAATAGTTGGCGGAAGAGCAGATGCAAATATTCTTTTCAACGATTTATGCAATCTGTTGGTCCGATCGGGATTCGAGATGAGAAAGAGCGGAAGTCATCATGTCTTCAGAAAAATGGGAGTTGCGGAGATGATAAACCTGCAGAAAGACGGGAGCAAAGCAAAACCTTATCAGGTGAAACAAGTACGGCATGTGATATTGAAATACAAAATAGGAGCCTAAACTTGATGGACAGATATGAAATAATAATATATTGGAGCGAAGAGGACAGAGTTTTTGTAGCAGACGTGCCTGAACTTCCGGGATGCATGGCGCACGGCGAGACTTACGAATCGGCATTGAAAAATGCCAAAGACGCAATTAGGCTCTGGATAAAAACAGCCAAAGAATTTAATGACCCGATTCCTGAACCGAAG
>CAYQXZ010000045.1:0-12310 GCA_964421645.1 uncultured bacterium
CCCTCACCCGTTGCACCCCCACCTTGGTCCTCCCCCCTCGAGGGGGAGGAGAATAAGGTGTAAGGGATGCAGGGGAGAGATGGATTGAGGAAATTTTCTATTGGAAAAAACAGTGATGGATTATACCAAATACAGACTTAAAAAAGCAGAGGAAATAAGCGAGATCCTTTCAGGCATATCCAGGATTTCCGTGCTCTGGTGTCGGAAGTGCTACAAGGAATTCAAGGAGGATTCAGAACCGGAGTGCGGCCAGTTGAAAGCCATGCTTGAAGGTTCCGGCACGGAGATAACCGTCTGCCAGCCGGTGGATTTCCTGTGCAACAACCATCTTACGGGAAAGATCCTTGAGCAGATGCAGGGAGACGAACCAGTGGGCGTGATATCCTGCGGACTGGGGATACAGTTTGTCGCGGGTGCGTGCAAAGGGAAAAGGATTATTGCGCTTGCGGATTCGGTTCCGCAGAGCGGCAACGCCACAAGTATAGTGGGATACCACGGTATTGCGCTGGGGCCGGAAAAGTGTGCCGCATGCGGACAGTGCTACCTGGAGATTACCGGAGGTATCTGTCCGGTGGTTGACTGCGCGAAGAGTCTTCTGAACGGGCCGTGCGGCGGCGCCAGCAGCGACGGAAAGTGCGAGGTTAACAAGGAACTGCCGTGCGCGTGGGTGCAGATTTACGAACGGCTGAAAAAACAGGAAAGACCTCTTTCATCCAGGGTGGAGATAAGGAACTACAATATATTCAAGATTGATGAAAAGATAAAACAGGAGAAGCTGAACAGGAATGAAAGGGCGGAAGGATATTACGGGGGAGTACACCCGCAGGAAATGAAGGACGGGACCGAATCAATCCCCCTGGATGTATTCCCTTCCCCGGAGAAGATAATTGTTTTTCTTTCGCAACATACGGGACTTCCGGCAAAGCCGGTAGTGAAGGCGGGTGACAACGTCAGAGTCGGGCAGAAACTCGGGGAAAGCGCAGGGCTGGTTTCGGCTCCGGTTCACTCCGGTGTAAGCGGGAAGGTGATAGCGATTGAGGAGAGGATGCATCCTGTTTCCCGTACGCTTCAGCCCGCGGTAATAATAGAAAATGACAGGAAGGATACCGTTGACTCTTCGGTAAAACCGGTTCCGAATCCGGACAGCTTGTCCCGCGAGGAACTACTTGGGATATTGAGAGACAAAGGTCTGGTTGGAATGGGCGGAGCGATGTTTCCCACGTCGGTGAAACTGTGTCCTCCAAAACCTGTTGACACCCTTATAATCAACGGGTGCGAGTGCGAGCCTTACCTGAATGCGGACAACCGGCTCATGATAGAACACGCGGAGGAGATTCTCAAGGGTGCGCGGATCGCGCAGAGACTCCTGTGCGCGCAGAAGGTGATTTTTGCCGTAGAGGATAACAAGAAGGAAGCGGCAGAATCCGTGGACCGTTTGAAGGACAACTATCCTGAAGTTGAGATTGTCTCGCCGAAAACAAAATATCCGCAGGGCGCAGAAAAGATGCTCATAAAGAAGCTTCTTAACAGGAACGTTCCTGAAGGCGGCCTGCCGTTTGACGTGGGCGCCGTAGTTCTTAACGTTTCAACCCTGTATTCAATATACAGGGCGGTTTACGAGGGAATGCCGCTTATTGAGAGGGCTGTTACGGTAGCGGGTGAGAGTGCTATAAAACCGGGCAACTACATCATCAAAATAGGCACGCCGTTTTCGGATATTCTAAAGTACTGTTTCAACGGGAAATCTGCGGATATGCTGAAACAGGGCTGTGAGCTGAAAATGGGCGGGCCGATGATGGGAATCGTCCAGTTCGACATGGAATCTGCGGTTATAAAGGGAACGACAGGGCTCCTGCTGCTTGAGAAACCTGTTGTTGAAGCGTCAGAGGAAAACGAATGCATCAAGTGCGGCAGGTGCGTTGACGTGTGCCCCATGGAACTGCATCCGCACTATTATGCATACTACGGGAAAAGGGGAGAGTGGGGAAAGGCAGCGGAATACAGGGTGAAAAGCTGCATTGAATGCGCGAGCTGCCAGTACATCTGCTCCTCAAAAATAGACCTGTTGAGTTTTATAAAAAAGGCAAAGAAACATGTTAATAACAAAAATTAAGGACCGTCAAGAAGTACTGGAGACGCTCAAGGATAAAAACCCGTTTGTGTTCAAATGCTTCGGGTGCAGGGAGGTCAGTTTCCCGGAGGCGGAGATAGACAATCTGCTTCAGGAATACAGGGACTGCGTGAAGGGCATTGCAAGGATTGATTACCTGTGCAGGGAAGAATTCACCGGAAGATACCTGAAGGCTTTTGCGGGAGAAATTTCTTCTGCAAAATCAATACTTGTTTTTTCCTGCGGGGTAGGGGTGCAGGTCGTGTCAAAACTCCTTGAAGGAAAGATCGTTCTGCCCGGGTGCGACACGCACTACCTGAACGGATTCCAGGGCGTGACCGCCCAGAATGCGGATTGCGAACAGTGCGGGCAGTGCTGGCTTAACCTGACAGGCGGGATATGCCCGCTTACTGCCTGTTCAAAGAGTCTTCTGAACGGTCCCTGCGGCGGGACGAAGGACGGCAAGTGTGAGGTGAACCCGGAGATGGACTGCGGGTGGGCGCTGATATATGAGCGTCTGAAGAGCATTGGCAGAATGGATTCGCTGAAGAAGTCAGCCGTCAACGTAAGAGACTACAATTTGATAATCAAAGGAGCAACAAAATGAATCTTGAAGAAAAACTTAAGAGCGGAAAGTTCGTCATAACCAGTGAGATAGGACCTCCAAAGGGTACCAACATAGCGCCTCACATTGAGGAGGCGGAACATCTGCGGGGAAAAGCGGATGCGTTCAATGTCACCGACATACAGAGTTCCGTCATGAGACTCGGTTCCCTTGCGACATGCAGGCTTCTTCTGGAAAAGGGGCTGGAGCCGGTCTTTCAGATGACCTGCCGTGACAGGAACCGCCTTGCACTGCAGTCAGACCTTTTGAGCGCGGCGGTCTTCGGAATAAGAAACGTTCTCGTTCTTACCGGGGATCATACCGTGCTGGGGGACCACCCGCAGGCAAAGCCGGTGTTTGACCTTGACGCTGTTTCATTGCTGAAGGTTGCATCCGGCTTGATGGAAGGAAAGGACATGGTTGGCAACGAACTGGACGGTAAGCCTGAATTTTTCCTCGGCGCCGTGGTCAGTCCGGGATACGAGCCGCAAGAGCTTCAATTGATTAAGATGGAAAAGAAGATTGAGGCAGGAGCAAAGTTTTTCCAGACACAGGCGGTTTATGACCTTGCCGCCTTTGAGAAGTTTATGAAAACCGCATCAAAATTCGGAGTTCCAATACTTGGCGGAATAGTGCTCCTGAAATCTGCCGGGATGGCAAAGTTCATGAACGAGAACGTCGCAGGCGTCAACGTGCCAGACAGGTATATCAAGATGATGGCTGCCGCAGACAAGAAGGAAAGGGCAAATGTGAGCATCGGCATTGCCGCCGAGCTTATAAAGGGGATGAAGGATCTCTGTCCGGGCATTCACATTATGCCGCTGGGATGGGAAAAGCACGTCCCTGCAGTACTTGAGGCATCCGGTTTTTAACCTATGAAAAAGAAGAAATTGCAACTCGGGAGTCACTCTCTATTCGGCCAGATGGCTTTTAATGTCCTTCCGAAGTGGGAAAGGGAGATGATAAAGCCGGACATGTCCCCGGAAGCTCTTAATAAGCCGTACCTGCCGCAAGGGATCACGACGGTTGACGAAAAAGTTGGGATCATGTGCGCCATACTTGACATGATCTACAATGACGAGATGCGTCCCTATGGAATACTTCCCGACGGAAGATGGATTCCGCACGGACCTCCCGATGCAAATTGGCAGGCTTCAGTGGGAAGCTGCCAGCCGGCGTCAAGAACGGCCTTCATGGAGATGACCGAATGGCTCCTGGGAAGGATGCTTGAGGCAGTGAAGAAGAAAGACTGGGAAGAGGCCATACGTTACGGCGGGGCCGCAGCACATTTTCTCCAGGAGCCCTTCACGCCCGGGCACGCAATCAACAACAACCTTTTTCATCAACTGTTCCCTGATCCTGATAGAAAACGGCACGTGCGCTTGCACCACAGTTTTGATGCAGCGAGCGGCGACTTCAAGTCCCTGCCTCCGGTGCTGATGGGAATCACGATACCCGAAGCTGCATTCCGCCTGCAGATTGAGATTGACAGGGGAATAAGAGACGGTATGAAGCTTGTGGGCGACGTGATACGTTCGGCATACGCGGGAGAACCCAAAAGCGCGCAGCAGAAGATACTTGCAGGGCAGAGCAGGCGCGCCGCATTTGTCACAGCCAGCGCCTGGCATACGGTAATGTCAATAGCCTTTAACAGGTTTGACAGGAAAGAGGTTAAAACTCTGGAAACGCTGGACCTTGTTTCCATGGTTCCGTATTTCATACATCACTGCCAGTATGTTGACCTCCTTCCGGGCAACCTTGTCAAGAAGGGACGAAAGATTCCCATTCATGTGTGGCGGGTAAAAGGGAAGGAAGAACTCGTGAAGAACGGGTTCGGCATGGGCGGGCATTCAGGCATAAAATTCTTCGTGAACGGCGACGTGTACACGCGATTCTCCTGCCGGGTGGGCTTGCCCAGCAGGCATACCGAGGGGCAGACGGAGAATACAAACGTCCGGTTCTTTGTGGAAGTTGACGCAAAGGAAAATACCACATATTCGGAAGACATGGAATACAGAGCAAAGAGAATTGTGAACATACCTCTTATCCCCGGAGAGCCGGTTATTAAAATTGATGTCAGCATAAAAGGGGCCAGGACACTTATCCTTACCGCGCAGAGCAGTTTATATAAGACACCTGAAGGCAAGGTGCAATTTGACATCCCCCACGTTGCCGTCTGCAATCCCGTGCTTTCAAAGTAACCGGTTCTGATAATTATACAAGACAATATGTTTTGAAAAAATCTAAAATGTGATATATTATGGGCTATTATTGAAAAACAAAATCATAAACCCTTCATTGTACTTGTCATTGCGAGGCGAAGCCGAAGCAATCTCATATCAAGGTTGAGATTGCCGCGCTAAAAGCGCTCGCAACGACAAAAAGCGTCGGTTCGGGGTAAAGGAGAATGGGAAAATGTTGAGTGACCTGGAGATTGCGCAGAAGTCAAAGATGCTGGCGATTAACGATATAGCCGAGAAGTCGGGTATTGATGAGAAATTCCTTGAGGCATACGGACGGTACAAGGCGAAGGTTTCCCTTGATATTCTGGATGGTATAGGAACAAAAAAAAGCGGCAAATACATTGACGTGACAGCAATAACTCCCACTCCCCTGGGAGAGGGGAAGACGGTAACTACCATCGGACTCTCGCAGGCAATAGGCAAATTGAAAAAGAGCGTGTTTACCTGCATAAGGCAGCCATCTCTCGGGCCTGTTTTCGGCATAAAAGGAGGCGCTGCGGGAGGCGGATACTCGCAGGTCATACCCATGGAGGATTTCAACCTGCACCTCACCGGAGACGTTCATGCGGTCGGACTTGCGCACAACCTGCTGTCGGCTTTTATAGATAATTCCATATTGAAAAAGAATCCCCTTGATATTGACCCGCTCTCAATAACATGGCAGAGGGTCATGGACGTTTCCGACAGGACATTGAGGAACATTGTCATAGGGTTGGGCGGCAGGGACAACGGAATACCGAGGGAAACGGGATTTGACATTACGGTTGCTTCAGAAGTTATGGCGATACTGGCTCTCACCGAAGGGCTGACTGATATACGCAAGCGTCTCGGAAAAATTATTGTTGCCCAGTCAAAAAGTAAAATGCCGGTAACCGCAGAGGATCTCAAGGGTGCGGGTGCGATGACCGTCCTTTTGAGGGATGCCATAAAGCCGACGCTGATGCAGACTCTTGAGCACACGCCCGTATTCGTCCATGCCGGCCCGTTTGCAAACATAGCGCACGGCAACAGCTCAATAATAGCCGACAGGATTGCCCTGAGGCTTGCCGACTACGTGGTTACCGAAAGCGGATTCGGAGCCGACTGCGGCATGGAAAAATTCATGGACATAAAGTGCAGGTACAGCGGGCTTAAGCCTGACTGCGTGGTAATCGTAAGCAGTATAAGGGCGCTGAAGATGCACAGCGGGAAATTCAGGGTAGTCCCGGGCAAACCGCTTTCAAAAGACCTGGTTGCGGAAAACATAACCGCGCTCAAGGAAGGCAGCTGCAATCTTGTTAAGCATATTGAGAACGCGAAACTTTTCGGCATACCGGTGGTGGTTGCGGTGAACAGGTTTACCACCGATACGGATAAGGAAATAGAAACGCTTAAGGAAATCGCGATGAAGGCCGGAGCCGACGATGTTGCAATGAGCGATGTGTGGGCAAAGGGAGGGGAAGGCGGAATAGACCTTGCAGAGAAGGTTGTCAGGAACTGCGAGAAAAAGCACGATTTCAGATTCCTCTATCCGGATGACTGGTCGGTAAAACAGAAGATAGAAACCATCGCGACGAAGATATACGGAGCGGCAAATGTCCAGTACGCATCCCTTGCCGAGGAGAAGATAGAGACTTACACGAGATGGGGCTACGCCAAACTGCCCATATGCATGGCAAAGACGCACCTTTCTCTTTCTCACGATCCCAACCTGAAGGGAAGACCGCAGGGATATGCCCTTCCTATAAGAGACGTACGGCTTTCCGCCGGTGCCGGATTCCTGTATCCGCTGTGCGGCGAGATGAGGACGATGCCAGGACTTCCGACGGTGCCTGCCGGGACCAAGGTTGACATAGATGCTGACGGCAAGGTCGTCGGCCTCTTTTAAAACAGATTGATTTCATCCAGATAGCTTCGTTGATTTCGTCGGAAGCTGCGTCAACATACGTTTACAGTATGCCTCCTCGCTTCCTTCCTAATCGCCTTGCTATCTGGCGAACTTAATCTGTTTGAATCTGCAAACTCTACAAGATATCTTTTTCAGACGGATGTTGTTTTAGAGAGGAGAGAAGAGCTGGTAGAAGAGGACTGCGGCCAACCATCCCGCGAAGAGAGACCACAGTGTTGCAATTACAGCCCACCTTGTTCCTGCTTCGTGCCTTATTATGGCGACCGTCGCTATGCACGGGATGTAGAGAAGGGTCATGAGCATGAAGGCATAGGCTGAAACAGGCGTGAACAGTCCGGACAGGGCCGCGACCATGGACTGTTCGCCTCCCAGTACGGTTCCGAGTGTTCCTACTACGAGCTCCTTGGCAACAAGCCCGGACAGGAGCGCAACGCCTGCCTGCCAGAAACCGAAGCCTGCGGGTTTGAGGACCGGGGCAATCGTCCTGCCTATGATGCCTGTAAAGCTGTTCTCACCGGCGTATCCCGCGGAAAGCGGGAAATAGCTCAAGAACCATATTATTACCACGCCGGCAAATATGCTTGTTCCGGCTTTTCTCAAGAACAGGTATGCTCTTTCCCACGCTGAAATCAACATGTTTCTGACGTCAGGCGCATGATATGGGGGAAGTTCCATGATGATGGGCGTGGTCTCACCTTTGAAACACAGTGTTTTAAACAACCTTGCAGTAAGCAATCCGAGTACCAAGCCTATGAAATACAGGGAGAACAGAATACTTCCCTGATGTTTCCTGAAAAAGATTCCCGCGAAAAGAAGGTAGACGGGCAGGCGCGCGGAACAGCTCATGAATGGCAGTGCAAGAATGGTTACGATCCTGTCTTTTTTCGTTTCAAGAGTTCTTGTTGCCATTATTGCTGGTACGTTGCACCCGAAACCCAGTATCATTGGTATGGCGCTTTTGCCGTGCAGTCCTATCTTGTGCATAAGCCTGTCCGTGACAAAAGCGGCCCGTGCCATGTACCCGGAGTCCTCAAGCGCCGAGAAGATGAAAAACAGGAGAAAGATGTTGGGCAGGAAAACAAGAACTGAACCAACACCGTGTAAGATACCGTCGCATATCAGAGAGGTTGACCATTCCGGAAAATGCAGGAGGTGAAGAATTTTGTCCGCGTTCACAGCAAGGAATGAGAAAAACTTCTGCAGAAGCATTGTAAACGGTCCTCCCCAGCTGAAGACTATGTTAAAGGTGAGCCAGATAAGGAATAGAAAGATAATGCCGCCGAAAAAGCTGTGCGTGAAAATCCTGTCAAGACGGTTTGTAAGTTCTATTTTATCTTCAAGCAGGTTTTTCACCGATATGCATTCCTTTGCTATTCCGTGAATGAACCCGTACCTTTTTTCTATCAGGTAGTCCTCCACGTCCGGGAAACGGGCATCTATCGCGTCAAGATTTTTCCTGATTCTTTCATAGACGTTCTTTTCCCGTGCCAGTTTAATGAAATCCGTGTCTTTTTCAATAAGCCTGACGGCAAAGAAGCGGGAAGGGTAGGGTGCGGAAATCTGCATGACATACTTTGCAATGGAAGATATTTCTTCTTCCATTTCCCTCCCGTAGCTTATTCTTGCCGTAGCTGATTCAATCTTTTCTCCATGATGGATTGCTTCATATATAACCTCGCTTAACGCATCTATACCAGTTTTCCTATTTCCGACGGTCTTGACGAATCTGATGCCGAGGATTTTTTCAAGATTTTCAACGTCCACGGTCAGGCCTTTTTCTTCCGCGACGTCATACATGTTCAGTGCCACGACGATTTTCTGTTCAAGCTCAAGGAGAAGTGTCACGAGATACAGGTTTCTTTCCAGGTTGGACGAATCTGCGATGACGACGACCGCATCAACTTTTTCCCTCACAAGAATATTCCGTGCTATTCTTTCGTCTTCGGTGAACGATGTGAGAGAATAGGTGCCTGGCAGGTCTATAACCTTGAAGCGGGTATCCTTGTATGTGAAGTAGCCCTCTTTGACCTCAACAGTTACCCCGGGCCAGTTGCCCGTTTTCTGGTGGAGTCCCGTGAGGGCGTTGAATATGGTGGTCTTGCCGGTGTTTGGGTTTCCCGTAAGTATAATGACTTTTTCATCCATGTTACTGGATTTTCTCAACCATAATGTGCATTGCCATTCCCTGGCCGATGCCGATGCGGGTACCGCCCTTCTCAAATATGACCGGTCCCGGAGCGGGTTTTGTCACCTCTATCTCGTCGCCTGTGAAAATACCCAGAGTTGTAAGACGCCTCTTTGAACCAAAACCGACAGGACCCACATTTACAATCCTGTACTTCCCTGTACCTGCCTTGTTAAGAGGAATCATTATGGTGTCCTTTCGCACCGGTGCCAGTCTGTTACAATATTTATTTTGTCTCTGAAACGAATTTTGCAAGCAGATCACCCACGCCGTCGGTCCCCATTCCCATCTTGCCGGCTTCAAGGCTCTTTATGTATCCTTCTCCGGTGGCTTTTATGATTGCCTTTTCTATCGCACCGGCGGCCTTCTCTTCGCCGAGCGTCTCAAGCATCATTCCTCCGGCAGATATGGTTGCTATCGGACATGCGACGTTCTTGCCGGTGTACTTGGGAGCGGAACCGTGTATCGGCTCAAACATGCTCACGCCTTCCGGATTTATGTTGCCGCCGGCCGCTATCCCAAGTCCGCCCTGGGTCATCGCCGCAAGATCGGTGATTATGTCGCCGAACATGTTGTTGGTTACCAGAACGTCAAACCATTCCGGATTTTTCACCATCCACATGCAGGTGGCATCCACGAATGCAAAGTCAAGCTTTACGTCGGCAAATTCTTTGCTCAAATCCTTGGCTGTCCTTCTCCAGAGGTCTCCTGCAAAAGTCAGAACATTGGCTTTGTCAACGACTGTGAGTGTTTTCTTTCTGTTTCGCTTTACCGTGTACTTGAAAGCGTATCTTATGCACCTTTCAACGCCCTTCCTCGTGTTGACATCCAGCTGTGTCGCAATCTCATCCTGCGTATTCTTCTTTACGCAGCCGCCTATGCCGCTGTAAGCGCCCTCGGTATTTTCCCTGACGACCACGTAATCAATCTGCTCCGGTCCCTTGTCTTTCAGGGGATGCCATACCCCGGGATAGAGCTTTACGGGACGCAGGTTTATGTACTGGTCAAGCTCAAACCTTATGCGCAGGAGTATTCCCTTTTCAAGTATCCCCGGTGTAACGTCCGGATGTCCCACGGCACCGAGATAGATCGTGTCCAGTTTTCTGAATTCCTCTATCGCGGAGTCAGGAAGCAGCTCTCCCGTTTTCAGGTATCTGGCTCCCCCGAAGTCATAATCAACGGTCTCAATCTTGAACCCGAATTTTTCGGATGCCACGCGCACAACCTTCATACCCTCCCTGATTATCTCCGTACCGATCCCGTCTCCGGGTATCACTCCGATTTTATATGTTTTTCCCTTACCCATTTCATCAACCCTCCGGTTTTTATGATTCCCTGCAAAAACTCAGGGTATTTCGCAAATACATACGTTTTGTTTTTTGTAATGTTCTTTATAATGCCGTTCTCAAAATCTATCTCAACCTCGTCTCCCTCCTTCAGCTGGTCCGCCTCTGGAAGCTCAATGACCGGCAGGCCTATGTTGATGGAGTTCCGCAGGAATATCCGTGCAAAGCTCCTGGCAATCACCGCAGATATCCCGCATCCTTTAATGGATACCGGAGCATGTTCCCTGCTTGACCCGCAGCCGAAGTTCTCGCCCGCCACTATGATGTCGCCCTGCTTTATTCTTGCAGGAAAATCAGGCATGAGGCTTTCCATGCAGTGGGCGGCAAGTTCTTTAACGTCGGTCGTGTTCAGGTACTTCGCCGCTATAATGTCATCTGTATTCACATGGTCCCCGAATTTCCAGACTTTGCCTCTTGCTTCCATCTTTCCTCCCGTGATTCAAGACACAGAGAACAACATGTCAACAGGCCGACCGTGAAGCGAGGTGTTTCCGCAGGAGGGAAATGTCATCCTCCAGCATGCCGGGATTGTCTTTCGTGAAAACACCGATGCACACGGCGTCCTGCGGTCTCAAGTGTTTTGCCGCAAATCCAAGCGCTTCTTCCGGCTCGTTCCTGCCGGCGGCCATTACCTTGTAGTGTATGGCGGGTTTCCCCAGTTTTTTTATGATTTCAACCATGGTATCCCGGTCTTCTTTCCTGAACCATTCGGTTGTGCTGGATCTGTGCTCGGGATCCTTGTCCCTTGACGTGGGATTATAGTAAGAGCACATGTAGAAATCCACGTCTATATTCTCTTCTGCCCACTCCAGTACTTCCGGGTTATGTGCGGCTATCCCCGCGGGCATCCCCGCATTTTTTATCTTTTCAATGGCTGCGGGTACCTCGTCCAGTTTCTTATTGGTATAAAGAAAATCCATTACCCCGCCGTGTATGTAACATGCCTTTGCTCCCCCGAAAATGGCATTGTCTATGCCCCGCTCAATCGGACCCAGTTCAGGACAGGTCTGGGCAAACCACTGCAATCCGCCCCCTTCATCCCAGTACTCCATCAGAATCCGCATTATGTGGTGATCTCCGCGTGCAAGTATTGTATTGATGCCCTGATTTTCGGCACGCTTCAGCACTTCCTTTATTCTGGCGGTTGTATAATAGTGCCGCATCTCCATATCTCTCCGGGGCCCCTGGTGTGAATTTCCGCTGAAGGGATTACTGCCGACTATGATCTTACTCAACGTCAGATCACGGATTTTCACATATTCCATTGAAGACATCCCCTATAACATGTCGGGATGGCAGATCCTTCCCTTTATTGCGCTTGCGGCGGCAACTTCAGGATTTGAAAGGTAAACGTAACTTTCAGTATGACCCATTCTGCCGATAAAATTCCTGTTTGTTGTTGCGATTGCGACCTCTCCCTTGCCCAGCACCCCCATGTGTCCTCCGAGACACGGACCGCATGTGGGAGGGCTTATCACGCAGTTTGCCGCAAGGAAAACCTCTATAAGTCCTTCCTTGAGCGCCTGCCCGTAAATCTTCTGCGTTGCCGGGATGATTATGCACCTCACGTCAGGATGCACCGTCTGCCCGTTCAAGATCCCCGCGGCTCTTCTAAGGTCGCTTATTCTTCCGTTTGTACATGAGCCGATGACCGACTGGTCAATCTTTACGTCGGAATACTCGTTCACGTTTTTTGAGTTGGATGGAAGGTGAGGCGCCGCAACCTGCGGCTGAATCTTTTCCGCGTCAATCTCAATTACATTTTCGTACGCGGCGTCTTCATCGCTGCTCAACGTTATTTCGGGTGAATTCCTGGAGACCTCCTCAATATATGCCTGCGTTATGTCGTCCGGCTCTATGATGCCGTTCTTCGCTCCAGCTTCTATTGCCATGTTGCATATGGTGAACCTGTCGTCCATGGGAAGGTTGCGTAT
>CAYQXZ010000046.1:0-12248 GCA_964421645.1 uncultured bacterium
CGGCGCTATCACTGTTCCCGCGGATCCGGTTCCGTCCGCGTTGCTGTGGTAATCCTCCGGCTTTTTCCATTCAGCGTGTCCATCACCAAAAAGCAGGTTGGCGCCTCCGGAGTGAACTCTGACAACTGTCCAGTATGAAGTTGAGTCTCCATGAAGGATACCCCCGGGACTTTCCACCCCTTCGGCCGAATAGGGAGGACCGGAACTACATCCGCCGGCTCCGTCTGACGGCCTTCCCCAGTCCAGCAGGATAATCTTGTTTGCGGGATTGCGTATCTGCCCCTCTTTTCTTCCGGCAAACCCGGGATAGATGCCGGAACCGATGTTATATCCCTGGCCCCAGAACCAATGCTCTGGAGTGATATACGGCCTGCTCGGGCACTTTGATATTTTATCACGCATCTCGGCTGACACATACTGCCATAGTTTTGATTTCCAGTTTGGATTGTCCGGATAAAGCGAATCAAAATCATTCTTGTACATCTCCAAAGCAATGCCTATCTGTTTCAGGTTGCTCATGCATACCGCTGCCCTTGCCCTTTCCCTTGCCCGTGCCAGGGCGGGCAGAAGCATCGCCGCAAGGATGGCTATGATAGCCACCACAACCAGCAGTTCAATCAGCGTGAAGGCATTTCCATTCATGTTGCTTTTTGACATTGCAGGCTCCTTTACTGATTTACAAGTGTTACTAATTTACCATTCGTGCTACCATTTGTCAACAGATATCTTGGATTATTTTTTCCGAAGGTGAGTGTGCAGGGTCTATATATGCTTCATCAGATCTCTAAGGTTAGAGGTGAGAGGTCTGTCCGTGTACTTGAAATCTCGTCTTGTAAGGTGCGCCTTGTTCACATAGGGAGAGACCAGCGGTTGTTTACCGGGACAGAACGGCCTGCCGTTTTTGACCCATTCGCATGCCCTATTCTGAAGTTCTTTTGCAAGATAACCGCGCCACTTTTCTATTTCATCCCGCCTTTCGGTACGGGTTATCAGATTGTTGCATTCGCCCGGATCCTTATCAAGGTCAAAGAACTGTTCCATGCCGGTTCGCGGGAACCAGATATATTTCCTCTTACCGTCGGTAACGAATTGCATTTCTTGTTCCGGCGAGTAACACGTACAGTGTTCTCCGTGTACGTATTTTCTCCATCCTGACGGCCTGCCTTTCATCAGGGGCATAAGGTCTTTACCATCAACGGTTTCAGGGATGGGAAGACCTGTAATATTGAGAAGTGTGGGCATTATGTCGCGCAGTTCCACGACCTCGTTGATTACGGCATTCCGGGATAGTCGCAAACCACCGGGAGGCACGATTATTAACGGGATTCTGCTGCTTCCTTCATATGCGTAGGTTTTGCGCCAGAGGTTGTGGTCTCCCTGCATATCTCCATGGTCCGATGTGAAGACAATCCATGTATCCTCAATATTTACATCTCTGGCATTCAGAAGCCTGCCTATCTGCGTGTCTATGAAGGAGATCTCTCCGTAGTACCCGGAACGGGCACAGTGTATCTGGAACGGGGTCATTCTCCCGCGCCATGCGCTGTGATTCAATGCCTGTTCTGGATCGTTGTTGATCTTCGCCCATTTCCCAATATAAGGCGGGGGAGTTCCGCGGTTGTAGTATAGGTCAAAATAGCAGGCGGGCGGAACGTAGGGAGAGTGTGGCCGCGCAAAAGAAATATTCAGAAAGAAAGATCTTGATTCATCCCTGTTGCGAAGGAACTCCAGGGCGCGTGACATTGTCCAGTGTGTGGGGTGAAGATATTCCGCGCAGTGCCATGGTCTTGTATGCCAGGAATTCCAGCCCACTCCGTGGTCGTCAGGCGTTACTCCTTCAGGCGCGTTTTCTCCGAACCATTTTCTGTACTCGCTGTCAGGCATCCTCCCTGATTCATCAAGCTCCATGGACTCAAAGCCCATGAGTGTGCGCTGGGGCCAGAAGTGTCCCTTGCCGATCATGTGCGTTCTGTAACCGGCTTTCGTGAGTTCCCCCGGCAGCGTGTGGGCAAAATCGTTGGGAATCTGTCCCTGTCCGCATCCCATTCCGAGCACTCCCGTGTGCCACTGGTTCTCCCCTGACCAGAGTATGGCTCTCGCCGGAAGGCAGGAAGGCACCGCGGAATAGGCATGGCGGAAAAGCACTCCCTGCGAGCACAGGTGGTCAAGGTTGGGAGTTTGTATAATATCGTTACCCGATGCCCCGATACAGTCGCCCCGCATCTGGTCGCAAATTATAAGAATTATGTTTGGCCTGTCCATGTGAATGAAATTAAGTAGACAGAATATTCTTTTATATTATAATCATATGGATTGAGTGTTGCAAAATCACATGGAAAATGAATTTGACGTAATGATTCTGGGGGCGGGAGTGGTCGGCCTGTCCATAGGGAAGGAACTGGCTGAAGCAGGTCTTGCCGTCGGAATTCTTGAAAAGAATTCAAAATACGGGCTGGAAACAAGCTCAAGAAACAGTGAGGTTATACACAGCGGGATTCATTACCCGGTTGGAACACTCAAGGCAAGATTATGTGTTGAGGGTAACAGGCTGTTGTATCATATGTGCAGGAAGCATAACATACTCCACAGGAAGACAGGTAAGATAACTGTGGCGTCTTCCGGGGATGAATTGCCGGAACTGGAAAAGCTCTACAGGAAGGGTGTTTCCAACGGCGTTGAAGAAATGAAGATGCTGGATGTTCCAGAGGTCCGGAAGGAAATGCCTTACATAGATTGCACGGGAGCGCTTTTTACGGGCACAAGCGGTATACTGAACGTCCACATGCTGATGGACTTTTTGTATCAAGGTTTCAAGAGCGCAGGCGGGTTGACAGGTTTCAGCGAAAAAGTGGTGGGCGTGGAGGAAAAAAAGGGAGGGTATGCAGTTGCCGTTGAGGGCGTGTCTCTTCAGGAATACTCGGCAGGGGTGCTTGTAAACTGTACGGGACTTTTCGCTGACAGGATTTCCGGGCTTCTGGGGATAAAGTGCAGTCTGTACTGGGCGAAGGGAGATTACTTCTCGGTAGAACAGAAATTCCCGCTGGAGAAACTCGTATATCCCCTGCCCGGGAAAGACTTCCTGGGCATACACCTTACGCCGAAAATGGGGGGCGGCTTGAGAGCCGGGCCTGACATGGAATACGTTACTAAACAAGAACCTCCTTATCCTGATGAGAAAAAGATGAGTCCATATAAAGTGGAGGAGGCAAAGAAAAAATTTTTCTGCAGAGAAATAAGGAGGTACCTGCCGTCGTTGAGGGAAGATTTTCTTGTACCGGAGATGTACGGAATAAGACCAAAACTGCAGGGTCCGGATGAAGATTTCAGGGACTTTGTCATAAAGGAGGAAAAACCGGGCTTTATTAACCTTGTGGGGATAGAGTCCCCGGGGCTTACAGGCTGTCTTGCCATTGGTAAATATGTGAAGGATATGGTAAAAAATATGGTCTAAAAATCATAAACCCCTCACCGCTTGTCATTGCGACGAGTGGAGCGAGGAAGCAATCTCAAATTAAGGTTGAGATTGCCGCGCAAAAAACGCTCGCAACGACAAAAGGCGTCGGTTCGGGGTAAAGGAGATAAAATGGACAGGGGATTACTGGGTGGTTTGTGCAGGATAAGGGATGCCTCAACAAAGAGATTTTCAAGCTATGACGTGAGCGGAAGGAATCATGATGCGTGGAAGGTTGCTCCGGGCGAGACAAAGGTGCTGGCGGAGATGGACGGTCCCGGCTGTATCACCCATATCTGGATGACGCAGGGAAGGCGTCCTTTTCTCTACAGGGAAGTTGTCCTGAAGATTTACTGGGACGGAGAGAAAAATCCGAGTATAAACGTGCCTCTGGGCGATTTTTTCTGCCTTGGGCATTCTCTGGTCAACTCCTTTTGCAGTCTGCCATTTACCGCCTCAACGAACCATGCCTACAAGTTCGGCGCAGGATGCGCCCTTAACTGCTACCTGCAGATGCCTTTCCGCAGACACGCAAGGGTAGAGATTACCAACGAGGGCAGGGAAGATCATGGACAGTATTTTTACGTTGACTATGAAACGTACCGGGAGCAGCCGGGTGATGACGTTGCCTACCTGCATGCGCAGTGGCGCAGGGAGAATCCCACGCCCGGATGGGGTCCGGAGGTGAGTGTTAACAGCGTAGAAGCCAACGTGGTCAACAAAGAAAAGGTTGCCTACAACAACAACTACGTAATTCTGGAAGCGGAAGGGAAGGGGCATTATATAGGGTGCAACCTTTCCGTGGCGAATTTTCACGGTACATGGTGGGGAGAGGGTGACGACATGATATGGGTGGACGGTTACAAGTGGCCTCCTGACCTGCACGGTACCGGCAGTGAAGATTGCCTGAATCAGGCATGGGGCATGCAGGATAATGCCTTTCTTTTTAACGGATCCTCAATATACGAATCTCATACAACAATCGGGCATGACTACTGCGATGGGAAACTCCCGGGCGGATACCAGACGTCCTATATTTTTCACCTGACCAATCCGGTTCATTTCAAAAAATCCATAAAAGCGACTATTGAGCACGGGCACGGAAACCATACGGCAAACGATTACTCGTCCACGGCCTACTGGTATCAGCTTGAGCCGCATAAAAAGTTTGATATCCTGCCGGTGGGCAAACGTCTTCCGGCTATGCTTGAGTTCGCCAATCCGAAGCCGATCCAGACATCCGGGAGGAAATTAACGGTTACTCCGGAAATGATTGAGATGAAAAAAAAGGTCAAGCGCTGATTTTCTGAAGGAATTTGCGGCAGACAACGTGGAGATGCGAGATATGAATTCTTTTCTGAAAACGAAGATTGATTTCAAGAAGCACAATGAAGAAGTGAAGAAGGTGTGGGATGCATATAACAAAGGGGAGCCGTACAGGGTTCCAGTCACGGTGTCGGGAAGCATAAGGAATCTCTTCGGCAACCCGGAGATCAATAAGACCGGGTACACCTTT
Organism: uncultured bacterium; assembly: GCA_964421645.1. GTDB lineage: Bacteria > Ratteibacteria > UBA8468 > B48-G9 > JAFGKM01 > JAFGKM01. The sequence goes on from CAYQXZ010000046.1 coordinate 4,968, forward strand.
GAGAATTTTTTCAAGGATCCGCAAGCGCAGATTGAGTGCCAGCTGGCATACCAGAAATGGGTTAAGCATAACATTATATGCGATGCGCCGATGGGACTGCCGGAAGGCGGTTGGCAGCTCGGCATTGATTTTCAGAACTCTTACGAGGCGATGTGGTTCGGGTGCCCGGTGAAGTATTACGGCAACGATGTGCCGGATACGGTACCGATTCTGCAGGATGACAAGAAAAAGTTGTACGAGATGGAGCCGCCTGATGCATTGAGGGGAAATTTACTCGGCAGGGCAATGGATTTTTTTGAATACATGCAGGACAGGTGTCCGGCAATGGAGTTTGAAGGGCTTCCTGTCAAAGCTCCTTTGACCATTCCCGGTGAATCCAGCGACGGTCCGTTTGACGTTGCGTATAAATTGAGAGGCGCGGCGGAGGTTTGCGTTGACATGTACGAGGATCCGGAATACTACCATGACCTGATGACCTTTATCACCGATAATATAATAAGGCGTATGAAGGCGATACGCGAGTGGCGCTGGTCAAGAATTCCGGATTCTCCGGACAGGGGAATATTCAAAGGGCAGAATTTCGGTTTCGCTGACGATGCAATTGCCCTGATATCCACAAAACAGTACGAAGAATTCGTGCTTCCCTACCACAGGAGAATTCTTGATGAATTCTCTGACGGGGGACGTACCGGCATCCATTTATGCGGAGATGCCACCCGGCATTTCAGATTCCTGCGGGATAGCCTGAAAGTCTATATTTTTGATACCGGTTTTCCAGTGGATTTCAGCTGGCTTCGGAAGGAACTCGGACCTGAAGTCCAGATAAACGGGGGTCCGACGATAATGCTTTTGAAGAATGGAACGCCTGATGAAATCAGGCGGGAAGTGAAGAGGATATGCGAATCCGGTATCATGGAAGGCGGAAGATTTATACTGCGGGAGGCGAACAACCTGGCGCCCTGCACACCGGTGGAAAATATTGAGGCAATGTATGCCGCAGGCAAAGAATTCGGCAGGTACGGATAAAGGAGGTCTGGTCATGGCGAGTTATCTGGACAGTTTATCTGTCAAACCCGATCCTGATTTCAACCAGTTGTTGAAAGTCCTGCGGCGGGAAGGCAAACCGGATTATGTCCCTTTCTACGAGCTCTTCGCAAATGGTCCGGTTATGGAGAAAATCATAGGTAAAAAAATTTCAAAGCGGGAAGATACGCTGGAATTTTACTACCGCATGGGTTACGACTACATTCCCTGCTGGCCGTCGGTGCCAATGGATGCGGGTTCCCTTGTGGACAGGCGCGGCGGCTATCCGATTTCTGATAGGGAAACCTTTGAGCGTTATAGATGGCCTTCAGTTCAGGATATAATCTACAAGGAATTTGAAATTGTGGCACCGTTATTGCCTACCGGGATGAAAATAATCGGGCAAACCGGAGGTGTATTTGAATGCGCGGAGGGATTATGCGGTTACGAAAGGCTGTGCTACATGCTTGTTGACGACCGCAAACTCCTTCATGAGGTGTTTGAACGAATTGAGGACATTTACGTATCCATGTATAACGGTATGGCGAAAAGGGACGAGGTTGGAGCGGTTGTGATAAGCGACGACCTTGGCTACAAAACTCACACGCTCATTTCTCCCGCGGACTTGAGGGAGTTTGTGCTGCCTCTGCACAGGAAGCTTGCGGATATCATCCATTCTCACGGGAAGCCGTGCATTCTCCATTCATGCGGGCAGCTGGCTGAAATTATGGAAGATATCATAGACTACGTGGGTATAGACGCGAAACATTCATATGAGGATGCCATAATGCCGGTTACTGAATTCAAGAAGAGATACGGAAACCGCATCGCGGTTCTCGGAGGATTTGACGTTGACCTGTTGACGAGAAGTTCCGTAGAAAAGGTCAGGGCACACACGCGTTTTCTCCTCTCTGAACTTGGGAATGACGGCGGGTATGCGCTTGGCTCCGGAAACAGTATCGCTGACTTTGTGCCCGTGGAAAATTATCTGGCGATGCTGGATGAGGCCTGGAAATTAAGGTAACCGGTATTAACCCAGGCGGAAGAACTCTCCGATTTTCTTTGAAACCAGTCTTGAGGACAGGTAATAGGACAAGCCTACCAATATCATACCCATTACTCCCAGTGCGCAGGCAACGTAGGGTCCGTCAGTGACTCTGCCTGAAAGGGTGTATATGACCTTGGCGATGGGGTAGTGGTGTTCCCGTACCGCGAGTATCAGGCTGCTGCTGACCTCCATTACGGAGAAGGAAAATGCAAGAATACCTCCCGCAAAGAGGCCCGGGCTGACAAGAGGAAACGTGATTCTCCTGAACGTGGTAAGAGTATCAGCGCCGAGGGAAAACGACGCTTCTTCTACGGACTCACTCAATTGCTGGAAAGAAGAATACGTGCTTCTCACCAGGTAAGGAAGCCTACGGATGCTGTAACTGATGATGAGGAGTATGATGGGATTTTTCCGCGGGTCAAGGATGGTGTTGGAGAAGAGTGAAAAATACCCGAATGCCATGACTATGCCCGGGATCGCAAGCGGCAGCATTACAAGAAGGTCAAGCAAGTTTCTTCCTTTCAGTTTTGTCCTCGCAAGGATGAATCCTATTGTGAATCCCATGAGAAGGTCAACAATTGTGCTTGCGGTACTCAAGAAAATACTGTTGAAGATGCCCGTTTTTGTAAGATGATGCAAAAAGACGGTTCTGTAAAACTCCCCGGTATATTCCGACGGAAAAACGGTGAAGAACCATTTTTTTGACAGGGAACTCAAGATAATGCTGATGTGCGGCAGCAGACTTGCTGACAGCAGCATCCCCATGAGTACGTACAGCAGAATGAGTTTTTTCCCCGGCAGCCTCTTTTCCACGGCATTTGCTGCGGTTCTTCCGCTTGTGTAGGGTCTTTTCCCTATCAGTCTCTTTGTCGTCATGAAAAGAAGCAGGGTTATCAAAACAACCAGCAGCACGAGAGCATATCCCTGGGGATTGGTATTTATGTCCTTGATGCCGTTGAATATCTGTACGGAGATGAGGTCCCTGTATTCAAAAACGAGAGGTGTACCCAGGTCTGTAAGAGCCCATATGAAAATGATGGATGCGGCGGCGAAGTAACCGGGCAGGAGCAGTGGAAACGTGATCATGCGAAAGGTACGGAAGAGTCCTGCCCCGAGGTTATATGATGCTTCTTCAGTGGAGATGTCAAAGTCATTAAGTGCGGAGGACAGGTTGAGGAACATTATGGGATACAGATGAAGCGTCAGCAGTATGAATATGCCTGCAAAACCCGAACCGAGCCATGATACGGGATGTCTTATTATGCCCGTGTGAAAGAGCAGAAGGTTCAGACTGCCGAATCTGGAGAGTATCTGCATCATTCCTATCGCTCCCACGAAAGGGCTCACTATAAGGGGCAGGAAGAAGAGCGGCCGCAGGAAGTTTTTCCCGGGGAACCTGCATCTGGCGAATACAAAAGCGAGAGGGAAACCTATTGCTGTTGTTGATATTACCACGAGTATTCCCAGCATGAAACTGTTTGCTATAGCCCTTCTTATCACATAATTTGCGAGAGCGTTCTTGAATATCTCCAGTGTGAGCCGGCCGTCAACCACGAAGCTCTGCGTAAGTATGTACGCAAGGGGATATACAAGGAAGTACAGGAGAAAGCAAAAGCAGAAGATGTACACTTTCCTGATGTTCATTGTACCGGTAATATGATAAGGTCATCCGGAGAAACAGAGAAAGAAATCCTGCCTTCCAGTTTTATATTCTTGAGTTCCCCGGAGAACATGCGCAGTTTGAAATTATTTTTGTTATCCGTTATTACGCTTACCTTGACTGTCTCTCCCTGGTACTCAATGTCCGCAATCCTGCCTGTTATCAGGTTTTCCTGTTGTCCGTAGAAGACATTCTCCGGCCTGAATCCTATCTCCACTTCCTGTCCGGTTTCAAGGTCGGTCTTCCTTGCAACGCTGAATTTTCCTTCCCCGGTAATTACCCGGACATATCTGTCATCTGTCTCCGTTATTTTAGCTCTCAAAATGTTTATGTCTCCGAGGAAAGAAGCAACAAATTTATTAACCGGCTCGCAGTATATATGGAAGGGAGTCCCTGTCTGAACCAGCCTGCCTTCGTTCATCACGGCAATCCTTGTACCCATTGCCATTGCTTCCTTCTGGTCATGGGTGACGTAAACCATCGTGATTCCTGTCTCGCGCTGAATTCTCTTTATTTCATCCCGCATCTCTTCCCGCAGCTTCGCGTCAAGGTTGCTCAACGGTTCGTCAAGAAGGAGGACCTTCGGCTCCGTAACGATGGCTCTTGCGAGCGCAACCCTTTGTTGCTGCCCTCCTGAAAGTTTTGGCGGAAACTGGTTACTGAACGGGGTAAGCTTTGTTATCTGCAGAACTCTTTCAGTTTTCCTCCTTATTATTTCCGGGGGAAGCCGCTTTATCTCAAGTCCGTAAGAGACGTTTTTCCATACGTTGAGGTGGGGCCACAGGGCGTAATTCTGAAAGACCAGGCCGATGTTCCTGGTTGCGGGAGGCACCCGCGTTATATCCCTGCCTGAAAGGATGATGCTGCCTGCGTCGGGAGAGGTAAAACCTGCAATAATTCTCAACAGCGTGGTCTTTCCGCATCCTGAAGGACCCAGTATGAAGAATATTTCGTCCTCGTCTACGGAAAAAGTAACGTTTTTTAGAACATCCTGTTTATCAAATCTCTTGGAGATGCCCTTCAGTTCCAGAATATCCATGGTTCTACCTGTAAAGTTGTGCCTGTCTTTTTATGGATTCAAATTTTCTTAACGAAAAATCCAGCCACTGGTTTATTTGATAGTTGCGAAATACGGGATCAGACCAGTTCTCCCAGAGAAACCGCTGTAGGCCGGAGTCAACCGGGATTTCAAAGAATTTTCTTTTCATTTCTTTGTTTTCAGATTTTATTATTATACCCCAGCTTTCTTTAAGATGCCGGTGGGGGTCTATGACAAACGCTCCCAGCATATCGTTCAGAAGCCCCCATCTTTTTGCTGCCAGGTCAAAGTCATATCTGACGGTTTCGCTTATTTTGTACGGATTGAACGTGCCCTTTATGTCAGGCTGTTCGTAAACGTCCGGTCTTATGCTGAACCTGTTCAGGGAATATTCTACGGGACCTCCCTGCTTTCCCTTCTTCTGCATCCAGATGAGCTGTCCTTCATAGGAAAAAAGATAGTCAATAAAACGCTGTGCCGTTTTCAGGTTGGAGGCGCCTTTCAAAATGGCTATCGCATCGGGATTTATGACCGTAAGTTTTTCCGGGAACACGAAGCCCATGTTGTCGGCGCCGTTCACCTCTATCTGGGCAAGCGCATAGGAATCAATGCAGAGTGAAACCGCAGCTTCTCCGGAGGATGTATTTTTGGCGACAGCAGAGGCGCTTGATAGGAAATTCCTCGTGTTGCCTGACATGGCAAGGATTACCTCCCATCCCTTTTTCCAACCGTATGCCTGAAGAATAATCTCGTACATCATGTGCAGGCTCCCGCTGTGTCTGGGATCGCCGTTGCCCACCCATGTGTAATATATCTTATCTCCCAGGGATTCCCAGTCAGCCGGTTCCGGCAAAGAGAGATATTGAAGGACTTTCTTGTTGTACAGTATTCCAAATCCGCTCAACACTATGCCGTACCAGTAAAAATCCTTATCGTAATTCGGCACCCCGGCGCAATAGGCCGGAATATGCGTTAGAAGTTCGCGCGATATTCTGTACCGTTCAAGAAGTGACTCTTCTTTCAGGGCGATGTAAGGGCTTATGCCTCCCCCGAAGAACATGTCTATCCCTATCCCGGCCGGATTCTTCTTGTAAAGAGATTCCACGAACTTCAGGTTGTCCGAAGCTCCTCCCTGGTCAATCCATTCTATTTCCGCTTCAGCCCCGTAATTCTTTAAATACCAGGCGTTGAATGCCCGGGAAAGCTCTATCCTTATGCCTTCCCAGTGCGGGGAAATAATAACAAGTTTCTCCTTTGCGCAGAGGGGAGTAATCCCAAGTATAAACAGAACGGCAACCGTAAGCTTTCTCATGTTAGTTATGTGTTCACCGTGACTGCCTTGATTATACTTACAAAAGACTTTTTTTTGCAATATGACAATAACCTTGACAAATTGTAAAACAAATTGTAATGTTTATTGTATGGACATAAAAGACCTGTTCCTTGCGTTTGAGAAAAGGAGGAGATTTAACCAGGAAGCAAAAGAACGCATAGCCCGGAAGTGTATGGATTTCATAAATGCAGGCAATGAGATATTTATTGGCGCCGGAACGACAGTTTCGTTCCTGGGGGAATATCTGGCGCAGTCCGAGAAACACTTCATGCTGAAGATATGGACCAATAACGTTTTTGTCCTGAATCTCTGGCTCAAGAAGTATGAAGGATTTTTTCTGGAAAATTTCGTGGGGATCGTTTCCGGGGAAATTTCCAGGAAAAACTTGAGCATCGTGGACATTCATTTTAATTTTTCACGCGTGGAAAAGGTAATCATAGGAAGTCCGGGCGTTTCCACCAGAGGATTAAGCTCGGATGACATACATACCGTTCAGCAGATAGAGCATGTCATAAAAAAGGCAGGAGAGGTTATCATCCTTGCGGATAATTCAAAGATAGGCAGGGAATGCACCTACCAGACGAGGAGCATGAGGATGATAAGGATTGACATACGGAAAAAGAAAAAATATACACTGATCACCAGCGAGAGCAAGGAAGAGATTTACGGAAAGACGATAAAAAAACTTAAGGAAATGGGGATGAGCGTGCTGCAGGTATGAAAGAGGAGGAATGGCATGACTGACATGAAAATTGTAGTACGGAAGGCGAAGATGGAAGACCTTGCAGAAATAGTAAGACTGCTTTATCAGTTGAGTCCGCCCAGTCCGGGCGAAAAACTGGATGATGAAACCGGCCGGATAATTCTTAAAAAAACACTAAGTAATCCTGATTATTGTCTTTGTGTTGCTGAAGTCGGAAGTGAGATCGTAGGGACTGCCATACTTTTGATTCAATTGAATCTATCCCACGGCGGGAAGTCCTATGCTCACGTTGAAAACGTTGTTACAGACGTCCCGTTCAGGGGCAAGGGTATCGGGCGGGAAATGGTGAATTTTCTTGTCTTGAAGGCCAGGAATAACGGCTGTTATAAGGTAATACTGAACTGCGAGTCAAAAAACATACCTTTCTACGAACGGTGCGGGTTTCATTTAACGGGCGAATCGGAGATGCGCGTTG
>CAYQXZ010000047.1:0-6326 GCA_964421645.1 uncultured bacterium
GTTTGTAGAGAACAATACCAACCTGGAATTTTTCTCATATCTTAGAAGATGTTATAATTGGTCAAGGAGCATAGAAAATGTTAATAGATATTCATACACATACGGCGGAAAGAAGGCATCCTAAACTGACGCGGCCGAACGGCTCGCATTACCCCACCCCCGAACGGCTGATAGAGATGATGGACGCGGCGGGGATTGACATGGCGGTAATACTGTGCGGGGTAAGCCCTGAATGTCGGTATACCGTCAATCCGCCGGAAGAAATTTTAAGGATTGCGGCTAACTATCCTGACCGGTTTATCCCTTTCTGCAACTTTGACCCCAGGTATATCTCAAACAACACTCAGTCAAACTTCAGGCCGCTTCTGGAGGCATACAAGGAACTCGGATGCAAAGGTATCGGGGAATACACGCCAAACATCCCTTTTGACGATCCCCTGAACATGAATTTTTTCCGGCACGTTGAGGAAAGCGGCCTGCCGCTGATCTTTCACATTGCGCCCAGGCAGGGAGGATATTACGGCTGTGTAGATGAGCTGGGCCTTCCCCGCCTTGAGAAGGTTCTAAAATCCTTTCCCGGACTGACCTTCCTGGGACATTCACAACCATTCTGGGCGGAGATAAGCGCAGACGTCTCCGAAGAGAACAGGAACACCTATCCGAAGGGTCCCATAACGCCAGGACGCGTCGTGGAGCTAATGCGGAAATATCCCAACCTCCACGGAGACCTTTCTGCGGGGAGCGGGTATAATGCGATAAGCAGGGATCCGGAGTTCGGCTGTGCCTTCCTGGAGGAATTTTCAGACCGGCTATATTTCGGAACCGATATCGCCAACGACCCGCAGGAGACACCCCTTGTGGGATACTTCAAGAAGCTGGAAGCTGAACATCTTGTTTCAGCGGAAACTCTGGAAAAAATCCGGTGGCAAAACGCCTCCCGCCTGCTGAACCTTCAGAAGAAAACGGGATAAACGCAGGCTGCCCGTTCTTCATCTCTTCTTCAGATTTAAAAGACAGAGGGCGTTTTTATATTCTATCTTGTCCAGGGCGCTTGCTGACAGTTTCTTCTTCGCGCGCAGGTCTTTCAGCCAGGCGGCATTCCTGTTCATTTCCTTAACATCGCTCCGCGCACAGGAGTCGGTGCCGAAAAGAATTCTGTCCTGGAACTCGTCAAGAAACTCTATGCCGAACGCAGAGTCTCTGGTAAGCGCATTGTATCCGCTGCCTGCGGAAGTATCCGCGCAGAGATTCTTATACTGCCTCATCAGGCGCGGTACCGCACCTCCGGGCTGAACCGGACCTTCCGGGTAGCCGGAACGGTTGCCGGCAGGCACGACACCGGAGATCTCCGCCCAGAAGGTGGGACCGTGCCCGATGAAGATTGTCTCGGGGCATGTCTTGAGGGCGTGCTCAAGCTTTGGCAGGCCGAAATCGTCGCGCAAGCCGTATCCTTCAGGCCTGTCCTGCATATCAAAAAGAACGGGAAGCCGGTATTTTCCCGTCTGCCGGTACAGGTTGATACACCGGGGGTCGTCAAAATCCATCTTCGGAAGCAATTCTCCCAGCCCCCTGCAACCCCTGGAGATATATTCTTCAAAAAGATGGCTGAAGTCCATGTCCGGGCTGTTTCCGTAACGCGGGTCTATCAGGCAGAATGGGATGAGCCGTCCCGGATATTTTGAGCAGGCGGTTATAACGTCTTCGGTGTCGCACTCAAGGTAGGCGCCCTCCGGATGTTCGCTCAAGGGAAGAACGCATGTCCTGTCTATGCCCCATGCGTCCATCTTGGCTATAAGGTTTGTGACGTCCACAAACTCACGCCTGTCCGGCAGTATGCGGCCGATATGCCCGTGCACGTCAATAATCATTTATCCTGCTCTTTCAGGGAACTTTGTTCTCAAAGGGAAGTTTCTTGAAGGTGCTTTGTGAACTTACCCTGTCGTTGAGGTTAAAGGTAATGCTGCCCATACCGAAGTAGTACCAAACATCCGCTCCTTTTTCCTGTTCTATTCTATCGGCACTGCCCAACAGATTCTGCACCTCTTCGGCGGTCATTCCCCTCTTGACGCTGTTCCAGGTTGAGGTGTCCGGCCGTAATGACGAACCGCCCTGCGTGGCAATCTGAAGGTCGCGCAGGGTCTTCGTAAGTGTTGACGTCAGCTCGTTAAGCCGGTCAACCTCCTTGCGGAGCTGTTCCACCTCTTTTTCAAGCTTATCAAGACGTTCTTCCGCCTGCGTCTGTTTCGCGGCGACAGCAGCGACGTCCGTGCTGCCGGAGACGGCGGAACTTTTATCTTCGGCATAACAGGAAAGGGCGACTGCAAACAGAAAAATCATGATGAATTTTCTCATTCTGCACCTCACAGGTTAAAAAAGACCTTGGGATTTTTGTAACAGATTTTGTGCGCCAGGAGAGCCGCAATTTCTTCGGGCATCTGTCCCCGTTCCGTCATTTCGCCAAGCACGTCGCACAGCACCCTTCGGAACATCTCAAACCTTGAACCGTATGAAAGTATTTTCCTGGAGTCCGATACCATGCCCGCGAAACAGGAGAGCAGGTCAACCGAACCTATATATTCCAGCTGGCGTTTCATCCCTGCCGGATGGTCGCAGAACCACCATGCAGAGCCAAGCCGCACCTTTGAACCGAAAGCGCGCGAGACCGTCGCAAGGGTTGCCTGGTGCACTGCATCCAGGCAGTATAGAACAACCTTCAGCCGGTCATCAAACCTGTTAAGGAAATCCGTCAAGGGAGGGCGTATGTCTATGAAATGGCTTGAAACGTCCCCTCCCGAATCCGGTCCTATCTCTTCAAATAGTTTAGCCCTTACGTCTCTTACCGCACCAATATGAATCTGGAAAACCCAATTTTTCTCCGCATCCAGCCGCCCCATTTCGCCGAAAAGATAATCGGCAAAAATACCTGCCTCCTGCGGAGTTACAATCTCACCAGCAAGCGCCTTCCTGAAAATTTCTTCAGCGTCCTCTTTTTCGGATGTCCCGGGGAAAGGGGTCTCAACCGCATGGTCGCTCGCAACACAACCGTTTTGGTCAAAGTAGTCGTGTGATCTCTTAAGTATGTCTGTAAGTCCGGTTATTGAACTGCACCTGACGCCGAAACGCTTTTCAAGTACTGCGATATAGTTCCGCCATCCGGGAGATTGTATCTTAAGCGCCCTGTCCGGACGCCAGGTAGGACGGACAACGGTGGAACCCATCATGCTGTTGACTCTTGAATGGTTATCCAGGATATCTGCCGGGTCGTCCGTGGAGCACATCACCTCAACGCCCGTCTTCTTCAACAATGCCTGCGGACGGCCGGTCTCTTCAGCAAGTAGCTTTGAGGCGCTGTTCCATATCTTTTTTCCTGTCTCCGGGCCCAGCAGGTCGTCTATCCCCAGGTACCGCTTCAGGTCAAGGTGTATCCATTCGTAAACCGGGTTGCCCGCGACGAGCGGAAAGACCTCCGCCATTTTCATCCATTTTTCTTCGGGTGCGGCGTCGCCTGTGACGTATTTCTCCGGCAGGCCACAGTTCCTCAAGGCCGCCCATACATAGTGGTCGGTGCCAACGAAGAGTTTCCATGGATCCGGATAGTTCTTATTCTCGGCAATCTCTTTAACGTCGGCATGGTTATGCGGGTCAACCACAGGCAGGCCGGACACCCTGCCAAAGAGCTTGCGCGCCGCATCGTTACCCAGCAGATAATTCTCATCCAGAAAACCCATTCAAGCCCCCCTATATCCAGAAGACCTGGTTACCCTTCTTCCCGGTAATCAGGTCTATTATAAACCATACGCCCGCACAGGTATACAATCCGAGCGGCAGGCCGAGGAAGAAAAACTTCAGTTTGTCGTAGACCTGCGCTCCGCCGTACCGCATTATCACGGATTTAACAAGCCACGTTATGAAGATTGAGAACCACAGCGCATCAACCCATGCAACTGGCGCTACAACGATTCCTATGGGATGAAACGGCCACCACAGGAAGTGCTGGCGCATGAAAAGGAAGATCCACATGGTCAATGCGCCTATGCCCTTGCATATCCAACCGACTGTGTTGGGGGTAGTCGGATTCTTGAGCATCTCGGCGACGTGCTTGTAGGGCGCTGTTACATCGCCGCGGAAATACCAGTCATTCAGATTGATCCCGCCGTATTTGTATCCCATTTTCAACTGTATCAACAGGGTGACCAGGATGTTAAGAGTTATGGCGCTCATGATAGCCCAGAAAAGAGGCCTTCTATTCCCTCTCGCGCCCTCCGCAACCTTCAGTCCCATGGACATGGAAGAGAGAGGGAAGGTCCTTACGTCCGCGGAATAGACATAGGTCATGGCAAGGGCCGCAATCGTCATAGACGCAAGGTGCACGGAGCCGAAGGATGAGATTATCTGCGCGGACGCGATCGAAGTGGCAACAAGAGTGGGAATTCCACCTTCGCAGACGACCCGCGTCAGAACAATCCATATCACGAACGCAACGATGAGAAAAAGAATTGCCACGTGCAGCTGCATACCGGACACCATCAGCCAGCCAGTGAGAAAGAGAGAGCCGAATACAAGCCCCCAGAATGCCGCCTTATAGGACATGACCTCCCCGGAATCGTCAACCTGCTTCTTTCCCGTCGCTCCCTGCCAGACCTCCTTCAGATGCGCCCTGGATATCCACAGGCTATATGCCACCATCACCAGCATGGCACCCATCCCGAAATGATTGAAGATAGGCTCTCCGGAACACCCGTAGATACCCACGTTCTCAACGCTGGCTATGCCCATGATGTTGAAGCTGCCGCGTATTATCTTGAACAGCACGTTGAAGAACCATACAGAGAATAGAACGTTCAGGTTAACAAGATATACAAACCCGATAACCGGGAAACTTATCCTGAAAGAAAGTGATATGGTCCTTCTGAAAATGGGTACCGCCTGCGCGAGCGGTATCGCGGGAACCATGGGAAAATAATAGTGCAGAGCATTAAGGGTTCCTATGAGAAATGCCACGGAAAAACCCAGCCACATGAGCGGGTTTTTGAAAAACGGCGGTACCCTGCTTTTCTTCCCGTCATCTGCTTTCTCCTTTACCATTTCCCTGGGCAGTACCGTCAGAGGATATACAAGGCGTTCCTTGTCCATCCACTGTTTCCGCAGGATTGAGGCAACGCAGAACATCACGAAGTAGAGAACAAGGATGAAGGGAATCCAGACAGCCAGAGGCCGCAGCCATGCACCCCATGGAATCCTCATTCCCTTGGGAAGTCCCTCAAAAAAATACCTGGATGCTGCAGCATCGTTCACTATGAGGAACTTCTTTATGTGCGGAATCAGGAGAGTATCCCAGTTGTTTTCGGGAGACGAATAATAGTGCGGTCCGGAGATTATGGGCAGCAGCTGGCTGCCCAGCCCCATTTCGGTCACGGAAGAGGCAACCAGTATCATTATGTAGACCAGCAGGAGTTCACCGGGGCCGAAAGCAAGGCGCCTGTTTATTTTCTTCAGGAGGGAGTTGACTATGAACACCAGTATGAAAAAGAGGAAGATCCCTCCTGCCGGCATATGGTCTATGGCCATATACGAACTGTGAGTCACGTTTACCGAGTACTGGGCGAGGAAAGCAATTGCAACAGAAAGTATCAGTCCTGCAACAAATGCGCGCCTTGTTATGAAGTTATCCACTGCCCTCTCCTTTACCCCGCTTGCCCCGTTTCTTCTTTGTTACAGGGAACTCTTCCACCCCCTCCTCTCCTCCCCCCTCGAGGGGGAGGAAACAGGTGGGGGGGCAAGCGAGGAGTTCATGATTTTAAGCTCTGTTCCAATGCATATGCAGCTTCTATGATCTTCTCTTCCCGGAAAAGAGGTGCTATGACCTGCAAACCCACCGGCAGGGAATTCACACTGCCAACAGGCAGGTTTAAAGCAGGCAATCCGGCAAGATTTATATTTGCAGTAAAAATATCCGAAAGATACATCTTGAGGGGGTCTTCCTTCTTATCCCCGAGTTTGAAAGGAAGCTCGGGCGTTGTCGGTGTTACGATAATATCCACTTCCTTGAATGCATCCGTAAAATCCTTCTTGATGAGAGACCTTACCTTCTGAGCCTTTATATAGTATGCCTCGTAATACCCGGAAGAAAGAACATACGTGCCCAGTATTATCCTTCTTTTCGCTTCGCTTCCGAATCCTTCGCCCCTGGTATTCATATACATCTCCTGGAGGTTCGCATAATTCTTCGTCCGGTAGCCGTATTTCACACCGTCAAACCTTGCCAGGTTGGAGCTTGCTTCGGCGGTGGCGAGTATGTAGTACACCGCTATGCCGTATTGTGTATG
>CAYQXZ010000047.1:6426-12206 GCA_964421645.1 uncultured bacterium
ATGCCCACAACTCCGCAGAACGCCGCCGGCTGACGTATTGAACCGCCCGTATCCGAGCCTAATGCGCCGTAACACAGGTTCGCTCCCACGGCAGCGGCCGAACCGCCCGAGGAACCGCCCGGAACCCGCTGCGAATCAAAGGGATTCCTGGTCGGCCCGAATGCGGAGCTTTCCGTGGAGGAGCCGAAGGCAAACTCATCCATGTTGGTCTTTCCTATTATGATTGCTCCCGCTTTTTTCATCCTCTCTATAACGGTAGCATCGTACGGAGGATGGAAGTTTTCAAGCATTTTTGAGGCGCATGTGGCAGGCATCCCTTTTATGCAGATGTTGTCTTTTACGGCTATCGGTATCCCTTCAAGAACCCCGAGCTGATCGCTCCGGGCTATTTTTCCGTCAACCTTCTCCGCTTCCTTAAGCGCATTTCTGTTTACGTGAAGGTAGCTGTGCAGTTCACCGTCTTTTTTCTCTATCTCGGAAAGCAGATTCTTTACAACCTCAACGCAGGAGATCTCTTTTTTTTCCAGGAGTTCCCTGACCTCCCACATCGTCAGCTTCAGTATATCCATTATTTGAGGTATTTCCTCGGATCTGCTATTCTGCCTTCTATGCTGCTGGCGGCAACGGTGGCGGGAGAAGCGAGGTATATAAAGGCATTCTGGTTGCCCATCCTTCCCTTGAAATTCCTGTTTGCGGTTGATATGACGTTTTCTCCGTCGGAAGGAATCCCCTGGTGCGTTCCCACGCACGCCCCGCAACCCGGGTTTGTCACGCATCCTCCTGCCTGTATTATCGTCTGGAAATATCCTTTTTCAAGGCACTCAAGATATATGCTCCTGGAGCCCGGACTGCATATGAGGCGCACTCCTTTTTTGACCTTCCTGCCTTTCAGAATCCTTGCAGCAATCGCAAAATCCTCGGTTCTTCCGTTTGTGCACGTCCCAATAAATGCCTGCTGGACAGGGGTGCCTTTGACCGTTTCAATGTCCGCAACGTTATCCACCGTGTGAGGTCTTGCAACCTGCGGGGGAAGTTTTGAAACGTTTATCTGCACCTCTCTCTCGTATACCGCATCGCTGTCGGGAACGACCGGACGGCAGTTCTTTACGGACCGTCCGGCAAGCCATTTCTTTGTCTTTTCGTCCGCCTGCATTATGCCGCACTTGGCACCCACTTCAGTCGTCAGGTTGCATATGGTAAACCTTGCTTCCATGGAAAGAGATTTTACAGTCTCTCCGGTTATCTCCACGCTCTTGTACAGCGCCCCTTCCGCAGTAAGCGTTTTAACGATATAGAGCGCAATGTCCTTTCCGAAGGTTCCCGCGGGCAGCCTGCCGCTTACGGTGACCTTCACCGTGGGCGGGACCTTGAACCAGAGACTTCCGGTCAGAAGGGCGATTGCAAGATCGGTTGAGCCCACCCCGGAAGACATCGCGTTCAGCGCTCCGTAAGTCGGGGTGTGGCTGTCGGCTCCGAGAACCAGGTCGCCGCATTTCACCAGCCCTTTTTCAGGCAGGAGCACGTGGCAGACGCCTTCGCCGATATCAAAAATGTTCATTCCGTACCTTGCCGTGAAATCCCTCATCATCTTGTGGAGGGCGGACACCCCCTGGCTCTGGCTGGGACTGTTGTGGTCTATGACAAAGACCGCCTTGTTTTTATTGAAGACCCTGTCGGTATTAAACTGCTCAAAAGCCTTGATCACAAGCGGCGCGGTTCCATCCTGCGCCATTACAAGGTCAACCCTGGCGAGCGTTATATCTCCTGCATATACTTTCTTGCCCGAACGGGCGGAAAGAATTTTTTCCGCGATTGTCTGTCCCATTTTCCTTACCTCGAACCGACGCTTTTTGTCATTGCGAGGGGTCATGATTTTGTTTTTACGGTGTCAGCGTCAGCAGTTGCCTGACTTCTTCGGGATGTTTGGCGATGAATATCAGTTCCTCAGCTGTCAGAGGCAGCTGGTTGGCAACGTTTGCATACCTGGCAAGTGTCAGTATCTCTCTTGCCTCGTCGTCATCCTTAAACTTGACTTCCAGTTTCCCGTAGACATTCCTCAAGCCCTTAATTCCGCTGTATTCGCCCAGAAGTATCATCCTGCCGCTTTCAACGAGCTCCGGCACTCCCCTTCCGAGCTCCTCAAAATCATACAGCTCGTAGTTCCTCCTGTCTTTCAGGGCACCGTCCACGTGTATCCCGGAAGAGTGCGCAAAAGCGTTCTTCCCGACGCCCACCTGATTGATGGGTATGGGCACTCCAAAAGCGTATGAGGCATAGTGCGAAATCTTCCATGCCATCTTCAAATCAATCCTTTCGTCAAGCTTGTACTTGCCGGCAAAGCCTGACGCATACTTGAGAGCAAGTATCACCGATACCAGGTCTGCATTGCCTGCCCTTTCTCCCATTCCGTTGATAGTCGTATTGATGTACGCGTCCACTCCTGCGTCAACGGCGGCCTTTGCGCCCGTCACCGAAACCGCTACCACCATTCCGAGATCGTTATGGCAGTGCAGTTCCATGGGAATTTTCACCTCTCTGGCAATCTTGTATATCCTGTCGTATATCGTGAAAGGCGAATCGTATCCGAGCGTGTCGCAATAACGCACCCTGTCAGCCCCGTATTCTTTTGCCATTGAGGCAAATTCTATCAGGCTGGACAGTTTCGTCCTTGAAGCATCCTCTGCGTTCACCCCGATGCTCTTTATCCCCTTTTTCTTCGCGAGCTTCAGCGCTTCCCTCATGGCTTTCAGAACATCCCTGAATTTCATCTTGCCCTGGAACTTGCCGACAATCATCTGTTCCGAAGTGGAAATTGAAACGTTCACATGTTCCAGTTTCGGTATATTTGCAAATGCCTCTTCTACGTCCTGCGGTATCGCCCGCATCCAGCCCGAGATGCGTATTGGCGAAAGGACCTTCTGTCTTGCAAGTTCCATGTTGGCGTTGAGGTAGTTTATCTCATGCCCGGTTACGGGGAAACCCGCCTCGCTCTGGAAGACGCCCATCTGGTTAAGGTAGTAATTGATCATTGTCTTCTGCAGCTTGGAAAGCCCCAGGTGCGCGGTCTGTACTCCATCCCGGTTTGTTACGTCAATTATGCTTATCCTGTTCATGTCGTACCTCCATGCTACTTCTTTTCCAGCTTCTGAGGATTCTGCGCCTCATGCGGGTGCTTATCGCCCCTGTAGACCTTCAGTTTCTTCACCATCTGCCTGCCGAGTTTTGTCTTGGGCAGCATGCCCCTGACGGCGAGTGTAACGACAGTCTCGGGTTTTCTGCTCATAAGGGATGCAAGGTTCTCCTTTTTCAATCCTCCCATGTACCCGGAGTGCTTGTAATAGGTCTTGTCCGAAAGCTTCCTGCCGGTTACCTTCACCTTCTCCGCGTTAATCACCACGACAAAATCGCCCGTATCAACGTTCGGCGTCCATACGGTT
This sequence comes from uncultured bacterium, assembly GCA_964421645.1. Classification (GTDB taxonomy): domain Bacteria; phylum Ratteibacteria; class UBA8468; order B48-G9; family JAFGKM01; genus JAFGKM01. The sequence continues at coordinate 9,864 of CAYQXZ010000047.1, forward strand.
TTATGCTTGCCCATAAGGATGCGCGCAACCTCGCTCGCCACCCTGCCGAGAATCCTGTCCGCGGCATCCACCAGATACCATTTCCTCGTAATTTCTTTTTTCTTTGCTGATACTGTCTTAGGCATTTTATCCTCCATCCTGTATAGTGTGTCTATAAACAACAACGTAAGTCAGTAATTATAACACCCGTTTATATGTTCAGTCAAAATCAGTGGATAAAGAGCGAGGCGCTGGAGAGAAAATAGGAAAGATATGAAGACAGGGCAGGATTGTTGAAGTCGTCAACAAACGGCTGCCCGTGCTTGTTCATCTCGGTACCGCAGACAACCGGCATCTGCTTTTTCGTGCATGCATCCATGAATTCGTTCAATTTCTTTATCTTTGTTTTCTTCTCTTCGGGGTTGGCGATGTTGCAGTTCCTGTCCGGGATAACCGTTATCGCCTTTATACCCTTGCCTTTGAGGAAATCCATGAGCTTTTCCGGCTCTGCTTCGCCCGGATTTGTGCCGTCAAGCCATGTGCCTGTGGGGATGCCTCCTGCCTTCTCTATCATCCGCACGGTGTCGTCAAAGAGAGGAAATGATTCGCGTTCTGGCTTTACGTACCCGGGTCCGCCGTATTTTATAAGCGCCTTCCTCAACGTCTCTTGGAAATCCGCGCCCTTTTTCGTCCTCAAATTGCAGACGTTGTCCACCGGCAGGTTAAGAACCCCTGCCCAGAATCTGTCCACACTTCCGCCGCAGACTGCTTCGGACTTTTTCACATACGCTTCTATTATGTGCCTTTCGGTCGGATTGCCCGATGGCGTGAGAGGCAGAACGTCTCCTGTGTAATCCACCTGCGCCTCTTTCAGGTGCGCGTTGAGTTTCGCGATAACCTGTTTGTTCCTGTTCTGGGATATATCAAGCATCCCCGCGAAAAACCTGCCAGCCTCGGAATTCCTGTCAGGCGTTTTCTTAAATCCTTTTCCGCACAGGTAGTATATACCGGGCTCCTTTGGAGAATTTATTACCGTATCCTTCATCTCCTCAATGAATACGCGGGACTCAAAACCGCCTGTTACCCGCATACCCAACAGTTTTCCGGCATGCAGTGTCTCTTCAAGCCCGGCAAGCGTATCAAAATCAACCGTCCCGGTATATTCCAGCCCTGTCCGCCACCCTTCAAAAATCACCCTTGAAGGCGACCAGTTGTTATAGTTGTATGAATGGAAAGTATGCAGATGAAGGTTAATCCAGGGTTTGACAACCTGCGCTTTCTCAACCTGTCCCGCCTTCACCATACCTGCAACTTCTGAAAGTGCTTCTTCCCTGGTTTTTTTGTCAAAACTTGATAGGTCTTCTATCATCTGGCCTGGATTCATTTCTTTGCTTTTCTCCTGCGTATGCCGATTGATTCCCTGTGCATGGGAAGCCCCTCTGCCTGCGGCAGGGTCTCCAACATTTCTCCGTATTTTCTGTAGAATCCCGCGTCCGCTTCAACCACGGCACAATTCCGCAGGAAGGTGTAGACCGACACCCCGGAGGCAAACCGCGCGGTCCTTCCTGTCGGCAGCACGTGGCTGGGGCCGGCAAAATAATCCCCGAGGACCGCGGACGACCAGTCGCCGATAAATATGGCGCCTGCAACCACATCCTTCACAATGCCTCGCGCGTTCCTGCACATAATCTGGAGATGTTCGGGCGCGATTAGATTTATTACTTTTACCGCTTCCTCTTTATCCTTCACCTTCAGCCAGTACCCACCCTTTATCCCGGCGCTCAATCTTCTTCCGGTTTTTTCACAGTTCGTTACCAGGATGCCGAGTCCGCCGGTATGCTCAATCTGCGCTTTCAAGTCCGCCGTGATAAAATCCGGGTCAGCCGAACCGTCCGTGAAAACCGCAAGTTCGCTGGGGCCTGCAGGCAGGTCTATCCCCACCTTCCCGTAAAGCAGGCGTTTCGCGGTATCAACATACTTATTTCCCGGACCTGCTATGACGTCCACCGCAGGAACGGTCTCCGTCCCGTAGGCAAAGGCGGTTACCGCCTGCGCTCCACCCACTGCAAAAACATCCTTTACTCCCAGATATCCGAGCACTCCAAGAATCAGCGGGTTCACCTTCCCTCCGCGCGAAGGCGGGCTTGCCGCACATATCTCCTTAACGCCAGCCACCTGCGCCGGGATCACCGTCATCAGAACAGTGGATATAAGCGGCGCCTGTCCTGCCGGTACGTAAACGCCGGCCTTCTTCACGGGAAAGAACATGCACTCGGAAGATATCCCCTTTTCTCTTACGGCAAATTTTTTCGGCATCTGCGCGGCATGGTATTTTCTTAAACGTTGGGCCGTACGGTCAACAGC
>CAYQXZ010000048.1:0-2020 GCA_964421645.1 uncultured bacterium
CGAAGCAATCTCATATTAAGGTTGAGATTGCCGCGCCAAGAAACGGCTCGCAATGACAACGGGCGTCAGGAGCGGGGAGAGAAAAATTAAAGAGAGAAGGCAGGAAAGACTGGAACACCTCTTGCTTAAAGAGGTTGAAGAGATAATAAGAAAGCACGTTTCCGACCCGGAGATAGGTTTTTTCACCCTGACCTACGTTGACATCTCCTCCGATCTGAAACATGCAAAGATAGGCGTCAGCGTCATGGGCAGTCCGGAAGAGCAGAAGCGCACGTTTGACGGGCTTGTGCAGGCGACAGGCTACATCCAGCACAAACTTGGCGGGCGATTGGTTATAAAATACACGCCCAAAATAGAATTCGTCTATGACGAAAGAAAAGAGTTCAGGGTTGAGGAACTTCTTTCGGAACTTAAAAGAGAAAGAGATGAACAGGACGGCTAAAGAGAAAATCAGGGATGTTATAAAACAGGCGCTGGCAGGCGACCCGCGTTTTGCGTCCATCGGTGAAAACGAGATACCCGTGCTTCCTGCCGCAAGGGAGGAATTCGGCGAATTCTATACCAACCTCGCCTTCAAGATGACCGACAAGGAAAATCCCTCTCCGCAGAAGGCGGCGGCGCTGCTGAAAGAGAAGATTATGTCCCTGTCCCCGGACTTCATTGATAAGGTGGAGGTAAAGAACGCATTCGTGAATTTCTTTCTTAAAAAGGAGATGTATCTTGAACTCCTGACTGAAATCCTTGAGAGCAAGAAATCTTTCGGTTCTTCCGATGCCGGCAAGGGGAAGAGGGTACTCATTGAATTCGTGAGCGCAAATCCCACGGGACCCCTTACCATCGCCCACGGCAGGCAGGCGGCGTTCGGGGAGTCGCTGGCACGGATACTCAAATATACCGGGTTTGAGGTGGCCAAGGAATACTACATCAACGACGGAGGAAGGCAGATAAGACTGCTGGGTGAATCCCTGAAGGCGAGGTACATGCAACTGAAGGGAGAGCAGGGATACGCGATACCCGAGGAAGGATACGAAGGGGAGTATCTCATAGATATAGCTAAAGAGGTAAAAGACGAGAACATTTCTTTTTCGGATTTTGCGGCCGGACATATACTGAAGGATATAGAGAAAGACCTGCAGGCCTTCGGCGTGAGCTTTAACCGGTGGACGAGGGAAAGCGGGTTCCTGCAGGACAAGCGGGTTGAACAGCTCCTGGGAGTCCTTAAGGAAAAGGGGATGCTCTATTTCTCCGAGGGTTCATGGTGGTTCAAGAGTACCGCCTACGGGGATGAGAAGGACAGGGTGGTCATCAAGAGCGACGGTTCTTACACCTACCTCGCCTCGGATATCGCGTACCACAGGGACAAGATTGACAGGGGCTATAACACCCTTGTGAATATTGTGGGACCCGATCACCACGGCTATATTCCCAGGATGAAGGCGGTGGTTGAGAATTTCGGGTTTGACCCGGAGCAGCTGCGGTTCATAGTAGTCCAGCTGACAACGCTCTACAGGGGCAAAGAAAAGCTCTCCATGTCCACCAGAAAAGGGCAGTTCATTTCCCTGAAACAGTTGATGGAAGAGGTGGGACCCGACGCGTCAAAGTTCTTTTTCATCTTCAGGAAGGCGGACAGTCACCTTGATTTTGACCTGGAGCTGGCAAAGAAGAAGTCCGTGGAAAACCCGGTCTATTACCTCCAGTACGCGTACGTGCGGATGAAGCACATCCTGAAATTTGCGGAAGAATCCGGGATAGGCGTTGAAAAGGTGCAGGCGGACCTGTCTTTGCTGAAGGAGCCTGAAGAGCTTGCAATCGCCAAAAAGCTGGCGCGGTTCGGCGATACGCTGGAAGGTGTTATCAATACGTACGGGGTGCACCTGCTTGCCGAATACCTGCTTGACCTGGCAAAGTCATTCCATTCCTATTATCACAAGCACAGGGTTGTCACGGACAACAGGGAGCTTACGGCAGCAAGGGTGGTGCTCACCGATGCGTTGCTGTCTGTCTTTTCAAGGGCGCTGGA
>CAYQXZ010000048.1:2120-4490 GCA_964421645.1 uncultured bacterium
GACGGAGGTCAAATAATGTACAAAGTGGCGGTATGCGGGGTGAGGCACGGACACATAGGATCAATAATCAGGCAGATAAACGAGCATCCTGAAATGCAGGTTATCGCGGTTGCGGAAGAGAATATTGCCGAAGGAAAGAAGATCCTGGGAGCCCTGAAACTTGAAATAACCCATAACGGCATAGATGAACTGCTGAAAAGCGTGGACTTTGACATCCTGGCAGTTGGCGACGTATATGCAAAGCGCGGGCAGGAGGTAATCAAGGGGCTCAAGGCAGGCAAACACATAATCAGCGACAAGCCGTTGTGCACGCGCGTGGAGGAGCTGGAGCAGATTGAGAAGATTTCATCGCAGAAGAAACTTAGCGTGATGGTGGCGCTGGATCTGCGTTTTTATGTCTCAATACAAACGGCTGCGAAGCTTGTACGTGCAGGAGAGATCGGAGACGTGTCCAACGTAGCCGTCTTCGGTCTTCACCCGCTTTCATACCGGACGGGCAGGCCGGACTGGTACTTTGAGAAGGGACTGCACGGGGGCACCATCAACGACCTGATGATACACGGCGTGGATGCTATCAACATGATAACCGGCTATCCCGTGGCAGAGGTAGTCGGAGCGCGCGCATGGAACTTTGAGATCCCCGAAAAATCCTTCTTCCAGGACGGAGCGCAGGGACTTCTACGGCTGGCAAACGGCGCCGGCGTGATTTTTGACGTATCATACAAGGCGGTACCGGGTCATTCCACGCCCTGGACCTTCCGGTTCTGGGGAACGGAAGGAGAGATGATTATCGACCTGTCTTCTCCGGAGCTCGTTATCCGGAAGCCCGGCAAACCTGAAAAAAGAGTGCATGCAGAGGGAAAAGCCGGGGATTATATCCGGGAAATGGTCTCCGAAATCAAGGGTGAAAAGGGCAAGAAGATTCTCACCACCCTGGACTGTTTGAATTCCACGAGGCAGACCCTCCTCATCCAGCAGGCCGCCGACCTGAAGAAGTCCCGCATTTCCGTATAGTTATTTAGAGCGGAAGAGGCAGGCGGAGGGAGGCAATATTATTCAAGATTTTGGAAGCCTTCGAGATATTCGTCATACCGGAGAGGATTCTGTATCCCCATCTCCGCCAGCATATCCAGAACATCGCTCATTGAGACCTGAAGTCTTTCGGCCGTTTTGCCCAGAGATATTCTGCCGCGGTGATATTCCATCAGCCAGCGAAAAGTCCATCCTGCATTTATCAACTCACGTGCAGCAGCGGACTTCTCCTTTTTCTCCTGCGAAGCCAGCGCGGTGATTTTCTTTCTTTCCTCTTCATTGAGACGCAAGCTCATGACAGCCATGATTACCTCCTATTGATTCTCTCCGTGGCATCCTTGATTATTTCCGGAGCATAGCGGCCGCACCTCTCCAGCACACCGAGTTTCGCCAGTGCCGTCTGTTGGTCAAGATGCCCCCGGTTTTTCAACCCGATCAGAAAGTGCACGGCAGTGGCGAATCTGACGCCAAATATCTTGCATATCCTTATTGCAATACCGTCATCGGTTGCCAGAAGAGCATTCTTTTCTCTGGCAATCAAAAAAGACGCCGTTTCTCCGGCGGCAACCGGAAATCTTTCCATAAAGTAATCCATCCGGTGTTTCGGCGGGTTTTCAACAATACGCAATTTATTCTCATGAACAAGCTGTCTTATCGCTTCGGCGTCCAGCGTTTTCTTACCTGTAGCCTCCGACAAGACTATCTTTGGCGCCGTTGCCGGGGCAAAAATATCCGTTACAATCCGAAGCACGTCAATCTTCGCAAGCAGGATTAACGTAGACGCATCAAATATAATCATCAGTTCTCCACTACGATTTATTACAAACGTATTATACCTTGAAGCAAATGTTCTTGTCAATAAAAGAACAATGGTATAGCTATTTGCGGCGGAAGAGGCAGGCGGAGGGGAAATCCTTTGTGTTGAGAGAGGCGATACGCTGTAAAGTCTTTTTGTCATGGTAGCCGGAGATGTCCTCTTTGATGTTTAAAGTGCGTCTTATGCTCTCCATGAAGAGTTCCCTGATATACTTGCCGGTGATTGAGGAAAGCGCTGCGGGGAACGATTTCTTCTCAACGTCCATGATGAAGTTCATCCTGAAGTCCGTCCTGCCGTTTTTCAGAGAGTAAGAGGAGAGTTCTTCCCTTTCATCAAGCGTAACGGGCGAGTAATCCGGAAAGTTGTAAAGCAGGTAGCTCCTGTAGAATTTCAGTCCCCCGATTTTTCCCGCCTGCACCTCAAGTCCCTTCTTTTCGGGGATTTCTTTGATGATGCTACAGAAGGTCAGGAAATCAAGAAGGAGTTTCGTTGCCCTTTTCTGCACGAAATTGTTGATGCGG
>CAYQXZ010000048.1:4590-12151 GCA_964421645.1 uncultured bacterium
CCCCCGACCCCGCAAAGGCCGGAAACAAAACCCGCAAAGAGCCCGATGAGGATCGCAGAAACCTTGCTGTATTCCATCTCTCCTTCCTTGCATGACGCGCCGTCGTTTTCAGGGTGGAACAGCATCTTTATTCCGAGGACGGTGACCAGGATTATAAAGATGTATCTGACGGCCGTTTCCGGAAGGCGGTCAGTGAGAAGGGCGCCTGCCTGCGCGCCGAGTATGCCGCAGGGCACGATATAGAATGCAATTTTTGCCTTGACCTGGTTGTGCCTGGTGTAGTTTATCAGCGCGGAGAGCGCCGAGAAGATTATCACGAAGAGACTTGTGCCGATAGCTTCTTTCATCGGCAGTTTGAAAACGTGGAATATGGCCGGCACCAGCAGTGAGCCGCCGCCCATTCCAAAGAGTCCGCAGACGAATCCTGCCACTATACCGGTAACAAGAGCCTGTATTATAAATAGCATTTCAACTTCCGGGCACCCACATCCCCTTTTCTGTCTTTATGATGGTACTGTAAGAATGAAGCATCCCGTAGTTGGCACAGCCTACGCTGTACCAGCCGATTTTCTTCATCTGCGACAGTTCGCTCTTTATCTCGTCAACCATCACAACGCTTGAGCGTACCCGGGAGTGCACCTTTTGTATAATCCCTATCTGGTCCTCGTTGGAGAGGTACGAATATACCGGTGAAAGTGCATGGCTGTCCACGATGTCAACCAGTTCTTCTGGATAAACGTCTTTCTTCGTCTCAACCTCAACGGTGACTATGCTCAACTGTCCGAAGAGCCCGCCTGCCTTGTCTTTTTGCGAACCAGGATATGTTGTAATAACAGGAACATCTATCCGGAAAAAAACCTTCGGTTTTTCATCCACCGCGAGAACTTTAACCGAATAGGTGCAGAGATACCGCACAAGACATTTCTCCTTTGAAACCGGGGTGGTTTTTTCTATGAAGTAAGGGTAGTCAAAATCGATCTTCACCATGTTGGCTTTCAGTTCCCTTACGTAGTCCAGGATGTTCACCGACAGGGTGTCTGTACCGATTGTGCCCTTGTGGCTGTGAACGACCCGGATGAACTTGTCAATCCAGCTTGCCTCAAATTCCTGCATGATGCGGGCGCTGATGGAAAGGTTAGCTACCGTGGGTTGTCCTTCCGGATGCGATCCTGAAATCACCCTTATGGGAAAAGGCAGGTCTTTTATCCCCGCGTCAATAAGGAATTTCTTTTTGTCCAGCATTTTTATATCCTCCGTATTATTTCTTCACTTGCGCAAACAGCTGTTTGTATGTTTCGTATATGAGCGGTTCCACGTTTTCGTCGGGAAGCGCAAACTCTTTCTGAACGTTCATTTTGCCTGACTCGTTATCCCGCCTGTGCTCATGGACGGGCATCAGGTAGGAGAGCTCGTCGTTGCACAGCGAGTTCACCCAGGTGTATTTGAAGGGACTTGCCTTCCGCAGGTTGGCCGCAATCTCGTGGAAGACCTCCCCGCAGAGCCCGAGAATCGCGAAATCGCCTGTTCTTATAATCTGCAGTTCAGAGTAAACGCCGTTTTCATCCTGTTTCCCGCCGGTGACTCCGCGTCCCTGGAGATACGCCTGGTGGCGCAGGGTCAGAGGATTCTGAAGCGGAAAGTAAACCTCTTTGCTTGCCGAGACGAGTATGCCGGTCTTGAAAGGCTTAAGTTTCTTCCATATCTTCTTTGCCTTGTCGTATAACATTTTTCCTGCAACAGGGACGAATTTCTCTGCTTCGCTCGCCGGTACGTCATGATCAAAAAATGCCGCCGGGTGCACGTTGCCTTCGGGCCCTGCCATGAGCGAGAAGACGAACCTGTCGTCCATGTCGCGCTCCAGCTTTTCTGCCGCCCAGCCGTAGTAATCGCTGTTAAGCGTCATTCCTCCCATGGCAAGCGCATTGTGGCATCCGAAGTTCCCCATTCCGCATATCGGCTTCCCGTCAGTATCTTCAAACAAGGCTATCCGTAGTGCATCGTCGTAAGGAGAGACGGATTCTATGTCCTTGGGACTGTAGTGTTCCATGGTCTCGGCGTGGGTAAAGCTCGCCACGCGTCCGTCTTTCAGGCGAGTCCGGGGTTTTCCGATACCCGGCACGGAAATTTCGCCGATCTTCCCCCTTGCGGGCTTGCGCCGGCTGTCGGCAAGGAATACCGCGCTTGCCGCATAGCGGTAGAGCATGTCAAGATATGCCTGCGTTTCATCGCTCAACCTGTCGTATTTTACAAGTACCCCGCCGGTATCGTACGGGTCGTCATAGTCAATCACTTTCGCGGAGGAGTGGGTGTGCGTGGCGCATACCATGATGTTTTCAGCCGGTATGTCCGTCCACTTGCTTGCCAGTTCCCGCACGCCTTTCGTGATGTTTGTAAAGAACTCGCTTATGTCCAGGAGTACTATGGCCGCCTTGTTCTTTCCGTCGTCAAACACGGTTGCCCTTGCGCAAAGCTCACCGATGACATCCACCGCAAGACCCTTGGGCCCCAGCCTTCGCGCCTGGTCCAGCGGCGGCGTGATATTGTATTTCGCCGCTCCCACTTTGAAATCCGCTTTCATTTAACCTCCGTTTTTTTCCCAAGAAGTATAACAGAAACCTCCCCTGAAAGCAACCGTCTAACCGGACCTCCGGGAGAGTTTCTCAAGGACTTTTCCGGCATACGTCTCAACCTGCCACAGACGTGATTTCACGTAATAATCCAGCCAAGCTTTCGCAACCAGCCCCCTGTGCGCTTTATGCCAGGCGCCGGCAAGGTCCCTGCCCTTTTCAATGGACTCCCGTATCTCTCCGGCTATCTTCTTTTCCTCCCAGGGATTGAAGCGATCCTTTTCTCCGTAGATTGCAGCTGAACGCACCCAGTGGCTCTTTAGCCTGTCGAGGGATTTGTTTCTCCACTCCTGGAGTTCAGTCCCGGCATTGAGACATTCAAAGAATCTCCTGCCGGCCAGCTTTTTCATCTTCCCCGTTTTCAGAAAATCCCGTGCCTTCTCAACGGCGTTCCCGGGCAGTTTCCCGTATCGCATTGACCAAGCGGCGAGTACGAGCGCATCAAGAGATACCTCCATGCTTTCGCAGGGAGTAAGAAATGTGTTGTACCTGCTCCAACCCGTTGCGACTATTCCCTTGAGATTGGTCCCGCGGCCCGCTTCTATCCATGCCATGAGGTTTTCAATGCGCACCTTCAGGTCCGGAACGTCTGCCATTATGCCATCCGCTCCCTTGAACGCGGATGCTCCCCACATAGTTATGCCTGCCCTGGAGAATTTCTTCATGGCTTCACATACCTTCTCCCGTATGCTTGAGCCGTACGTCCAGACCATCAGGTCTGTCTTTCCCGCGAGTTTTTTCATCTCTGCGACAGGCCATTCGCGCATCATGTCGTCCCAGAGTATGGGCTGTATTCCTTTTCCCTTGAGATGTTCAAGCACAGGGAGGATGTGTTTCAGATAGAGCGAGCCTTTGCCTGAACTTTTGACCGCCTTCCTGCATGCCGGGCATGAGCCCATCGTCCATGCCTCGTCTCCTCCGAGGTGGAAGTATCTTATCCTGCCTGTATGGGTTCGCAGGATGTCGTCCACAAGGGATATGACAAGTTCAACGCTGCCCTTCTTGCTCGGACACAGTTCCCCGGTGTTATCAAGCTCCCGAAGATTCTGAAACCTCTTTTTGGAGAGCACGGTTTCCAGATGTCCGAGGGATTGTACAAGCGGGATTATCTCTATAGAAAGTTTTTCCGCTTTCGCAAAGAACTTCTCCACTGTTTCTTCGGAATAGGCGGTGCGGTTCCGCAGTTCCGGATACTTCTTCCACGGGTACATGTCTTCCCACTCAACCAGTACGCAGTTTATTCCGGCTGCCGCCATGATATCCAATAATTCCAGAAGTCTATCCGGAGCCGGCGGCAGGCCCTTCAGGTCAAGGTGAATCCCGCGAATCTCCACAAACGGTGTCTTTTTTTTCATGATAGTAATTCCTTATACAAAACGGGCAAATACCCGGTTACCGAGCAGGACACCCTGTTCGGTCAGCCGGTACCTGCCGTCGGTTTCTTCTATCAGCCCGTCGGCGAGCAGTTCCCTCACGTCTTTTTCGTATCCTGCGAAGAGCTCTGTTTCTACCCCTGCGGAAAGTCTCAATCCCAGAAAGAGCGTTTCCTGCCTGCGGGAGAGAGCCGTTGACGGCCACTTTTCAACCACGGATTCTGCCGGTGAGACGAGATAGTCTGCAAATACGCAGGTGTTGGACTGCCGTATCCCGTTGACACAGGAATGTGCGGCGACCCCCAGCCCCACGTAGTCCCTGTTCTCCCAGTAGTTAAGGTTGTGCCGGCATTCCCTGCCTTTCAGTGCGAAATTGGATATTTCATAACGATTGTATCCTCTCTGTCCGAGATACCGGACTGCCAGCAGGTACATCTCCGCATCTTCTTCCTCCCCGGGGAATGCCAGTTTGTTGCCGGCCTGCGGAGAATATTTCTTTTCCCACATGGGAGTGCCTTCTTCAACCTGCAGGTTATAGACAGAGAGGTGTTCGGGCTTGAGCGAAACGGCCGTTGAGAGGGTCTTCTCCCAGCCGGCGATCGTCTGATCCGGCAGTGCGAACATAATGTCCATGCTGACGTTGTCAAAACCGGCTCTGCGGCAGGCGTCATATGCATCCAGTGCCTGCCGTGCGGTATGGATGCGTCCGAGGAGCTTCAGCAGGTTGTTGTCAAAGCTCTGTACGCCGAGAGAAATGCGGTTTATGCCCAGCTCTCTGAAAGTACGCAGTTTGTTAACGTCAACGGTGCCGGGGTTTGCCTCCAGGGTGACCTCCTGTCCGTCCGGGAACTTCGGGCATGTACGCCGCATCACCGAAAAGATGCGTTCAAGCCGGGCAGGGGAGAGCAGAGAAGGAGTGCCGCCGCCGAAATACACCGTGGAGATACCCCCTGAAAGGAAATGCTTTTTTGCTTCCAGTTCTTCACAGACGGCATCCACGTACCGGCCGATGGTATTTTCATCCAGTCCCGGAAAAGAAACGAAGTCGCAGTAATCGCACTTCCTGACACAGAACGGAATATGTATGTAGATCGCTCTCATTTATTCATTTCGCCGCACCCCCTCCTCAATCCTCCCCCCTTCCGCCACTGATACTTTGGCGGACTCCCGCGAGGGGGAGGAAACAGGTGGGGGGATATTACTTGTTCATTTTCAAGACGGAGAGGAAGACTTCCTGCGGGATATCTACCCTGCCTATTCTTTTCATTCTTCGTTTTCCTTCCTTCTGTTTTTCAAGGAGTTTCCTCTTCCTTGTTATGTCGCCGCCGTAGCACTTTTGCAGAACGTCCTTGCGCATGGGTGCGATGGTCTCCCGTGCGATTACCTTGGCTCCGATAACCGCCTGTATTGGTATTTCAAACTGGTGGCGGGGGATGAGCGTGCGCAGTTTCGCTGCCAGCGCCCTGCCGACAAACTGCGCCTGCTCCCGCGACACGATGGAGCTCAACGCGTCCACCGGCTCGTAGTTCAGCATGATGTCCATCCTCACGACGTCGGAGACCCTGTAGCCGGTAATCTCGTAGTCCATGGATGCGTAGCCGCGCGTTACGGCCTTCAGCCTGTCGTGGAAGTCAACGATTATGCGGGAGAGCGGCAGTTCAAATATCATCAGCACCCTTGTCGGGTCAAGATACTCCATGGAGATGAACTTGCCTGCTTTCTCCTTGACCAGCTCCATTACCGCGCCCAGGTATTCCGAAGGGGAGATAACCGTCAGGCAGCAGTAGGGTTCCTCAATCTCCGCAATCTCCGCGGCAGACGGAAGAAGCGAAGGGTTGTCAACAAATTTGGATGTCCCGTTTCTCAACTTCACCTTGTAGATGACGCTGGGGGCAGTTGCGATGATGTCCAGCTCAAACTCCCGCTCAATCCTCTCCTGCACGATTTCCATGTGAAGGAGTCCCAGGAACCCGCATCGGAAGCCGTATCCAAGGGCGGCGGATGTCTCCTGTTCGTAGTGGAGAGCCGCATCGTTCAGCTGGAGTTTCCCTATGGCGTCCTTCAGCGCCTCAAAGTCATCCCCGTCAACAGGGTAGAACCCGCAGAAGACCATCGGTTTTGCTTCCTTGTATACGTGAAGCGGTTTGGGCGCCGGATTCTTTGCGTCGGTCAGGGTGTCCCCGACCCTGCAGTCCCTGACATCCTTGACCCCCGCGATAACATAGCCCACCTCTCCGGCTGACAGCTTGTTGCAGGGGACAAGCTCAATTTTCATATACCCGACTTCCTGTACTTCAAATTCCTTGCCGGTGCTCATGACGCGCATGTTCATCCCCGGATAAATCTCACCGTTGAAGACTCTGATTCTTGCAACGACCCCGCGGTAGGCATCATAGTGAGAGTCAAATATGAGCGCCTGCAGGTGCGAGGCGTCAGTTTCCTTCGGAGGAGGTATGCGATCAATAATTGCCTGTATTATCTCTTCTATTCCCTGTCCCGTCTTTGCGGAAGAGTAGAGCACGTCCTGCGCGGGGATGGAGAAAGCGTTCTTCAACTCCTCCTTTACCCGTTCGGGGTCCGCGGAAGCCAGGTCCATCTTGTTTATCACCGGTATTATGACGAGGTTGTTTTCCTTTGCAAGGTGTGCGTTTGCCAGCGTCTGCGCCTCCACGCCCTGCGTAGCGTCAACCAGCAGTATCGCCCCTTCGCACGCGACCAGCGAACGCGATACCTCGTAGGAAAAGTCAACGTGGCCAGGGGTGTCTATCAGGTTGAAAATATATCCCTTGTACTCCATGCGTATCGCCTGCGCCTTGATGGTGATGCCCCGTTCCCTCTCCAGGTCCATCGTGTCCAGCACCTGCTCCCGCATCTTCCTCTGCTCAATCGTTCCCGTTAAGGAAAGCAGGCGGTCTGCAAGCGTGGACTTGCCGTGGTCAATATGCGCTATGATGGAAAAATTTCTGATCTGGTTTAACATAATCTGGTTTGCTCACTCCCACTTCATCTGTTTCACACGGAGCATCTTTGAGGATGTTTTGACAAAACCTTCCTTTTCCGTTATCCGGAACTCAACATATTCGGCAAAGAGGTTTCCGTATTCGTCCAGGCGGAACTCCCCGACCAGTCCCTTGTTCTCGCCCTTCAGCGTATAATTCAACCGTTTCCCGTCAAATCCCGTGGTTGCTCCGTATCCCGCATGGTAAAACGTCCTTCCGTCGGCAACAGTCACCTCCGACGGGTCAAGGGATACCGAGGAGACAAAAACCGGCCTGTAATCGGGGTCCTTTATACTTCGGTCCTTCGCTTCCCTTATCGTTTCGGTGTTCACGCAGGCGCTCATCAACAGCAGTACGCCCGCAACAAGCAAGAGATTCTTCATTCTCCCTTTCCCGTAGCCCTCCATACCAGGCGAGACTCATCTGCTGAAACACACGCCAAATCCTTCCGGTAATACATCCCCCAGTATAACAGCAAACAGGGAAAAAGGCAACCGAATTAAGACTATCAGGCATGAACTACGCCGACACAGGCAAGCCCCTCAAAATCCTCCCCCGACAC
>CAYQXZ010000049.1:0-12096 GCA_964421645.1 uncultured bacterium
GAGCGTAAGACCGTCTCGCCCGTTGAGACTGAACGGTCTATTGCCTGTGACATGAGCAATATCTCGTAGGCGTCGTCAAAAGAGCAGACCACCTTTGCGCCTTCCAGTATGGACTTCATGAACGCGTCGTGCTGTTCCACGAACCCGAGATGGCCGCGGCTTGCCATGCTTCCGCTGATTGTTATCCTTTCCCTGTACAAGCAACCTTCCGTATAGCAGTCCAGCGAACCGGCGCCTTCAGGCAGCCACGGGTCGCCGTAGATGATCCCTCTTGTGCCGGCCACACCGAAAAGACTGTTCGGATTTGCCGGGGTAATCTGGCTCATGTTAAGGTTTCCCTTCACGCCATTTTCATACTCAAACATCACAGCGGCCACTTCGGCCATATCTTCCGGGTTGGGGCCCTTCTTCCCTTTTGCCGTACCGTAGGCGGTTATCCTGTAGAACGGAGCGCCGGCAAATATTGATATAACGTCAATGTAGTGGGGACAGCAGTCCTGAAGTTTCCCGCCGCCCAGTTTCCTGACGGTCTGCCAGTAGGGCCTCTCGTGTTCAGAATAGTCCAGGAACATATGCCACCAGACAAAGACCACGTCCCCGATCTTCCCGCTGTTGATGACTTCCATCGTCTTGCTCACCAGTTGGCTGGAACGCACCTCGTACCCGACCTGGAAGACCGCCTTGCTCTTCCGGCATGCCTCTCTCAACGGCTCCGCTTCTTCCAGCGTATTGGTAATCGGTTTCTCCAGCAGAACGTGCTTGCCCGCGTTGAGCGCCTTGACCGCCAGCTCGGAATGAAGTTTCGGCGGCACGGCTATAACGGCTGCGTCAAACATGCCCCAGTCCAGCAGTTCGTCAATGGAAAAAAACTGTTTTACTTCATTACCGGAAGATGTTTTTTCCCTCACCAGCTTTGCCGCGGTCTCAATCATGCTCTTGTCTTTGTCGCAAACCGCAACAACCTTTCGCCCGGGATTTGCCAGTATCGCCGGTATATGGCCTTTCCCGTGGTTTAACCCTACTATCGCATATTTTATGTTTTCCATTTAGTCCTCCATTGTTTTTTATCTGATTGTGTAAAAAAGGAGAGAGCCATGCGGCGGAATTGTCGCCGATTCAAGGTTTAATGGTTTTCTGTCAAAGGCCGACACGGCCGTTGTCCTGCCGCAGAGCAGGTCCTTCAGGGGATATTTCCGCGAAGATACTCTACAGGCGGTTTCTCGCCAGTTGAAAATTGCAGCCAATGTCCTTCCATCGTCTCTTGCGATCCACACTGATGGAGGAAATTCAAATTCTTCTTGCGGCAGGTCAAGGCACCTGAACTTCCTCGCGGGACGCGAAATTTCCAGAGTTCTTCTCATAAGCTTCAGCTGCGTATTGTTCAGCAGAGTGAGATCTCCTGAAACTTCAAGGGTATAGCCGGTAACCGCACAGAGGCTCAACCATGATTTCCACTCGCGTTCGCTGAAGTCCCTGGAAAGTCCAATTGAATCAATATTCGGAAACACCGGTCTTTCCGTCATGAGAATATTCGTATTAACGCACCAGCAGGCGATCCTCTTGACCGTTTTCCATGAGCCTCTTCCTATATCCTCGGCGTTGCGGAAGTAGTCCGCATCAGGTGCCAGCAGGGGATTTCCAGTGCCGGCGGTAACGCACCAGCCGAAAAACCCGTCGTTCGGAAGATACTTTCTGAACGTGCCGGAAAGCCATTTTCTCCATTCCAGCGCCGTCCTGCCCGGATACCTGAAACGTATCCTCTTTGATTCAAAGGCAATACTTGAGAAATCCAGTTTGACGCCCTCAAAGCCCCACTCTTTGAAGGTTGTTCGGCATACATGGTCAAGATAGCGTCTCACTCCCGGCACGGACGGGTCCAGGATGGACATTCCGCCGTAGAAAGGAGAGTGGAACGAGAGGGCCTTGCCGGAGTCGGTGCATAGTATTCAATCAGGATGCTCGGTCAGCATCTTGCCGTGCGTGGTTGCCCACAGTCCGAACCAGATGGCAGGTCTCAAGCCTGCCCGCTTGCATTCTTTCACGTACCTGTCCGGTCCGCCAGGGAATTTTGTCCTGTTGAACGGCGTTTCATTCTTGTAGAGGAAATCAATCTGCAACCTCTGGGGCGGGTGTCCCGGCGGCTTGATCACGGACTGGTAACCGTCATCAAGCTGAACGAATTTTACCATCGGCAGATGTTTTTTCAATACCGGTATCTGGCGGAAGCAGTCTTCCTCGGTTATCTTCTCAAAAAAGTCGTAGTTCCAGCTGCACCATATGCGCTGGACTGCAAGAGGATTGTGCTTTCTTGCCCGGTCAAAGATACCCCTTGAACGAAGATATCTGTAGTACCCGGCGGTTGCCATTTGCGGGTCGTTTGTATCAAGAATTGAAAAATAGAGTTTTTCTCCGGTAAGACTCCTGCCCGGAGGAATGGAGACATACTCTGTTCCGGTTGGGAATTCCTCTATTTCAAAGCCGCGGTTGTCCGGCCTGTTGCCGCCCCTCAACCGGAATATCGCGTGGAATTTTTCCTGGGACGCGGAAGCGCAGAAAAGCCCGAGGAATCTGACAGGACTGCCGACAAAGATACCAGGGAACGGCCTGTCCTCCGTCCAGCCGGCTTCAACGGTTTCATTGGGATACGGTCTCATGAAACGGTTGCCGACCGCACTTCCCACAACCATGAAATCGCCCCTGTAGTTCTCCGTTGAGAAATAGAACGGTTCTGTCTCTCCGGGAAATAGCAGTGACGGTGAGCTGCCGTCAAACTGAGGTATGGACCATCTTATGCGCGATATGCGCAAAGGGGTCCTGCCTGTATTCCGGATAAGCGCCTGCGCTATTACAGAACTCTTGCCCGGATTTTCAATAGATACCTTCACGCTGTAACTGTGGTTTTCCCCCTTGCATCCGTACAGAACAGGCAGTGGTGCAAGGTCTTTCCATCCCGCGCGGGGCTTGCCCTTCAGAAGCGTAAGAGATGCTTTTTCCGTGTCAGCCATTTACGATCATCCGTTCAACTCTTATATGAAATAGAAAATGCCGGTTATTATGAGGTTGGTAAGTATTATCAGGAAGAAAGAGACCACGACGGAGGTTGTCGCCGCTTTGCCCACGCCTACCGCGCCTCCCTGCGTGTGCAGGCCTTCGTGCGAAGCGACCGTTATAACCACCACGGCGAAGACAACGGATTTCAGCAGTCCTATCATGAGGTCCCGCAACCCGATGAACCTGAAACTCTGGTAAAAGAACATTCCTGAAGGGATGCCCACCATGAAGACTCCGATGAGAAACGCTCCAAGTATGGAAAGGAAGAAGCTGACTATGAAGAGCGAAGGTAGTGAAATGATGCCGGCCAGCAGGCGCGGGCTGATGAGATATGCCACTGGGTCCACCGCCATGACCTCCAGCGCATCCACCTGCTCGGTTATTTTCATCGTGCCGATTTCAGCGGCTATTGAGCCGCCGACCCGTCCTGCCATGACAATGGCGATGAAGACAGGTCCCAGTTCTCTTATCATGGATATGGAAACGATGCCGCCGGAATATATTTCCGCACCGAATTTCTTGAGGGTGTAGGCGGTTTCCATTACCAGTACCATTCCTATGAAGATGGAAATGATGCCGACCAGGGGAAAGGATTTTATTCCTATCTCGTCAATGTGCTTCAGCACATTCGCTTTTCTCCTGGAAGAGAAAAGCCGCTCAAAGGATTTGACTGTCAGAAGAGCAAGCGAACCGAAATATGAAAGATACGTCAGGAAAGTGCTTCCTGTTTTCTCTATGAAGTTTCTCATATGGCTATTCCTGTTCCCTTGCGCTGTAATTCTCAAACCTCATATATTCTTTAAGGAACGTCAGGTTCAGCGTTCCCGTGGGGCCGTTTCTCTGTTTTGCTATGATGATGTCTGCAACGTTGTTGCTTTCGTCCCGCCTGTAGAAATCTTCCCGGTAAAGGAGAAGCACCAGGTCTGCATCCTGTTCAAGCGAGCCGCTTTCCCTCAAGTCCGAGAGTTGGGGTTCTTTACCTTCTCTCTGTTCTGTGGCCCTGCTTAGTTGCGAGATGGCTATGACCGGAACTTTAAGTTCCTTTGCAAGCGCCTTCATGGATGCGGAGATTTCACTTATCTCCTGCTGGCGGTTTTCCGCACGCCCCCGGCCTCTCATAAGCTGCAGGTAGTCTATTACTATCAGCTGGATGTTCTCGCTTGCCTTCAGCCTTCTGGCCCTTGCGCGCAGCTCAAAGATGTTCAGGGAAGGGGTATCATCTATGAATATGGGGGTCTCCTCAAGACGTCCGGCTGAAAGCAGCAGCTTGCCCATGTCCTCGTCTGTAAGCATCCCCTGCCGGAGTTTCATAAGGTTAATTTTTGCCTCGCAGCACAGCATCCTCTGCACCAGCTGTTCCTTGCTCATCTCAAGGCTGAATATGAGTATGGGAAATTTTGTTACGCCGGTGTTCAGGTTAAGTGCCACGTTGCAGGCGAACGAGGTCTTTCCCATGGACGGCCTGGAGGCTATGATGATGAACTCTGAAGGATGGAAACCCGTGGTCCGATTGTCAAGGTCTCTATACCCCGTCGGCAGTCCGGTAACGAGACCTCTTTTTTCGTGTATCTCTTCTATGAGCTCAATGCTCTCTTTCACCAGGTCCTTGAGTGGGTACACGTCCCTCTTGGTTTTATGCTGGCTGATGTCAAAGATCAGGGATTCGGCTTCGTCCAGGAAGGAATCAACCTCTTCGGGTTCGGAAGACGCTTCGGAGATGATTCTGGTGGCATTTTCAATGATGGTGCGCAGGAGGTACTTGTCGCGAACGATTTTTATATACTCGTCCACGTTGGCGGCGGTGGGCATAAGCTCCACGAGCTCGGTAATGTATTCAATGCCGCCGACATCGTCAAGCATGTCCTGCTGTTTTAACTGGTTGGTTACCGTGATAAGATCGCACTTTTCGTTTTTCTCAAACAGTCCGCACAGGCAGGAAAATATTTTCTTGTGGGTTTCGCTGTAGAAGAGTTCTTCTTTGACGGACTCAAAAACCTGCACTTTCGCATCTTCGCTTATCAGCATACAGCCGAGGACTGCTTTTTCTGCTTCCAGATTTTGAGGAGGGATCTTGTTAAGCAATACCGTTTTTTTCTTGTTTCCGGGCATTTTATTTCTCGCTTACAACCCATATCTTTACTTCTCCGGATACCTCTTCGCACAACCTGACGGGGATCTTGTATATCCCAAGTTTCTTTATCGGCTGCTCAATGATAATCTGGTGCTTGTCCACCTCAACCGACAGCTGCTGTTTTATTGCCGCCGCTATGTCCTCGTTCGTGACCGCCCCGAACAGTTTGTCATCCTGCCCTGCCTTGGAGTTTATGGTGACGGAGGCGTCTTTCAGAGCGTTCCTTATTTCTCTGGCCTGCGCCACTATCTTCTGCTTCTTCTTTTCAAGAGATTTTTCCTGGTTCTTCATCTGCTGTATGTTCTGCGGAGTTGCTTCTATCGCTATTCCCTTGGGTATGAGATAGTTGCGGGCGAATCCCGTACGGACTTCCTTTATCTCCTCTCTTTTTCCTTTACCCTGCAGGTCCTGGATGAATATCACTTTCATTGAAATAGTCTCCTATACTTTAATATACGGCAGGAGTCCGAGGTACCGCGCCTGTTTCAATGCCTTTGCCAGCATCCTCTGATGCCGCGCGCATGTTCCGGTAATTCTCGGTGACAGAATTTTCCCTCTGCCGCTGGTAAACCTCTTTATTCTTCCTGTATCCTTATAATCAATCTCGTCTGTATCTGTCTTGCAGAACTGACAGAACTTAACCCTTATCCTGGTTGACGTCTTCATCTTCCTCCCTTGTCCCGAACTCATCCCCTTTATCTTTTTCATTGTGAGGGATTTTGATTTTCTTCTTCGACCTCTTCTCTTGCTTGTTCAGTATGTGTGCTTGCTGTCGGTTTATCCAGAAACTGGAAATCTTCCACTACTACCTCCATCGTTGACCGTTTTTCCTTCTCCTGGGTTTCCCATTTCCTGAACTGCAGGCGTCCCTCAACGAATATCAGCCCGCCTTTCTTCATGTATTCGGCGCAGACTTCGGCTCTCTTCCCCCACACGATAAGGTTCACAAAGCACGTATCTTCCTTCCTGCCTTCCTTTGTAGGAAAATCCCTGTTTACCGCGAGTCCGAAATTGGCAACCGCCTGGCCTCCCTGCGTATAGCGGAGTTCCGGGTCTCTTGTAAGTCTTCCTATGAGAAAGACCTTGTTCAAATTAGGTCCTGGCATCGTTTTTCCTCCTTGCTTCCTATTCTTCTCTGCCCTTCTTTTTTGCCGGGTAGGATTCCGGTTTCTCGCTCTTGCCCTCTTCCGGCAGTCTCTTTCTCTGCAAAAACAGGTATCTCAAGATGTTTTCCCTGCGCCTGAAGGACTGCTCAATGTGCGGAAGCATCTCCGGAGATGCCTTGAAATAAAACAGGTGATAGACCGCATCCGTTTTCTTTTTTATGGGATAAGCAAGGCGTTTGGTCCCCCAGAATTCCTTTTTTGCTATCCTGGCTCCGTTTTTTGTTATGTTTTCCTCAATTAAAGCGACTTCCTTCGCTGTCTCCTCTTTGGGCAGATCCGCTTTTAAAAGGAAACAACCTTCATATTGTTTTTCCATTATTATGGCTCTCCTCTGCTGTTGTTTTGAACTGCAAGGTAATTATTATATACGTTTGACAAAAAAAGTCAAATGCCGGTTTTGTGCGATTATACTTGTGCCTGTAACGGCCAAATTGTATAATCCATTTCTGTATGCAAATGAAGACAAAGGGCTATCTGTGCGGCATTCTTGCATCGGCTACCTGGGGAACGGTCTTTTTTGTCGGACGCATCGTGATGTCCGGCGGCACCGTCAATCCACTGGTTCTCGCATTCTGGAGGTGCTTCTTTGCCTCCCTCTTCCTGTTGTTTATCCTCGGACGCAGGGTGACTAAAGTTGTTCCGGCGATCAAGGAGAGCCGGGTGTCATTTCTCTTTCTCTCTCTTACCGGAATATTCCTGATGAACGTGCTGATCCTTACCTCGCTGATGCATACCACAGCCACTTCGTCCAGCATACTCATGAACGCCAATCCCGTTTTCATTCTTGTTCTGGCTGCAATTTTTCTGAAGGAAAAGGTTACGTCCTGTAAGATTCTCGCAGTTCTGCTGGGATTTGCGGGATGCGTGATGGTCATAAACGGGACAACAGACGGACCGGCATCAGTTGGCGGCAATCTTCTTCTGGGAAATTTCCTTGCAATGGGCGCAGCACTATGCTGGGCATTGTATACCGTGGCAGGCGGGAATCCAACAAGAAAATACGGTGCGGTTCTTACGACATTCATAACGCTGACGGCCGGGATGTTCCTTTTGATGGCCGTAATGCTGGCAGGCAGGATAAACTTCTGGAATGTAAACCCGTCGGTCATCCTTGCGGGAGCCTATCTTGGAATAGGGCCTACAGGCATCGGCTTTACCCTCTGGTATAATGCCTTGAAATACATTGAGGCGGGGGAGCTGGGGATATTTCAGTACCTTGCATCGGTGGTAACCGCTGTTCTTGCCGTTGCCTTCCTGAAGGAATCCCTGACTATTCCAATGGTTGCGGGGATGGTCCTCATCTTCCTTTCCGTGTACCTGCCCGGATTCCGGTCGGCTGCCGTTTAAATTTATCCAGTCCCATCGTTATCGTTTGTCAGCCGTAGTTCTGTCTCCAGTAGTCGTCAAGTTTCCTGTGGATATCGCGTATCAGGTACCTGTCTTTTTTCCTCCAGTGCATTCCGCAATATCCGAACAGGAGGCGTTTGTTGTCCCTGTAAAGGTCAAAGTCTCTTTTTATGAATTCAAACTCCCGGTTTTCCGGCAGTTCCTGCCCGATGTGAAGCAGGATATCCTTTCCTTCTATCAGAGACAGCGCTTCATCCACTGAAATGGCTCCCGCGGCGGTCTTTTCAATATACCCTGCTTCGGTCTCTGCTACGGGGAGATTTTCCAGCGTGACGCGGAAGACGTGCGGTCCGCTGCACGGATGTATATGGAGAGGTCCGAATGCCTCGGCTATCCGCCTGTCATGCGGCAGGATGAATCTGCGATAGAAATCCGGGGAAACCAGGTTCACCGAGCATTCGCAGACGGTGACATGGCTGGCCTGGGGTGTCAATCTCTCCTTCCCCATATGTGCAACCAGTTTTTTCCGCGCCTCAATCCAGAAATCCGTTACACGTTCCATAAGCCTGAAGAATTTATCTTCGTTTTCATACGGAGCCGTCATGGCGTCAATACCCACAAGGCTATGGAATATATTGAACGGACCCTGCATGTCAGGCAGGCCGATCTTGAAAGTGTCAGGGGTGACCGTCTTGATATGGGCAATTCGTTCGTGTATTTTTCCCAGCAGTCCGGCGGTCGCCGGGTCAGGCGGGTTTTCTCCGAGAAGTGCGTCAATACTCTTGTTGTAGGCGGGGCAGTCGCACGTTTCGGGATTCAGGGGGATGCCAAAGCAGGTGGCAAGAG
This sequence comes from uncultured bacterium, assembly GCA_964421645.1. Taxonomy (GTDB): domain Bacteria; phylum Ratteibacteria; class UBA8468; order B48-G9; family JAFGKM01; genus JAFGKM01. The sequence goes on from CAYQXZ010000049.1 coordinate 8,542, forward strand.
TTCCGGGTCCTTTCCCGAGCCCGAAAGCGGGCGACACCGGATTGAGGAGTTTCAGGGGTGCGAGCATCGCTATTATCTCGCGCGCCAGGGATTCTTCTTCCGGTTCCGGGATGCTGATATCAGGCAGCTCATATTCGTCCTGCGGAACATCTTTATCGTCAGGCGATGCGAGATGCGCAATTGAACATCCGGAATACGTGCGCTTCTCTCCTGCAAGGGCGGCCCTGCAGGTCCCAAATGCGTCCAGTTCAGGATGCGCGTCAAAAGTCTCCCTGAAAAACTCACAGGCCTCCTTCAGCGAACAGATTTTTCTCATTTTGTTCCTTTCGTGTTTTACTTGCCGGACAATTGTATCATTCCTTTCTGTCACGATGTGTTAAATGCAATGCCGGTGTATTTTTCGTTGAATTTTCCAAGAGCATCCGTAAGTGAAAGAACGTTTTCACAGGTGGGCTGCAATCCATCCGGTGTAATCAGGAGACAGAAGGGCGTATGAATCAGTCTCTCCGGGATAAAATCTTCCAGTGTTTCAAAAATCTGTTCATCTGTCCTGTCAACCCAGAGTTGGGTGTTAAGACGGCCAATTATGGTGAAATCCTGACTGAATTTCTCACGCACGGTCATATAGTATGTATCCCCTAACGGCGGCGGCGTAACCGACTGTATGCCGTCCATCCCTGTTTCCTTGAAACAATCCAGGAGTGCATTTAGAGCTCCGCACATGTGGACTATGAATCGCTTGCCATTGTTGTGGGCAAGTGCGGTATAGTCACCGATATGGGGAAGACTGTACCGGCGGTAATACGAAGGGGATATTATTCTTGATGAGGTGTTTTCTCCCAGATAGATGACCGTTGCATTATGGCAGAGGCCAAGACCAATCTCAAGCGCCTCAAGATTCTTCTCGTGCATTGTTGCCATAAGGGATTCCATTTCATCCCGGGCATCGGCAAGGAAGTAGTAGAAATTCTCCACGCCGGTGTCAAACTGAAGGAGTTCCTGGACGGGAGACCATTTGAAATTTATCAACCAGCATTTCCCGGCATCTTCAGGCGTGAAATCCGACCTGGCACCAAAAACCAGGTTTTTCTGTATGTAATTCCACAGGGGAATATCATCCAGCGTTTTTACAGGATACTCGGTCATGTGGTTCATATGACGTCTGGCTGTAACATTCCCGCCGGGAGTCTCCCACACAAAAAGATCCGTGTTGCCTTCACGGGATTTTGAAAATTTCAGGTTGGCATAGTCTATCTTATACCACTGTCCTTGACGGCTGGCAAAAGGCTTATCCGGATCGTCGCGATTATCGGATATATTCAGTATCTTACGCCCGTTCACCATCCTGAAATCTTTCGGCGCAGGGGGGTTGAACGTAGTAAATCCACACAGGTCCCAGTAGAGCAAATGGGGCGGCCTGCCTTCAAGAACTTCCCGGGATAGGTCTCTTGGAGTCCCCTTTTTTTGTTCCATGTCACTTGGAGATGATGTCGCGGATGATGGGCAGGAGTTTCTGTATGTTGTAGGGTTTTGTGACGTAGAAATCCGCTCCGAAGTCATATCCTTTCACCTTGTCAGCATCCTCGCTCTTGCCGGTTACCATTATGACCGGAATTTTCCTGCTTTTGAAACCGGCTTTTATTCTCCTCAAGACTTCCCATCCGTCCATCAGAGGCATGACAACGTCAAGTATCACGAGGTCAGGTTTTTCTTCCTTGAACAGCTTAAGTCCTTCTTCCCCGTTCTCCGCGCCGAAAACGATGTATCCCGACGATTTTAATGCAAGGGAGAGCATCATGCGCGCATCAGACTCATCCTCAATCACAAGAATTCTTTTCAGCTGGTTTCCCATTATTGCGATATTATACCGGAAATCAGGTTTCCGGGCAAGAAAAAAACTTGAAGGGGGCCGATAAAAATGTTATTATAGTAAAGAGAGAAAAAATGGATAACCGGAGGGAAGAGTCGAATTATCGTCATTATATGGATATTTCCCGCTTCTCTCCGGCTCCGGAGCAAATCCTCGGAAGGGACAAGGAGGTGCGGAGATGAAGGCACGGGCAGAGCAGATTGTCAAACTGGTAGGTGAGACGATAGGCGGTTACACGATAGAGGAAAAGATATGGCAGGGAGCGACTTCCACCGTTTACCGGGGGTCATCGGCAGGAGGAAGGGGCAGATGGGGACAGACGGTGGCGATAAAAGTTCTCCATCCTTACAGGGATAATCCACTGCAGATCAGACAATTTATAAAAGAGGCAAAGATACAGGGGAAGATTATCCATGAAAATATAGTCCGGGTTTACGGAATGGGTAGAAAAGACGGTTATCTGGCGATTTTCATGGAATACGTGTACGGAAGTAGTTTGAGGATAGCGTCACAGACGACTGAAATAAAAACGGACTGGCTTATCAAATTTTTCTCCCGGTTTGCGGCAGCCCTGGATTACCTCCATTCAATAGGGATAGTGCACAACGACATAAAACCCGAAAACATAATAATAGGGAAAGTCAACGGGTCGTTCAAGCTGACCGACTTCGGATTTGCGGAGAAGTTGAGCAGGTGGTCCAGAAAGAGCGAGTACACGGGCGGCACGGAAAAGTACATGGCCCCCGAAAGAGCAAGAGGCGTGACGGACTTGAGGAGCGACATATATTCGTACGGCATCCTGCTGGACGAGTTCCTGAATGACCGCATCGGGAATGAGCTCATCTATTCCATAATCGTCAGGGCAACCCAGAGAGAGCCCTTCAAAAGGTACAGTTCCATGTCGGACGTAAAGGATGATATTGACCGCCTGTACATTGAATATAATTCGTAATGAAAATAGGGATAATCTCCGATATCCACGGGAATCTTGAGGCCGCAGATCCGGCAATAACCTTCCTGAAAGACAGAACAGATTTTCTTGTTTGTCTCGGCGATACCGTCGGTTACGGACCCGATCCGGAAGAATGTGTCAGGAGAGTCTCGGAAGAATCAATCCTCGTTTTAAAGGGTAACCACGAAGAAGGAATTATCACCGGGGACCTCGTGAAATTCAAGGAGATTGCGAGAGTTTCGCTTGAATGGACGAAAACCAGGCTGTCTGCAGATATGCTTGCCAAGATTGGCAGCCTGCCCGAGAAAGAGGTCAAAGAGGATATTGTTTTTGTACATGCTTCGGTTTCCTCTCCCCTTTTTAAGTACGTCATGCGCAAAGAAGACGCCGGGGAGGAACTCCGGCTGATGGCTCAAGGCATCTGTTTCTCCGGGCACACGCACATACCCGGGGGGTTCAGGATGGATATGAACCTTGGCAAGGTGGATGTTATCTGTCCGGATTTCAGCGGGAAGATGAGTACGGAGATCAAGGATGATTTCAGATACTTCATCAATGTGGGCAGCGTGGGACAACCGAGAGACGGTTTTCCTTTCGCCTGCGTCTCGGTATACGATACCGCAAAGAAAAACTTCGCTCTTGACAGAATAGAGTACCCGGTGGAAGTTACAAGGAAAAAGATAATTGAGAGGGGATTGCCTTCCGTTCTTGCCCGCCGTATAGTTCAGGGTAT
>CAYQXZ010000050.1:0-8801 GCA_964421645.1 uncultured bacterium
CAAGGTCTAAAGATTAACAGTGCCGGTGCATTGCGCGGCAATCCCGGAGGGGCTGTTTGAGAGCGAGGTTTTCGGTTATGACAAGGGAGCTTTCACCAGCGCCTTCAGGAGCAAGCAGGGCAAGATTGAACTGGCAGGTTCGGGTACGATATTCTTTGACGAAGTCAGCGAGATTCCCATGCCTGTCCAGGTTAAGCTGTTGAGATTCCTGCAGGAAAAAGAATTTTCAAGGCTGGGCGGTAACGATATCATTAAGAGCGAGGCCAGAATAATATCGGCCTCTTCCGTGGATCTGCAGAATCAGGTGAAAGAGAAGAAATTCCGCGATGATCTCTTCTACAGGCTCGGGGTTATTCCGCTTCGCCTGCCCGCTCTGCGGGAAAGAAGAGAGGATATAAAAGAGCTCGTTGACTTCTACTTTGCGGTTATGAAGAAACAGTTCCTCTGCAAAGCCGGGGGATTTTCGCACGGCGCAATGGAAATCCTGTGCGGATATGACTGGCCCGGAAATGTGCGGGAGCTCAAGAATATAATTGAAAGAATTTTGGTTCTGAAGGGAAATAAGAGTATAATAGAGCCTTACGATCTGCCCGCGGAATTGAAGACGGTTCCCCGGAGAGCGGCATATTCCCTGAAGACCGAAGTGGAGGATTTTGAAAAGAGACTCGTAAAGGAAACGCTGGAAGGTTCCGGCTGGAACCAGACCAGGGCTGCGGAAAATCTTGGAACGACGCGTAGAATTCTGCGTTATAAAATGCAAAAATACGGATTCGGAAATGGGCAAAAGGAAAATTCTGGTAATTGATGACGATGCCGGCATCAGGAATTTGTGCAGGGAGGTTCTGGAAACTGAAGAATGCCGTGTTTCTTTTGCGTCCAACGGCAGGGAAGGCATCGGCAAACTGGAGAACGGAGATTTTGACCTCATACTTCTGGACATACAGATGCCGTTGATGGACGGATTTGAGGTCCTGTCGGCAATAAGGTCCGTAGATAAGGACGTTCCGGTTGTCGTGATGACGGGTTTCGGAACGGTGGAAAATGCGGTGAGGGCGCTGAAATCGGGCGCCTCTGATTTTATCGTCAAGCCTTTTGAAATGCAGGAATTTCTCCGGACGGTGAAGGAAAACATTGACGCAGGCGGCCGTTCGGGAGAGATGTCAAAACTGAAGATGATAGAGACTATCCTGGAACTTAACAGGACAATTGTCTCTCTGACGAGTCTCGCCCTGCTCCTTGATAAGGTAATAGCGATAGTAAACAATATTTTCCAGCCGGAGGACGTTGCCATATATCTTGCGGAGGAAGGAGTTTTCATACTGCGAAAACATCTGCCGGGAAACACTTTGAAAAAGAGGTTCCCCGTCAGCTATGGATTTGAGGAAATCTCCGGCATTTTTGCTGACAGAAGGCCGCAGGTTACCCGTACCGACGGCGGGATTGTCAGGATACCTCTTTTCGGCAAGGAAAAGAATCTGGGTTTTATTGACGCCAGATTCCGTGAAGGCAGTGCCGTAACTGAAAACGAGGTGAAGTTCCTTGAGATATTCGCCATACAGGCAGCAATAGGTATAGAGAATGCAATGCTTTTTGATGTGGTGAAGAATTCATATCTCAACTCAATAAGGTCGCTGGTTAATTCGCTTGAGGCCAAGGATTCGTACACGAAGGGACATTCCGAGCAGGTGGCGTACTACTCCTTCCTTATCGGAAGACAGCTGGGCCTTCCGGAAAGAGACCTGGAGATATTGAGGAATGCCTCGTATCTGCATGACCTGGGGAAACTCGGCATACGTGATTCGGTACTTCTGAAACCCGGTCCCCTGGACGAGAAAGAGATGGATATTATCAAGCGGCACCCTGAAATGACCGTGAAGATACTGGAACCGCTGGGGCTCCGGAAAGAAGAAATGGACACCTGTTTCTATCACCATGAAAGAATTAATGGCAAGGGGTATCCGACAGGTCTTAAGGGGGATGAGATACCTCTCTCCGCAAAGATCCTTTCGGTTGCGGATGCGTACAGCGCCATGATTTCTGAAAGACCCTACAGAAAAGGACTGATGAAAGAGGAAGCAATTTCGGAACTTGAGAAATGGGCCGGAATACAATTTGACAACAACGTGGTGGATGTTTTCGTGAAAATGCTAAGAGAAAATGAGGCGACAGGAGAAGAATATGGTTAATTTCTTGAAGTTTTTTTCAAATGACATGGGAATTGATCTGGGGACGGCAAATACCTGCGTGTTTGTCAGCGGCAAAGGGGTCATACTGCAGGAGCCGTCAATAGTCACGATGAACGTCATGACGAAAGAAGTCGTGGCCGTAGGCAACGAGGCAAAAAGGATGCTCGGCAAGACACCGGCAAACATCGTGGCGATGAAACCGATGAAGGATGGGGTTATCGCGGATTTTGAGGCCTGCGAATCCATGCTCCGGTATTTCATCATGAGCGTGAAAACCCCGCGACACCGTTTTGTCCTCCCGCCGAGGATAATCATCGCGGTTCCGTCGGGCATAACCAGCGTTGAAAGGCGTGCCGTCAAGGAGACTGCGCTGAAGGCGGGTGCGAGGATGGTGCACCTGGTGGAAGAACCGATGGCGGCTGCCATCGGAGTTGGTCTGCCTGTGGCGGAGCCCTGCGGGAGTTTCATCCTTGATATAGGAGGGGGAACGACCGAGATGGCGGTAATCTCTCTGGGCGGCATCGTACTTACCAGGAGTTTGAGGGTTGCGGGCAATGAAATGGACGAGGCAATTATTGAGTACCTGAAAAAGAAGTATAACCTTCTGATAGGCGAGAGGACGGCCGAAGAAATCAAGATGAGAATAGGTTCTGCATTTCCTCTTGACGAGGAATTGACGATGGACGTTAACGGCAGGAGCCTTGTGGAGGGACTGCCGAAAATGGTGAAGATAAATTCCGAGGAAATCAGGGAGGCGCTGAAAGAGACTCTCTCCCAGATAGGCAACTCAATAAGAGACATACTTGAGGAGACTCCGCCCGAACTGTCCAGCGACCTGATTGAAAGGGGTGTCGCCATTGCAGGAGGCGGTGCGCTGTTGAAGGGTATTGACAAGCTCATATCCCAGGAGACCAAACTGCCCGTGTTCCTTCCGCAGGACCCGCTGACCGCGGTTGTCAGGGGAACCGGCAAGATGCTTGAAGAGACAACCTATTTCAAACAATTTCCGCAGGACTGATTAAGGCAATGTTATGGCGTTTTAGAAGGGAAATTCTGTTCGTTTTCGGTCTGTACCTGTGTTTCCTTGCGATAAACAGAGGTCGCGTGAGAGAACGCGGTTTCAGGCAAGACGAAGGTTATTCGGAAGAACAGAAAATAAACTACGAAGACCTGATCGCAGAGAATAAACGCCTTCGGGAAATCCTTGATATAAAGGCTGACAGGAATTACCTGAAGAGATTTGCCGTGGCGGAAGTAATTTCAATAAAACCTTTCGTCTTCCCTGCGGAACTCATCATTGACAAGGGTGACAGGGACGGACTGAAAGAAAATATGGCAGTTCTTTCCAAGGATCTTTTTCTCATTGGCAGGATTTCGTTAACGAGGGAGACTTCATCCACCGTTGTGACTGTTTTTAACTCCAAGTCCAGGGTCAGCGTCGTTACAGAGAACACCAGAGAAATAGGAGTTCTCGTGGGAGGAGGGGTTCCGTATGTTTCCCTGAAGTACATCCCGGCGGACAGTGCGGTGCAGAAAGGGGACAAGGTTCTGACCTCCGGCTACAGCGATTTCTATCCGAGGGGAATAGAGATTGGCGAGGTGGTCAAGGTGGAGAAAGATCCGGATTCTCTCTTTCTCAATGTTGCCGTCAAACCGTACGGTTGTTTCACCGGCATATACGAGGTGCTTGCGGGTGAATAGAAAACTCATAAGGCTGAGCGAACAGTTCCTGATCATGAGCGGTCTTCAGGTATTTGTGCTGAACTATGTGAAGACATCGGTAGTCCCTTCGTTTTTTCTTGTCTGGCTCCTCATTCTGACGTGGGAGGGGAACAGGGAGATTGCGCTCGTACTGGCTGTTGTCACGGGTCTTTTCTATGACGTTATATCAAGGGGAGTGCCTGGCGTTTCCGGAGTGATATTCCTGGTTGTGGTTTATGCCAGCTGTTTTCTGAAGACAAACAGTATACCGGGACGGGTCGCGGGGGCGTTCGGATTCAGTCTGTTCTATTTTCTTGCATTCATGTTTGAACGCGACAGGGGATTTCTGTGGGGTACCCCGGCATTATTCAAATACTCGCTGCTGTTTGCCCTGTACAATGCCCTGATACTGCTTGCAATTGAACTCGGAATGCGGAAATTAAGATGGAAAAAGAAAGAATATTTGTCAATCTGACAAAGATCGCATTTGCGATAATCATTCTGCGGTCTTTTTACCTTCAGGTTATAAGGTATCCCTATTACCGGAATCTCTCAAATCAGAACTGCATACGGACCGTGGAAACCGGAATTCCGAGGGGTACTATTTACGACAGGAATATGAGAGTGCTCGTTAAGGATGCGCCGTCTCTGCACCTTGTTTTTGTTCCTTATGACGTTGAGTCCCCGGAAAAAGAAGCGTCAATTCTCGCCAACATCATTGATCTGGACAAGGTATCGGTTATGCGCAGGTTCAAAACAAGATACGGCAATCCCTTTGACAGAGTATTCTTGAAAAGGAGGCTCACGCAGGAAGAAGTTGCGCGCATAGAAGAGTATGCCGGGAGACTGCCGGGGATCTTCATCCAGGAAGGATTGATAAGGGAACACGTTCTCGGGAAGAATACCTGCCACGTCGTGGGATATACCGGAGAAATAACGGAGCAGCAGTTATTGTCTTACAGGGACAGGGGATACAAACCCGGGGATTTCATCGGGCAGGACGGCCTTGAGCGGTTCTACGATGAATACCTTAGAGGTCAGGCGGGCGGCAAACAGATTGAGGTGGATGCCACGGGGCACCAGAGAAAAGAGCTCGGTAAGACGGGGTCCGTACCCGGCGATGACCTTGTTCTGACAATTGACCAGGTGATCCAGGAGATAGCGTACGATGAACTGGGTGACAGGAGGGGCTGCGTTGTGGCAATGGATCCCAGGAACGGACAGATACTTGCACTTGTCAGCAAGCCCGGTTTTGACGTTAATGACCTGCAGAGCTATCTTGAAAGGGAAGGACATCCATTTCTTAACAGGGCAATAAAGGGCATGTATTCTCCGGGGTCGGTATTCAAGATAATCACGGAACTTGCCGCCCTTGAAAGCGGCACCATAGAAGAATATGACCGTATTGAATGCACCGGACAGATAGAGGTTGCAGACAGGGTATTCCACTGCTGGAAAGAAGAAGGGCACGGCTGGGTGGACATAAATCTTGCTTTTCCGTATTCCTGCAATGTCTTTTTCGGAACCGTGGGGCTCAAAACGGGCGTGGCGAGAATGCTGGAGTTTGCCGACATGTTTGACCTGGGACGTGCGACCGGTATTGACCTGCCGGGCGAGAAAGACGGTTACCTCCCGGACAGGCGCGAGATAGATCCTTTGAACCTTTCAATAGGCCAGGGACCGATACTTGCCACGCCGCTCCAGCTGCTCTCCATGATTTCCACGGTTGCAAACGGAGGTAATATCTGGAAACCTTACCTTGTAAAAGAAATAATCTCGCCCGACGGCGGGAAAATAAAGGAGATAGATCCCGTAATCAAAAAAACGGTCTATATCAGTCCCGAAAACATGGAAATCTTGAGGAGGGGGCTGAAGAATGTTGTTTTGTTCGGAACAGGAGGCCAGGCAAGGGTAGCCGGTGTAGAGGTGGCCGGTAAGACGGGAACTGTCCAGCGTGCACACAGGGAACTGGAAATGGGTACACACGGATTTTTCGTGTGTTATGCGCCCGCGGATAACCCGCAGATATCCCTGGTTGTCTTCCTTGACAGTGCTTCAAGTCCGGAATGCTCCGCGATCGCGGGAAAAATCCTGCAGAGGGTGCTGGTTCCCGAAAAGAAACCCGTGGAAATACAGGATATGGAGGAAGGAACGGAAAATGCTGAAACACCTTAAGAAACTGTTTGAAGAGAGAAAACTTTTCGGCTGGACTTACCTGCTGATATCCATAGGACTGCTCCTGCTTTTCACCGCTTCCAAGGGCATTTTCATGAGGGAAGCGCTTTTTTTGAAGCAGTGCCTGTGGCTGATTCTGGGAACTGTCATAGCCGCATTTGTCAAGAAAGCGGATTACCGCGATTTCCAGAAGCTTGCGCCATTGTTTTACATAATAATACTCTTTTGCCTTGTCATGGTGCTTTTTGTGGGAAGAGGCAGCGGTGCTTCAAGGTGGATAAGACTGGGATGGTTCAATTTTCAGCCATCCGAATTTGCGAAACTGATAACCATAATAACTCTTGCCGCGTACCTCTCCGAAAAGGACATCAGGCGGCCGCATATATTGCTATTCAGTCTGTTCATAATAGGAATTCCCTTTCTGTTTATTCTCAAACAGCCGGATCTCGGTACGGCATTCATATTCATCCTCGTTTTCTTTGCCATATTGTACCAGGCGGGCGGAAGCAAAGGGCAGATCCTGACTCTTTTCGTCATAGGTGTTCTTTCAAGTCCTGTCTTGTGGTTCATGATGAAGCCCTACCAGAGGGAAAGGATACTTACCTTCTTAAATCCGATGAGGGACCCACTCGGCAAGGGCTATAACCTCATACAGTCAATAATAACGATAGGTTCGGGAGGATTCTGGGGCAGGGGATTCTTGAGGGGTACCCAGACGAAGCTCGCGTTCCTGCCCGAATACCATACGGATTTCATCTTCTGTGTTCTCGCGGAAGAACTCGGTTTCTTCGGAGTGATGCTTCTTCTGTTCATCTACTACATGTTTTTCAGAATCATCGTCGGAATAATCTACTCCACGAGGGACAGGTTCGCCAGGCTAATGGGGACCGGTATTCTGACCGCGCTGGTTTCGCAGGCGGTGATCAATATGTGCATGACGATGGGGCTTTTTCCCGTTGTCGGGATTCCGCTGCCATTCATAAGCTACGGCGGTTCTTCCCTTATCGTGTCCCTTATCTGCGTGGTTCTTCTTGTTAACATTGAAGAGAATTCCCTGATGTTCTAAATCTGGCTAATTTCATGCAGATAGCATCGTTGACTTCGTCGGAAGCTGCGTCAACATATGTTTACAGTATGCCTCCTTGCTTTCTGCCGAACTTAACCAGATTTGATATGTTATGGAGCGATTGCCAAGCACATGGAAGAAAAGATACTAAAACTCCTGCCGCACGTGCAGGTTCCGTCGCGTTACACCGGGAAAGAGATAAACGTCTGCCGCAAATCCTTTGAAGATACCGCGGTAAGGGTTGCCCTGTGCTATCCCGATATCTATGAAATAGGGATGTCATCGTCGGGCTTGCGGATCCTTTACGGCCTGCTCAACGAGGAGGAAAACGTCCTGTGCGAACGGATATTCTGCCCGGCAGGCGACATGGAACAGCTCCTGCGGCGGGACGGCATCCCGCTTTTCACCCTTGAATCAAAACGTCCCGTCAGGGATTTTGACGTGCTGGGATTCAGCATTTCTTCCGAACTGAATTATACCAACGTGCTGAACGTCCTTGAACTTTCCGGCATCCCGGTTCTCTCTTCGGAGAGAAAAGGCGGCGACCCGATAGTCCTTGCGGGAGGAAACTGCATTTTCAATTTTGCGCCTCTTTCATCCTTTATTGACTGCTTTGCGGTAGGGGAGGGAGAGGAAGTAATACTTGAGATTACCGGGGTGCTTGCGGAAATGAAAGGCAGAAGCAGAGAGGAAATCCTTTCAGCGCTTTCCGGCATAGAAGGTGTTTACGTCCCGTTGTTTCCTGCCGCTGAAGTGAAAAAGAGAACCGTAAGGAAACTTGATGACGCCTATTTCCCCGTGAACTGGATCGTTCCGCTAACTGAAATAGTCCATGACCGCGTGTCCATTGAAATAATGAGAGGATGCGGGCAGGGGTGTTTTTTCTGCCAGGCAGGCAGTTGCTGGAAGCCGGTTAGAACCAGGAGTGCGGGCAGGATTACAGAACTTGCACTGCAGACCTACGGGAACACCGGCTATGAAGAATTCTCGCTGCTTTCTTTTTCCGCCGGCGATCATCCGGCAATAGAGGCTGTCGTGGAGGGGCTCCTCGCAGAATTTGCCCCCAGGAAAGTAATGGTTTCCTTTCCCTCGGTGAGAATAGACACTTTTTCTTTTGCGCTGGCTACGAGAATCAAGGAGATTAAGAAGACCGGCCTGACCTTCGCGCCCGAAACCTCCGAAAGCCTGCGTTTCAGGATAGGCAAGAAGATAAAGGACAGCGAACTTGCGGGACTCGTGAGAAAGGCGCGTGCGGGAGGCTGGAGACAGATAAAACTTTATTTCATGATCGGACTGCCCTGGGAAAAGGATGAAGATATTCTTGCGGTCGCCTCGCTTATAAACGATCTTTCGGGGATCATGTCCATAAAGGCGGCTTTCAATACCTTCATTCCAAAGCCGCACACCGTTTTTGAACGCGAGAGATTCATTACCGAAGAGGAATATCTCCACAAGAAACAGCTTCTTGTCAGGAATGTGCGCAGGAATAACCGTATCAAGCTTACGTTCCACCAGTACAGGATGAGCTGTGTGGAGACCTTTCTCGGGAGAGGAGACGAGAGACTCGGGGCAGTCATTCACAGGGCCTGGAAAAAAGGCGGAAAAATGGAAAACTGGGACGAGTCTTTCAACTTTGCCCTGTGGGAAGAGAGTTTCAGAGAAGAAGGGATTGA
>CAYQXZ010000050.1:8901-11859 GCA_964421645.1 uncultured bacterium
ACGAGTCTTTCAACTTTGCCCTGTGGGAAGAGAGTTTCAGAGAAGAAGGGATTGATATGCAGGACTATCTTGGGGAACTGAAACAGGATTCTCTCCCCTGGCACAAAATCATAGCAAATTGATTTCATCCATATAACATCGTTGGCATCGTCGTCGGCTTCCTCGGCGTATGTCTAATATGCCTCGTTGCCTCCTCCTTGCCGCCTTGTTATCTGGCGAACTTAATTTGCTATCTCTACGGTCTTACTGCGAATTAGTTATGAATTCTCTATGGACGGCCTTAAGAGCCTTCTGGCCGTCGGATTTCTTGATAACGCAGGAAATTTTGATTTCAGACGTGCTTATCATTTCAATGTTTACCCCTTCATTCGCAAGCGCATGAAACATCCTTCCTGCAACGCCGGGATGGTTCATCATGCCGATACCTATTATGGAAATCTTGGCAATGTCCCGGTCGCAAACCACGTTTTCCGCCCCGAGGTCCTTTCCTATTGCCTCGGTGATTTTCAGGGTTTTCGCGGCTTCAGTGGTGTTCACGGTAAAAGAGATATCCGCAAAATTGTCCTTGCTGACGTTCTGGACTATGACATCCACGTTAATATTCTCTTTTCCAAGTGCCGTGAATATGTTTGAAGAGATGCCGGATCTGTCAGGAACCCTGAATATGGTCATCTTTGCCTGTTTCTCGTCCAGCGCAACAGCCGAGACGTCGGCGCCTTCCTTCAGCGATAATTCTTTTACCATCGTTCCTTCTCCTTTCCCGAAGGTGGACTTAACCGAGAATGGGACGTTATAGCGTTTGGCGAATTCAACCGCCCTGGAAAGCATGACCTTTGCGCCGGTGGATGCCATCTCAAGCATCTCGTCGTATGAAATCTCCGGTATCAGCCTTGCTTCCTGCACTATGTTCGGGTCGGTTGTAAAGACCCCGTCAACATCGGTGTAGATATCGCACCTGTCCGCCTTTACCGCCGCCGCGATGGCTATCGCGGTAAGATCCGAACCTCCCCTGCCGAGAGTGGTTATTGAACTGTCCGGGCTCAATCCCTGGAATCCGGCAATCACGATGATGCTTTCTTTCTCAAGTTCCTTCAGGATCCTGCCCGGTTCAATCATCTGGATACGTGCCTTGGTGTGAAAGCTGTCGGTCCTAATCCCGGCGAAGTATCCCGGGAATCCTTCGGCCGCTTCTCCGCAATTCTCAATGGCCATGCACAAGAGGGCAACGGATACCATCTCCCCGGTTGAAAGCAGTATGTCCAGCTCCTTTTCCGGGGGAAACGGCATAATCTGGCAGGCAAGGTTTATAAGGTTGTCGGTGGTCTTGCCCATTGCCGAAACCACCACGACAATCCTGTTGCCTTTTCTCTTGTCGGCAACGACCTTCTCCGCAACGCCCTTTATCTTCTCTATCGTTGCCAGCGAACTGCCCCCGTATTTCTGCACAATCAGCGCCATTTTGTCTCCATGATAACGCATTATTGTAACATGGGAAAGGTCGCATAATCAAAATCCATGTCCCGTCTGAAGAAAGCCTGCCGGCGGTGTACCCGTCTCAAAAGCATTATTTCTTTTTCAGCAGGTTGGTGGCGGAGAGGAGGGAAGTTACGACTGCCAGGGCTATCAGTACTTCGCCCTCTTCGGGGAGGATTTTATTGACGTCGGCGACGGTCCTCCAGGCGTTGAAAACAAGAATGGTCTCCATAACCAGGACTATGGTGATTGCTTCCCAGAGTGCAATCGCGACGATGCGTCTGTGCCTGATGCGGGGAAGAAGGAAACAAATTATTGCGATCCAGAAGAGCCATGATACCTGCTGCCACATGTCCATGGACATATAATACGATGCAAATCCGGTAAAAGGTTCAAAAACATAGCCGGTTGACGCAGGGAATCGCTGCCTGTATCCGAGAACCCTGAAGCGGCCGGTTTCCCTGTTGCGCAGAGCGTCAATGACTGCTTTTTCACGTGACTCAATATCCATCTGTTTCCAGTTAGAGATATTAAAACCGGTCCACATGGTACAGTCGTTTCTCCATCCGTGCCAGTTGGTTCCGCTCAACATTACAAGTTTCTTGCCTCGGCACACGGAGATTATTTCCCGTTGAGCTTCCGGCGTGAGAGGAACGGAAGAATCGCCTGCAATTTCAAATCCGTCCACTCCTGCTTCGGCAAGATCTTTCATGGAGAAGGGTGATCTCGTTTCAGCCCAGTAATGAGGAACTATTACGGCTCCTCCCTGCCGGTGAACTTCCTTTATCAATCCTGCAGGTTTTTCATATCCTCCGGCGTCAAAGCTGTCTTTCAAGCCGAGGAGGTTAAGGTGGACCTTCCTGAAATTAACCTCCTGTCCGGCAATAGCGACCGCGGCGATTGAATCTTTCCTGATCATTTCCCGCTGGATTAAAGGAGCTTTGCCGATGCGGTCGTGCTCCGTGATTGCCCAGCCGCTGAAGCCGGAATTCAGGTGCCAGCGCAGGTTCCTCTCCGGTGTCACGAGACCGTCATGGGAGTAGATGGTATGGGAGTGAAGGTCAAGGAAGACCTCATCGGGATTCCCGGAAGTCATGCGGTATTGAGGCAGAGGGCAGATAATGCAGTAGACGATAAAGAGGATAAAAGAGACTGCCGTTACAATCAGCCCTCTTATCATCGGTAATATCCTGTTTTTTACAGGACCCTTATTTCTTGTGAGAGCAAATATAACCCATATCGCGCAAAGCCAGGCCAGCCATGAGAGAAGCTGAACTTCGGGACGTGATAGAGTCAGTAAATAATTGGGGAAATCAAGAAACGGAGCAAAGAGTCTATTAGCGAGCGGAGAGACGAGTCCCGCGTCATGTACAGGCAATCCCGTTCCGATATCAATCAGGATCCTTGTGAACATTTATTTCTCCGAAAGATAATCTTACCACAAGGAAGCACAGGAGTGCCACGATGAAACCCGCGATTACGTCA
>CAYQXZ010000051.1:0-10147 GCA_964421645.1 uncultured bacterium
ATAATGTGCCACGGGAGATGTGTATCTCTTGACATACTTTTTCATAGATGACAAGTAGTGAGGGGCTTGAGATTTGCTTTTCACCCCCACCGCACTCATTTTGAGTGCCTGCCTCCCCCCTCCAAGGGGGAGGCGAACAAAGTGGGATGATAATTTCTATTACCGGAGGGAAACCTCCGTGTTTTTTTTGGAGAGAGAAAAATGGATGAGAGATTTGAAGCAGGCCTGAAGCTGGCAGCAAAAGCGGGAAAGTTCCTCCTGGGAAACCGCAACAGTCCGGAGGTATTCAGGACTACGGACTATGATGTAAAGCTGAAACAGGATACCGCGAGCGAAGAGATAATTATCGGAGGTATTGAGAAGATGTTTCCCGGCGATGGTTATGTCTCGGAAGAACGCGGGAGCAGGGAGAGCTGCTCCAGGTACGTGTGGACCATTGACCCGCTTGACGGAACGGTCAATTACTCAAGGGGTATCCCGCACTGCTGCGTGTCCATCGCCTGCAGAAATGAGGATGATGCGTTCGGAATCGTCTATGATTTTTTCAGGGAAGAGACGTTCACCGGCAGGAAGGGAAAAGGTGCTTTTTTGAACGGGAAAAAAATAAATACAAGCTTGGTAACCGAGCTGAAAAATGCTATCATGTGCTTCGGCCTGATGAAGGGAAGGGAAGAAATCGGTTCAGGCCTTTTGATACTTTCGGAGATTGCGCCGAAGGTGAAGAAGATAAGGACCACGGGGTCGGCCGCTCTGGATCTCTGTTACGTGGCGGCAGGCAGGATAGACCTGTTCGTTGAGGCAGGTCTTTACCCGTGGGATATAGAAGCGGGTAAAATCATCATAGCCGAAGCGGGAGGGAAATACTTTGAGTCCGTGCGCGGGAATCAGGTATTGAGCTGTGCTTCCAACGGAAAACTCAAAGCGGAGGAATTATGCCGAAATCTGTTAAAGACATAGTGGAAGATACGGTCGGTAGTATCGTAAAGCCGGTGAACAAGATGGTAGTCAAACCTGTCACCAATATTGTCGTGAAGCCTGTGGCAAACATCGTGAAGACTCCTGTTACCGGGGTTGTAGAGGGTTTCAACTTCTTGATGAAGAAGCTGGAGGAAAAGCCCGGGGAAGGTCAGAAGGAAGGCGTTGAGGTTGACGGGTTTGTCAACGTGCTGCTGGACGAGATGAAAGATGCCGAGCAGGGCATCTTTGCCTTCTTCAGCGAGATGCTCTTGATGAACCAGCTCTCCGAGAAGATGGCGCAGGTTGAGAATGAAGTGGCGCTGGTAAGCATATTGGGCGAGAGGATCAAGGAATTTCTTAAACCGTATTTCATAGAGATCTTCCTCTGCGGTACGGAAAAGAAGTCCTTTCATCTTGCGTATCACTATCCCGCGGAAAAGGAATTTGACCCTGCAAACATCAGGGAACTTGCGGGCGAGTGCTTCAGCAAGGGGGAAAGCACGATATTTGCAAGCCGGAAGATAGAGGGAAGAACTTTTTCGGTTCTCACGGCGCCCCTCCGCACCACCCGTGACGTTTTCGGGACGGTCGTTGTCGGAAAAAGAGGCAAGAACAAGTTCAGTTCGGAAGACATATCGCTTGCCATTTCCGGTGCTGCGGTCGTGGGTTTCTCCATCAGCAACATGAAGCTGCTGCGTAACATAGTAAGGAACGAACGGCTCGTCACGATAGGTGAGACCATAGGCGGGCTCTCGCACGACATAAAAAACATCCTTACCAGCCTTGAAAGCGGTATCGCGCTCATGGATATTGCCGCACAGAACAACGACACGGAGCTGCTGACAGAGGGCAGGCGGGGTGTCAAAAAGGGATACGAAAGGATGAAGAACCTTGTCCTTTCAATGATTGACTATTCCCGGGAAAGAGAAATATCGGAATTGCCGGTTAACCTCAACAAGATTATAAAAGACGCCCTGTCCACCCAGAAGGAAGCGGCGAGAGACAAGAACGTGAAAATTGTGGAGGAATTAGATAGGAAGATGCCGTCCGTTTCGGTTGATCCCGTGAGGATTGAGAGGATGATTATCAACCTCGTGCAGAACGCAATTGATGCGGTCAGGGAGAAGACGGGAACCGTAAAGGTAGGAACGAAATTCTCGCCCGAAGAGGGTATTGTGAACCTGTGGATTGCGGATAACGGATGCGGTATCCCGGAGGAGAATCTTGACAGGATCTTTGACGTTTTCTACTCTACGAAAGGACAGAAAGGAACAGGATTCGGTCTTGCCATCGTGCAGAAGATCGTCAAGGAACATGGCGGAACGATCTCCGTCAAGTCCGGTGTGAACAGGGGAACCAGGTTCCTGGTCAAGATACCTGCAAAGCTATCCGGATAAAATCATACCGGTATTATGCGTAGTTCCTGCCTTCGTCCATCATCGCAAGATAGTTTTCCAGGGGAATGTAATTTGCAACGGAGTTGCCCGTTCCAAGACAGTATCCACCTCCCGGCATGCACGTATCAAGCGTCTTGCGAACCCGTTCGCGTATCCTTTTTTCTTCAGCGTTTACAAGGAAATTCACGTCTATACCGCCCAGAATTGCAATGCGGTTACCCCACAGTTTTTTTGCCTCGGTCACAGGAGTAATGGTGTCTTCCCATGAATGTTTGGCGTCTATCTTCACGTCTTCTATGAAGGGCTCCATAATATCGTCAAGTTTCCCGCAGGAATGAAGCAGGTAGAGCTTGTTGTTTTCGTGGGCTGTGCCCGCACATTTCTTATGCCACGGAAGGGCTTTCTCAATCAGCGTTTTCGGATTTATCATGCATCCTGTCTTGAATCCCATGTCGTCGCTTCCCCAGACAATGCCCAGCTTGTCGTATTGGGCAATAATCTTTGTGAACTGCAGTTCATTTTGCCCCACCTTTTCAAACATTGCGTCAACCAGTTGCGGGTTATCAAACAGCGCCATGCTTAATCCCTCATAACCCATCAGCCAGGTAACGAATTCAAGTATATGAGCGGCAAGCGCGTAGAAAGCCATGCCGTCAGGAAGATTTTTTTCGCACCAGTCAAATTCGCTGAAATCAGTCATTGCGGGGTCCGGCCACGGGTATTTTTCAAAATCTTCCCATGACGAAATTAATCCTGTGCCTTCGTCCCGCCATGTACGCAGACTTCTGCTCTGGCTATTCGCGGTTGTATCGGCTGTCTGACTATTCTTGGTCGGCCAGTCATAACAGAAAGGGGAAGCATGGATAATGTCGTAACCGAGAAACCGGTTCAAATCCAGTCTTGCCTTCATCCTTATATCAATGTCAGGACTGTTCAGTTCTTTGAGCGGAAGATTAAAATATTGTGCCGCTGCGTTCTGGATCTCAACATCAAGGAAAAGTTCTATGTTATAGACTCTGTCAGGAGTCTTTTTCCGGAGAATGTTTGATTTCAAACCTGGATAATTGGGACGAAATACTTTCTGCAGGTACATTTGGTGCCTCCCGGGTTTTGTTGTTAGGGCAAAACCTTACCACATACAATTGAGAGCTGTCAATTTCAGGTTATACCGCCTTGAAACGGCCGGACAAAAAGAGTTATACTATTCTCCGTAGAAAACGTAAGCGGTGTATCAACAGTTACTGTCGGTGCGCCAGATAATTAACCATGCTCATATGCCGTATATGAGCTTCATAAAGGGAGGGAAAATGGTCAGTTTTGAACAGTTCAAGGAGATGGACATACGGATAGGCGAGGTTCTGGAGGTTGAAGACGTTGCTGGAGCGGACAAACTCTATATACTTACCGTGGACATCGGCGACGAGACAAGAAAGATGATTGCCGGGATAAAACCATGGTACACGAGGGAAGATCTCGTCGGAAAGACCGTAGTTGTGCTTGCCAACCTTGAACCGAAGGTAATAAGGGGATTTGAGAGCAATGGTATGGTGCTTGCCACCTTGAGCGAAGGCAAGCTGGCCGTACTTACGACAGATAGGGAAACAAAACCCGGCAGCAAAGTTTCTTAGTTCATGGGTGAGAGATAGCCGATAATCTTGTAGATGAGCTTTGCCGCAAGAAAAGAGGAATGGGTGAAGATTCCTGAAGGTGATAGTTCCACGACGTCAAAACCTGCTATTTTCACATCTTTTCTGTGAATGAAAGGTTTCATGAATTTCACGGTTTCGTACCAGTGGAATCCTCCGGGTTCCGGAGTGCCTGTGTCCGGCAGGACTGACGGGTCAAGGAAATCCACGTCAAATGAAACATAGTACGTTCCCGAAGGCAGGGATTTGTTGAGAATGTCCCGCCATTTTTCCCCTTCCATCTCATGCGCCCGGAGGATTTTTACCTTTTCGGTCTTGTCCAGAAAATCCTTCTCTTCCCTGCTGATGCTTCTTATTCCTGCGGAGAAGACCCTGCATCCGAGTTCGGTAATTCTTCTCGTGACGCATGCATGGCTGAATTTTGTCCCCTCGTATTCGTCCCGCAGGTCTGCATGCGCGTCAAAACAAAGAACGTTGAGTTCCCTGTGCTTGCTCAAACAGCCCTCAACCAGGCCCAGCGAAACCGTATGCTCTCCTCCAAGTCCGACGACAATCTTTGCCTGCCTGAAGTATCCTCCGGCGGTCCTGCCGATCTTTGATATCATTGCGCGCAGGTTCTTGTAGGTCGGTTCAACTGCCGAAAGCGTCTTTATTCCGGCCATGTACGGTTCCGTGTCAAGCTCCTCGTCGTATAGCTCAAGGTAGCGGGAAGAATGGATGATACTCTCCGGGCCGTTTCTCGTTCCCGTCTGGCAGGACGTTGTCGCCTCAAACGGCACAGGCAATATCACGAAACGCGCATCCCTTATTGGCAGATCAGGTATCCCGAGAAATGTGTGCTTTATTCTTTTCATTGGAAATGGATAAACCGGTACTACATGATAAAAACAGCCGCCGCAATGACCGAAGTCCACAAGCCGTTCTTGTCGCCTATGGCAGACTGCGTTATGTTTGCGGTCTTAACTATTCTGTTGGACATCTTCCATATCTCCTTCTTTTCGTCGTAGGAAGAGTCCGGGTCAAACTCCACGCCGATAATCGTGGCAAGCATCGTGGCCGCCATGTCTTCCGCGTAGTCGCCTGCCTTGTCGTCAGTCTCCCCGAAACCTTCGTGCTCGGACAGGTATCCGTACTGGTCCTTGTTTTTCGGGATCGCCATTCCGACGGAAGCAGTGATAAGGCGGTGCGGTTCGTTCGTGCAGTTTCTGCTTATTACCGCGTATACAATCTGCCCGGACTCCAGCTGGGAGAGCCCGGTATTCTTTGAGATTAATTTGCAGTTGGGCGGGAAAATACTTGATATGGATACGATGTTAAACTGTGCTATTCCGGCATTCCTCAATGCACGCTCAAAGCTTGTCAGCTTTTCCTTGTCTTTACCGACACCCTTTGTTAAGAAAACCTTCTTAGGCACCAGTTCCATTTTCCCCTTTTCCTCCTATGTCAATAAGCATAGGGGATCTTCCTCAAGGAAATCCCCCGTCAGGCTGTACGCAAGAGCGCGGCAGCCGTTACAATCAGTAATTTTACACTCTCTGCATTTTCCTTTCAACAGTAATTTATTTCTTGCCTTTTTCAGAACGTCCGAACTTTCCCATATCGCCGCAAGAGAATCTTTTCCGAGATTTCCGATTGCAAGAGGAAACCTCCTGCACGGGAAGACAGTCCCGTCGGGCATTACCGCGAGTCCGTCAATACCGACTATGCAGGGCGCTCCGAAGAGATTGAAGATTTTTTTTGAAGTCATCCGCACCATGAATCCCCGGTACGGCAGTAGGTCCTCAATATCAGCTTCAACGTCTGCCTTTTTGCACAGGACGTCCAGGATATCTCTCCATTCTGCGGGAGAGACGACGGCTTCCCTGATTGCTCTGCCTGCGCCCCATGGGATGAACCGCTCAACGATGAATCCGCTGAAGCCGTATTCCTTTATGAAATCAAAGAGTCCGGGGATCTGTCCCGCGTTCTCTTTCGTGAGCGTGAACATGAGCATCTTTCTTGCTTTCGGCAGGTCCCTCTTTAGGGTCTCACAACCGGAGATGAATTTTTCGTAGGTATCTGCCCCCCTGTAATACTCGTATGACTCCCTGGTTAACCCTTCCGCTGAAATCTTCATGACCTTGAGGCTTTTCAGTTCACCGAGAAACCCGGCGTTCTTTTCATTCAGGAAAAAACCGTTTGTTATTATCCCGAGTTCTTTCACGATGCCGGAATTTTCCGCGAGAAGAACGATATCCTTCCATCTCCTGTGCAGGAACGGTTCTCCGCCGGTTATGTCAAGCACGAGTCTCTGCCCGCGGTTTTTCACAAAGTCCGAGATATTTGAGAATATTTTTTCAGTCTCTTCAAAAGGGAGTTCGTTTTTCGCGTTGAAGGTTTCCTGGTAACAGTGCCTGCACCGGAGATTGCAGTTATCCGTGATGTGCCACTGTATGTGAAAAGTTTTTTCCATTGGTATTCCTGCACGTTATATATTATAATAATCCAAAAAAAGGAAAATGAAAATGTTCAGGAACATGCCGTTGGGCACTTTAAATGAAAATACGGGCCTGAGAGAGAAGCTGCGGCTTGCGTCAGTCGGGGAATTTGAGGGTATTGATATTGACATTGAGGAAGTTGCAGCACTTTCGGAAAAATATTCCGCCGCCTATGTGACGGGGATGATGGATTCCTTCAATCTCAAGGCCGGGGCATGGCTGCTTCCTTTCACGATAGACGCGGATGAAGAGGTTTTCAGCGAAGGCATCAAGAAGCTTGAAAGATATGCACGGATTGCAAAAGCTGTGGACGCTCCGCGCGTACTCGCGGCAGTTTCGTCGCCGGATAAGACAAAAGCGGCCGTATGCAAGGAGAGACTGGCATCCATCGCGAAACTGCTCGGAAAACATGGATGCGCTGTCGGCCTGGACTGTCCCGGCGGATGCAGTTGGGAACTGAAAGAGACGGGGATAGTACTGAACGCCCGCCGCTGGTATCTTTCCGGCGGGAGCTTGCAGGAACTTAAGAAGGTTGAATGGGACAGGGTTATGTATGTGACGCTCGGGGACGTTGGCGCCGATAGGAACGGCAGGTTTTTGCCCGGGGAAACAGGGATTGTTGACCTCCCTGGATTTTTAAATGTGCTTGCAGGTGCCGGCTATGACGGACCCGTGGCCCCTGAACTTCCTGACAGGAACCTGCTCACTCTTCCGGAGGAAATGGCAACAAGACTGCTGGGAGGTTCTTTACTGCGTGTCTGGAACAAGGCATTTTCTAAAACGTGATGGGGTTGACCCAGGCCTTCCTGTTGTTTTTATCCGTTATTTCTATCCGCAGATATTTTTCGTTGCCCTGTATCTCGTATTCCGCGCATTCTATCTCATCCCTTCCTGCATCCACTCTCTTGCCTGCGGGAGTTAGCGCGATAAAATCAACAGTCTTGGCGGGTGAAAACCTGATCTTTATTGTCCTTATGCCCTCATCCAGCCGCAGATCCCTTATGGTAACACCGGTTGAGGAATAGAAAAGCTCCTTTCCTATGGATGAGAGTATATCATTCTTTTTGCGCGACCGGGCTTTCACCATTATGAATGCGGCGGTCAGGTCCCTTTTTGAATGCACGTCGTCCGCAGCAAAACAGGAGATTTTTCTTCCTGCCTGCAGGAGTCCGTCCAAATGGACTGTTGAATATCCTTTACCGAGCAGGTTGTGGCACAGGTGATTGTATGCTTCTATGCCGGCGTATCCCCGCAAAGCCAGAAGCTCTGTCACGGTCAGATTGCTCCAGTAAGGATGCGCTATGATGGGTATCGCTCCCTGGCGGTTCACTGCGTCAATAATATGCTGATTGGAGAGTCTCTCGGGATTGATGGCCTTTTTCAGGTTCACTGCAACTATGTGCGTATAGCCGGTATTAATTTCAGAACCCTGTAAAAGGGTCAGACCTTCAACCTCTTCCGTCCTTGTTATGCTGTTGTGGTCGGTGATACACAGGAAGCTGTAACCTGCCTTCCTGTAAATCCGGCATATCTCCCCGGGTGAAAACTGTCCGTCGGAATTCGTGGTGTGCGCGTGCAGGTTGCCTTTATACCAGTTCCCTTTCTCCGCGAATGGATTTACAAAATGCATAAGCTATTCTTCCTCGCTCCCGGCATCTTCCTCTTTTTTTGTTGAATACATCACTTCGGAGATGGTGGTCTTTCCTTCCAGTATCTTGGTCAATCCGTCTTCCCGCAGGGTCTTCATGCCGCCTTTTCTTGCCAGTTCCTTTACGGCGGAAACCTCCGGGTTCACCATTATGGCTCTTCTGAGTCCTTCGTTCATGACCATGAGTTCAAATATGCCGATTCTGCCGCCGAAGCCGGTCCCGTTGCACATGTGGCATCCCTTGCCCCTGTAGAAATTCTGTTCTCCAGCCTCCGCAGGCATGTCAATCTGCCGCAGTTCCTCTTTCATCGGCCTGTAGCGTTCCCTGCAGTTGAAGCAGATACTTCTTACAAGTCGCTGGTTGAGAACCCCTATGAGTGAAGATGCAATCAGGTAAGGTTCAACGCCCATGTCTATCAGTCTTATGACTGCGCCGGGTGCGGTGTTGGTATGCAGGGTTGAAAAGACAAGCTGTCCGGTCTGTGCGGCGCGGAAGCTGATTTCCGCGGTCTCCATATCCCTGATCTCCCCCACCATCACCACGTCCGGGTCCTGCCTTAAAATGGAACGGAGCGCCACGGCGAATGTGAGCCCGGTCTTGGGGTTTATCTGTGTCTGGTCAACGTTTTTAAGGTGGTATTCCACCGGGTCCTCAACTGTCAGTATCTTCCTGTGCACGTTGTCCAGTTCGGAGAGCGACGAGTAAAGGGTTGTGGTCTTTCCGCTGCCGGTCGGCCCGGAGACCAGCAGGAGCCCGTAAGGCTCCTCCAGCATCATCCTCCACCTGTGAAGGGTCTGCGGAAGAAAGCCCAGCTGTTCCAGTCCCGAAACGATATTCTTCTTGTCCAGCACCCTCATCGCGACCATTTCGCCGAAGATGGTGGGAAAGGTGGAAACCCGCAGGTCAACGTCTCTGCCTGTAAGCTTGAGCTTGAAATATCCATCCTGGGGGACCCTTTTCTCCGCTATGTCAAGCATTGAAAGGACCTTTATGTGCGAGACAATCGCCGGGTACAGTTCAAGGGGAGGCGGAGGAAATTCGTAAAGAAGGCCGTTTATCCTGTACCGCAGCTTCAGGCCTTCTTCCTCTATCTCAATATGCACGTCGGTTGCTTTGACTTCAACGGCTTTTGCTATCATATCCTCCACAGCCGCGACAGCGGACTGGTCGCTCACCTCTTTCAGCCCGGAGGGCTTGTATATCCTGCCTTCCTGGAATGTCTTTTCCACGGGAGATATCACGTTCAGGCTTCCCTGGGCAAGGTACCTCTCAAGGGTATCTTTTATGTCGGCGTCCTTTGCCAGGCGCGGTTCTATATCCTTGGATGCAATCTTTTCAAGGTCCTTTATCACATCTTCGTCCGTGGGGTCAACCATCCCGCATATGATTTTGTTGCCGCCCATGTATACGGGGATTGTCCGGTACTTCCTGCAGGTGAATTCAGGAAGTGAGGTGAAAACGTTCTTCTCAATATCCATGGAGGCGATGTTGACGGGGACTATCTTCAGTTCCTTGAGGACGAAGTTATACCATCTCTCGGCGCTGATAAGCCCGAATTTTACAAGGAGATAGCCGAACGGCGCGCCTGTTTTTTCCTTTTCGCTGATGACTATGTCAATCTGATCTCTTGACAGACTCTCTTTTTTTCCCAGGCGGTCAAGCAGTTCTTCTCTCTTCATTGTAGTTTGCCCACGATTTCCGCAAGCTCATTTTCAGACATCATCCCGGACCTCTTCTGCTGAATGTTCCCTTTTTTATCAATAACCACTGTTGTCGGGACAAACCGTACTCCGCCGTAGAGAGATTCCACTTTCCCGTCGCTCAAGCATAACGGGTAGGTTATCTTGTATTCCGCCGCCATCCTTTTTACGTCTTCAAGAGTACTGCCGACCGCAATGCCTATTATCACAACATTTTTTGAACAATTGGAGTTATAGAATTTCACGAAATCCGGCAGTTCCTGCTTACAGGGCGGACACCATGTTGCCCAGAAGTTTATTATTACAACCTTTCCCGCATAG
>CAYQXZ010000051.1:10247-11726 GCA_964421645.1 uncultured bacterium
GCTTCTCCGAGGGGGCGTTTTTGAGACTTGAGCCGCAATGGGCACATCATCGTCATCACCTCCTTCACCCCGAACTCTCACATACTAAGATTTCTAAGTGAGGGGCTATGATTTTCTGACTAAATGAACTTCTTTATTGTCTCAAGGAAATCGTTTTTTATTCTCTCAAGGGATTCTGCTTCTTCCGCTTCCGCCCGTACCACAAGCGCCGGTTGAGTATTTGATGCCCGTACAAGGGCCCAGCCGTCCGCGAAAAATACCTTCACCCCGTCAATATCGGAGATCCTGCTGTTCTTGGCGGTAAACACGGCTTTTATTTTTTCCACCACTTCAAACTTCTTTTCGTCGGAGACTGCAATTCTTATCTCCGGTGTTGAATGATATTTTTTCACGCCGTCCAGCAGGGCGGATGTCTTCTTCCCTGTCCTGTCCAGTATGTCCAGCAGCCGCAGGGAGGCATAAATTGCATCGTCGTATCCGTAATAATCATCCGCGAAATACAGATGTCCGGAGAGCTCACCGGCAAGCGGAGCCCTTTCCTTATGCATCTTGTCTTCTATGAGGGAATGTCCGGTCTTCCACATCAGCGGTATTCCTCCTGCCTTACCAATCTCTTCTTCCAGCGCCCTGGTGCACTTCACGTCAAAAATCACCTTCTGCCCCGGAGCTTTCTTCAGGATTTCCCGTGCATATATTATCAGAAGCTGGTCTCCCCAGAGAACCTTGCCTTCGTCGTCAACGACCCCCAGTCTGTCCCCGTCCCCGTCGTAGCCGAGGCCGATGTCAAGCCTTCCGTCCGTTACAGCCCTTGTCAGGTCCTTCAGATTTTCAGGGACGACAGGGTCAGGAAGGTGATTGGGGAATGCCGGGTCGCTCTCCGTATAAAGAGGAACAAAGTCAATGGACAGTTTCTCAAAAAGTGGGACGATCACAGGTCCGAGAGTTCCGTTACCGGTATCAATCGCAACCCGCAGTTTTCTCTTGAACCGGAATTTCCTGACCATCAGGTTTGTATAGTCCTGCACGGCATTCTTCCTGAAAGAGCGTCCCTTTCCCGTCTCAAAATCCTCTTTCTCCATGAGGTTGGCTGCCTGCTGTATCTCTCCGCCGTAGAGGCTCTTGTTGCCTATGACAAGCTTGAAGCCGTTGAATTCGGGAGGGTTATGGCTTGCGGTAACCATTACTCCGGCATCAAAACCGTAGTTGTAAATGCTGAAATAGAGAACCGGCGTCGGGACGATACCCGTATCAGTGGCGTCGCATCCGGTCTCAAGAATGCCTTTAAGGAGCTTATACTTGATCTCCGGGGTGGTAAGCCTGTTGTCACCTCCGATGCAAACGGTCTTTTTTCCCGCCCGTCTGACCATCGTTCCGAAACTTCTTCCAAGGAAATAAGGGAGGTCGCCCTTAAGATCCTCCTGGTAAACCGCACGTATGTCATATTCCCTGAATATCTTTCTGTTCAGTTCCATTTTTCCG
>CAYQXZ010000052.1:0-11488 GCA_964421645.1 uncultured bacterium
GAGAATAACCTGAAATGGCTGCTCGGGTTGAGGCGTAAGAATCTTGAATTCGTGAAGGGAGACGTAAGGGATTATAAGAAACTGAAGGAAACGGTAAGCGGATGCAGGGAGATCTACCATCTTGCAGCGCAGGTGGCAGTGACAAAATCCGTTGAGGACCCCGTGGAGGATTTCAAGATAAACGCGGAAGGAACACTTTATGCGCTTGAGGCCGTCAGGAAAGCGGCACCGGGTGCGGTCTTTGTTTTTGCTTCCACAAACAAGGTGTATGGCGAGTTGCTCCATCTCAAATTGAAGGAAGGGAAAACACGATACCAGCTGGCCGGGAGGAAACAGGGCATTGATGAAAGCGAGAATCTTGATTTCCACTCTCCCTACGGATGCGCAAAGGGGACGGCAGACCAGTATACGAGGGACTATCACAGGATATACGGTTTGAAAACGGTGGTCTTCCGCCAATCGTGCATTTATGGGGAGCACCAGATGGGCAACGAAGACCAGGGATGGGTTGCGCACTTCATCATCAAGAGCCTGCTGGGAGGCAAGATAAGCATCTATGGAGATGGGAAACAGATAAGGGATTTGCTTGAAGTCTCTGACCTTGTGAGGGCTTACGGCATGGCGGTGCAGAAAATAGAGAAGAGCAGAGGGGAGATCTATAACATAGGGGGAGGCGCTGAAAATACCTTTTCCCTCCTGGAACTGATAGGTTTTCTTGAGAAAATACTGCGCGTTGAAATTGAATATGATTTTTCTGAATGGCGTCCCGGAGATCAGAAGGTTTTCATCAGCGATAACAGCAAGTTAAAGAGAGATCTGAATTGGATTCCGATGCGCTCCAAAGAGGAGGGGACCAAAAGACTGGCGGGATGGATAAGGAATAATATTGAAATGATAAGGCGGATAAACAAGGTGTGAAAATGAAAAACATAGGAATAATAGGAGCAGGGCACGTAGGACTGGTTACGGCCGGATGCTTCGCTAAGCTGGGGCATCATGTCGTGTGTGCCGATAATGATGCGGATAAGATAGGCAAAATAAGAAATCTCGTCATGCCTTTTTACGAACCGGGCCTCCAGGAAATGATTGAGGAGACAATCAAGAGGGGCAACCTTGTCCTTGTGACGACCATAGCCGAGCTTGTCAGGAAATGCGACGTCATTTTCATCGCGGTCGGCACTCCTTCCACGGATGAGGGCGGAGCGGATCTTTCCTACGTTGAAAACGTAACCGTTGAAATAGCGAAAGCTCTTACAGGAATAGAAAAGAAATCCGGCGACAAGAAAATGTATAAACTTATTATTGAAAAGAGTACGGTGCCGGTACTTACCGGTGAATGGGTGAAGAGGACGCTTGAGCTTATGGCTCCCACAGGCATAGAATTTGACGTTGCCGCCAACCCGGAATTCTTAAGGGAAGGCAACGCAATAAAGGATTTCATGGAGCCGGACAGGATTGTTGTCGGAGTTGAAAGCGAACGCGCAAAGAAAATTTTTGAGGAAATATACGGTTTGATAAAGGCCCCGGTCATTTTTACCGACGTGAAGAGTGCAGAACTGATAAAGCATGCGTCAAATTCATTCCTTGCGCTTAAGATTTCATATATAAACGCAATCTCGCAGATATGCGAAAAGGTGGGAGCCGACGTTGAAAAGGTGTCCGAGGGTATGGGCTATGACAGGAGGATAGGAAAGGATTTTCTCAAGGCAGGCATCGGCTGGGGCGGCAGTTGTTTCCCCAAAGATGTGTCGGCGTTCATTAAACTGGCGGAAGATATCGGGTATCCGTTCAACCTGTTGAAGGAGGTCAAGACGATCAACCGGGAACAACGCATGCTCGTCATCAGGAAAGCAAAAGAATTACTCTGGAACCTGAAAGGAAAGGAGGTTGCAGTTCTCGGACTTGCCTTCAAGCCGGATACTGACGACATAAGGGAATCGCCCGCGACAGACATAATACGGGTTTTCCTGAAGGAGAGGGCGGTCGTGAAGTGCTATGACCCGAGAGCAAACGAAAGCATGAGGAAAGTATTTCCTGATATCGCTTATTGCGATGATCCATACTCGGCAGCGGAGAACTCGTCTCTCATGGTTTTCCTGACGGCGTGGGATGAATTCGGAAAACTGGACTTCGGCAGGATAAAAGGGGCCATGAAGATGCCGCACATAATTGACGGAAGAAATTTTCTTGACGGCAGGGCTCTCAAAAAGGCCGGATTTATTTACAGGTGCATCGGGCGGAACGAAAAATGAAAAAAATCCTCATAGCGGGCGGGGCGGGTTTCATAGGCAGTCATCTCTGTGATTATTACATTGCCGGAGGGGATGAGGTCTGGTGCATGGACAATCTGATCACCGGTAGCGAAGATAACATAGCAGGCCACGCGAACTGCAAATCATTCAGATTCCTGCAGCAGGATGTCATAGCACTGAACCCTGAAAAGATGCCGGATGATTTCAGCCATGTATTTAACCTTGCGAGTCCTGCGTCCCCTCCCGATTATTTTGAAAATCCCCTGGAGACCTTAAGGGTAAACTCTATTGGAACCGAGAATCTGGTGAGACTTGCTTTAAGGTGCAATGCAAGGTTCCTTTTTTCTTCAACCTCGGAGGTTTACGGTGATCCCGTGATACCGGTGCAGAATGAAGAGTACTGGGGAAACGTAAATCCCGTGGGCCCGAGGGCCGTATACGATGAGGCCAAGAGATACGGCGAAGCCATAATAATGGCTTACCACAGGAAGTTCTCGGCCGATACGCGTATAATACGCATTTTCAATACATACGGGCCGAGGATGCGCCTTAGAGACGGAAGAGTTGTTCCCAATTTCGTTTACCAGGTTCTTGCGGGCAAGCCTCTGACGATTTATGGAGACGGCAAACAGACGAGGAGCTTCTGCTATGTGGATGACCTTGTTGCGGGAATTGCCGGGATGATGGAACTGGAGGACTATCACCTGCCCGTGAATCTGGGCAACCCCGTTGAGTTCACCGTTCTGCAGCTTGCGGAGATAATCCAGGAGATTCTGGGAAAGAAAGTCAGGATGGAGTTTCTGCCTGCCCTTGAAGATGATCCCAGAAGAAGAAAACCTGACATTTCAAAAGCCATGGAATTGCTGGGCTGGAAACCTTCAGTACAGCTGGAGGAAGGCTTGAGAAAGACCATAGACTATTTTATGGATAAACTGAACAGGGAAAAATGAAAAGAATCCTTGTGACCGGCGGGGCGGGTTTCATAGGCAGTCATCTCGTGGACATATTGGTCAAGAAAAGATATAAGGTGGTTGTATTTGACAATCTTGAGCCGCAGGTGCATCCGGACGGACTGCCGGAATACTATAACCTGAAAGCGCGTTTCATAAGGGGGGATGTCAGGAAAAAACGGCAGTTGAAGGATGCGGTTGCTGATGTAGATGCCGTCGTGCATCTTGCCGCGGCAGTGGGCGTGGGGCAGTCTCAATACCAGATTGCAAAATACGTTGAATCCAACATTCAGGGTACCGCCAACCTGCTTGACGTGCTTGCAAACGAGAAACACAGTGTGAAGAAGGTGGTTGTGGCATCGTCCATGAGCATATACGGAGAAGGTTTGTACGAATGCGGCAGGTGCGGCATGATAAAACCGCCGCTGAGGGATTTTGACATGCCGGTGTCTGTTCCGTCACCCCCGGGGTACTGGGAACCGAAGTGCCCTTCATGCAGAGGAATTCTGAAGCCCGTTCCCACGTCTGAAGAAACTCCGCTTGTCTCAAATTCCATATACGCGGTTTCAAAGAAAGAACAGGAAGAGATGGTCCTGTTGATAGGGAAAACATACGGTATGCCGTCAGTTGCCCTGCGATTCTTCAATGTCTACGGGCCGAGGCAGTCTCTTTCCAATCCCTACACCGGCGTTTCGGCAATCTTTTTGAGCAGGATAAAAAACCATAACCCGCCGGTTGTTTACGAAGACGGCCTGCAATCAAGAGATTTCATATGGGTTGGTGATATTGCAGATGCCTGTATTCTTGCGCTGGAAAAGGAAGAGGCTAATTACCAGGTTTTCAACGTTGGTTCGGGCAAGCCGATAAGCATAGTGGGGATAGCGAATTTATTGATAGACCTGCTGGGTGTGAAGGATGTTACGCCGGAGGTCACCTACGGATTCAGGAAAGGCGATGTAAGACATTGCTTTGCCGATACCCGAAAGATTAAGAAAATGCTTGGTTTTGAGCCGAAGGTCTCTTTTGAGGACGGTTTGAGAAAATTGATAAGCTGGTCAAAAACCGCAAAAGCCGAAGATAAATTCCTGAAGGCCTCTTCCGAGTTGAAGAAACGAAACCTTGTGTGACGGTGTTGCATAGTCCTCTAAAATGCTGTATAATACGTTCAAGAGGTGATAAAATATGTTGATAATTGAGGAAAGGGCCATTTACACAACAAAGGAACTGGCGGAGATTCTTAAGATGAATCCGGTCACGATTGAGAGGAAGATAAAAAGAAAGGAGATTAAGGCATCCAGGATAGGCAGAGAATACCGCATCCTTGGAAAGGATATTCTGCTGCTCTTTGAATGGAAGAAAAGGTTCAACAATCTTATGGGTGAAATAGAATCGCAAATCAAGGAAAAGGACATAAGAAAGAGGGATGTTATATCGGCTCTGGAAGAAATAAGGGGAAAAAGCCGTGCTTAAGGCTGTGATTGACACTAATGTTTTCGTTTCATACTTCTGGGGCGGAAATCCGAGGAAAATTATTGATCTGTGGGTTGAAGACCGGTTTTTACTGCTGGTTTCCCCGTCAATTATTGAAGAAACGGGCAGGACACTGCTCAAGGTGGGCATTGAAGAGAAAAAGGTCGTGGAACTCTGTGAAATTATATTAATGAGGGCAAGGCTGGTCATACCAAAAAGGGAACTTGAAATTGTGAAGGATGACCCTGCGGATAACAAGTTTCTGGAGTGTGCTGTTGAGGGAAAGGCGGATTATCTTGTAACCGGTGATAGTCACTTATTGAAATTGATTCGTGTAGACAGAACAGAGATTGTAAATCCCGCAGACTTCCTGCGGCTTTCAATGTGAATATGAAATTGAGCGTGGTAATTCCGGCGAGAGACGAGGAGGAGAATATAGAGGAGACTGTCGGTAATCTTCTTCCGTTCATAAATTCCGCTGATACAGAGATAATTGTTGTAAACGACCATTCAAAGGATAACACGGAAGGCATCGTAAATAAGCTCAATGAAAAAAATCCTTCTGTAAGACTGGTTAACAATCTGAAGCCGGGCGGCTTTGCCAATGCGTTGATAACAGGTTTTGAAAGTGCGGCCGGGGAATTTGTGGTTCCTTTTATGGCAGACAGCTGTGATGATCCGGCGACCCTGTCGCGTATGCTTGAAAAAACATCAGGGGGCTGGGACCTTGTCTGCGGGTCAAGATACCTTCAAGGAGGCAGAAGGATAGGGGGACCCCTTGTCCAGGGAATCTTCTCGAGGCTTGTAGGCGTCACACTGCATCTTTTCACAGGAATAGGCACGAAAGATGCCGGTAATGCTTTTAAAATGTACCGCAGAAATATCCTGCTTTCTTTTAAGCTCAAAGAGAAAGGTTTTGCGGTATCCATGGAAGCCTGCGTGAATTTTTTCCTGAACGGGTACAGAATTTGTGACGTGCCCACAGTCTGGTACGGAAGGAAAAAAGGGAAATCCAAGTTCCGGCTGTCAAGGACGCTTCCCTACGTACGTCTCTATTTCTGTATAATATGGAAAAAATGGACGTCTCAATAGTTATCCCGGCATATAACGAAGAAAAAAGGATTATCCCCACGCTGGAGAAAATTTGTGGATATTTCACGTCCGGTGTTCTGAAATTTGAGGTAATAATCGTTGATGACGGTAGTAAAGACGGGACTGTGCAAGCAGTAGACAAGTTCTCCGTAAATCATCCGTATGTGAAGGTTCTGCGGCATCAAAAAAACAAAGGAAAAGGTGCGGCGGTCAGGACAGGGGTGCTTGAAGCGAAGGGTGACCTGATACTTTTTTCGGATGCCGATATGTCAACTCCGATAGAGGAATTTGAGAAGCTTAAAAAAGCAATAGATGAAGGTTACGATATCGCCATAGGTTCAAGAGGCCTGCCGGATTCAAGAATAGTCATTCCTCAACCATGGTACAGAAGATATATCGGTAAGATATTCCCGTATCTTGTCAGGCTGATGGTAATGAAGAATTTCAGAGATACCCAGTGCGGATTCAAGCTGTTCAGAAAAGACACGGGCAAGACACTGTTTGGAGAACTGAAAACACAGGGATTCGCCTTTGACGTTGAAATCCTGTACAGGGCAGTAAAGGAAAAGCACAGAACAATTGAGGCTCCTGTTATATGGATAAACTCGTCTGACAGTAAGGTATCCCTGCTGAATGCGCCGTTCAGGATGTTTCTCGCAATTCTAAAAATCAGGAGAATTGTCCAATGAAAGTGCTTTTTACCTATTTCCCGCATTACTCGGAAGACAAAGGTTACCTGCTTATCAGCCAGAACCGGTTCACGAAATACCGGGGAAATCCTGAACTGATTTACCCGATAATACCGGCTACATGTCTGACTCTTCTCAAACGGAGCGGTTTCGATGTGTGCTATGTTGATGCGATAGCCAATCAACTCAACCTTGACGATTACGTGAAGGAAATCGGCAGGCTCAATCCGGATATACTTTTTTTTGAGACAAAAACTCCCTGTGTCAAGAAGGACTGGGATACGGTGAAATTGCTTAAAAGGATTTTTCCCGGAATGCTGACAGGTGTTTGCGGCGACCACGTAAGTGTTCTTCCTGAAGAGACAATGGAGAATTCCGTGGTTGATTATGTGGTGCTTGGCGGAGATTACGATTTCGGCATTTTGCTGCTGTGTGAAGCGCTTGCAGGGAAAAGACAATTACCGAAGGGTATTGTATACAGGGATGGAAACAGGAAAGTGGTGAATAATAATGATCCAGTGTTTCTGGATAGCCTGGACGAACTTCCAATGATAGACAGAGATATAGTGCCATGGAGACAATACCATGAGGCGTGGCGGCTATACGACGAATTCACATATATAATGGGAAGCAGGGGTTGTCCCTATCGCTGCACTTTTTGCTCCTGGCCGCAGATGCTGTACCGCGGGAAGGTGCGTTTCAGGAAGCCGGAACTCATAGTAAGCGAGATGCAGCATCTTGTCAGAAAATACGGAATCAGAGAATTGTTTTTCGATGATGATACGTTTACGTGCAATGAGAAATGGGTTCTGGACATATGTCGTCATATAGAAGAAGCCGGTCTCAATGTGCTGTGGAGCTGCAACGGCCGCGTTGACAACGTGGATTCGCACATGCTGAAAAGGATGAAGGAAACCGGCTGCAGGCTCATAAAATACGGGGTTGAAAGTGCAAATCCGGACACGATAAGAAAGATAAACAAAGGTTATACGCTTGAGGATGTAAGAAGAGCGTTTCAACTTACTCAGGAATCGGGAATTCTGATTCATGCAACCGCAATGATAGGTTTTCCGTGGGAAACCAGGACTGACATGCTCAACACAATGAATTTTATCAAAGAGCTTAAGCCCGATACCTGTCAGTTTTCCATTCCCATAGCCTATCCCGGTACAAAGCTGTTTTCCGAGGCGGAGAGGAACAACTGGCTTAATTTTGGCAGGGAGTGGGAAAAATACGATATGTCTATGCCAACATTGAGAAATGAGAACCTTAGTTCCGAAGAGATAGTTGAATTGTGCAAGAAAGCGTGGATAAGCGTATATCTGTCCCCGGGTTTCGTCTTGCGTAAGATCAGAAAGCTGACGAGGTTTTCCATCCTCAAATGGTATATCCGGGGACTTAAATCCGTACTTGCGGGACACCTCAATTTCAACTTTCACAAGAAGAAAAAAGGTTCATATGGCACAAAAGATTTCCATAATAATACCGACAAGAAACATTGACAATCTTGCCCTGGAATGCATTGAGAAGTGCCGGAAACTGGATTATCCCGATTACGAGATAATTGTAGTAACCGATAATGCGGACGAGATCCCCGGACCGGATGGAGGGATAAGGGTCATCCCGGTAAGGGACCTCCCGGGAGTCAAGAAAAACCGGGGTGTTGAGCATTCACGGGGAAACATCTGTGCCTTTGTGGATTCAGACGCATACCCGGATGCCAGATGGCTTGTAAACGCAGTAAACTTCCTGCAGAATGAAGACATAGGGGCTGTCGGCGGCCCCAACCTTACTCCTCCAGGAGATTCGCTCCGTCAGAAACTTGCAGGATTGACACTTTCATCGAATGTTGCGCTTGGAAAGTTTTCTTCGAGATACAAAATTTCACGACCGCATTTTCCTGTGGAACTGCCGTCATGCAACCTCATAGTGAAAAAAAGTGTCCTGGCCGGAACAAGGAGTTTTGCGCCTGATTTGTTAACGGCTGAAGATGCGGATTTATCCTTCAAGATACAGGAAATGGGGAAAAGAATATTTTATTCCCCGGATGTTGTTGTATACCATCACAGGAGACCTCTGTTCATGCCGTACTGCAGGCAGATTTTTCGTTATGGACTGGATAAGAACCTGCTATTGCGAAGGATGTCTATTTACAAGAGATTAAAGAAGTTTTGCTATTATACCATTCCCGGGGCGTTTGCCATCGCGTTTGCCATGTTTATTCTGAGCATGTTTTCATCTGCCGTCAGAAATGTTTTCCTGATAATGGCTGCTGCATATTTTATCATATTGCTTGTGGAATCCATCAGATTAAGTGCCAGGTATTTCCCGCATATTTTTCTGGCAATAATACTCACGCATTTCTCATATTTTGCAGGTTTTGTGTATGGACATTTCAAAAAAAACAGGTCGTAGATTATCTGCCTGTCTGTTTCTGGCGGCAGTTTTCGGTTTCCTGCTGGCAGGCATGAGATGGGGACTGCCGTCGGTCATGGTGAATAAACTTTATTTCAGGGAAAATAGTGAAATAGAAAGGCATACAAAAATTCTGGAAGAATATTCCCTGAATGAAGCATGGAAAGGATTCGGCGTATACCTGTCTGCTCACCCCGAAGAGAGTGAAAGAAAACTGGAAAGAAGCAGTTACAATCCCATACGCAGCTATCACCCGGATGAATATTTTGTGATCAAGAGTCTCGCCACGATGAAGCCGGGGAAATTCAATTTTAATCCTCACCAGTTTGCGGTTGGCGGAGCATATCTCTATCCGGTCGGCGGACTGATTTTCGCTCTGTCAAAGCTCGGGATTATAACTCTTGTGCCGGATATCAACTATTATTTCTATCATCCGGATGAAATGGCGAAATTTTATGTTGTGGGAAGAAGTATTACCGCCATATACGGTGCAGGGATAATCCTTCTTGTTTTTCTTCTTCTGGCAAAGTTAACCTCAAGGAAATGGCAGTCATTTGCAGGTGCTTTCTTGCTTATGTTTACCCCCCTGATGCTGCTTAATTCTCTTTACATGTATGTTGACATACCTGGGATGTTCTGGATAATGGCATCCCTATATGCAACGGTTCTTTTCATGGAGAAGTTTTCATTTAGAAGAGTATTGCTTGCGGGTGTCTTCGCTGGACTTGCCTGCGGGACAAAGGTTACTTTTGCCGTGTCGTTTTTTGTACCGGCAATGGGTATGTTTCTGCTATGGGGTGGTTGGAAAAAGTTCATAAAGGGTGTGTGTCTTGCGTTTGGCGGATTTTTTGGTGTATTTGCAGTGACCAATCCGTATTTTCTTATCACTTTCCCCGCTCCACTGATTGAACTGGGACAGCATACGGAAAAGATATTCAGCGGTACATTCTATTTGAAGTCTTTGTTGTACGGACTTGGGATGCCTCTGTTCTTGTCCTGCCTTACGGGGATTTTGATTGCGGCAATTCTTCTGAAACGGCAGGATGCCGGTACAAGAAAGACAATTATTCTACTCATGTCATGGACCCTGTTCTTTTTTGTTTTTATTTCACTTTTCGCAAAGAATTTTGCAAGGTATATTCTGCCGGCGGTTCCTTCATTTGTCATGCTGGGATGTATCGGGTGGTTCGGGCTTTATGAAAAAGCACGTTTGGCGTACAGGAAAATTCTGTCCGGACTTTTTATCGTCGTGGTATTGTGGACTTCTTTTTACGGGATGAGCTACAAGATGCTTTTCTTGGAGGAGAACACGCGGACTGAAGCTGGCATATGGATAAAGAAGAATATACCGGCCGGCAGCAGCATAGGGGTGACCGAGGTGCCATGGCAGTTCCAGATGCCGCCTTTTGATTATTACAAATATAAAGTAGTCGTTACGGGATATGATTTTGGGAAGACGAAAACGGAAAATTCGGATTATTTCATACTGTCATCCTTCCAGGCCGAAATTCCTCCTTATCCGCTGAAACTGCAGACGGAACGCGTTGCTTTCTGGAATGAGTTCATAAGTTCAGAACTTTATGCCGAGGAAAAGGTTTTCCGGAAATTTCCGCATTTCCTTGGATTGACTTTCCGTCCGGAAGTTCTGCCTGAAGACCTGATATACCTGAATCCCACGATTGCAATATTCAAACGAAATTTATGAAAAGAGAGAGATTGCCACGGCAAGAAACGCCTCGCAATGACAATAGAATTCAGATATTTAAGAAGGGAATATGATGAACATGGCTTTTGAGTATGACCTGCCCAGGGAATTAATAGCGCAGTATCCCCTGAAGGAGCGGGAAAAGGCGCGCATGATGCTGCTGTACAGGGATAATGGACGGGTGGAGGAAGACGTCTTCGGCAGTATAGAGGATTATTTCAGGAAGGATGACGTTCTCGTGCTTAATGATACGCGGGTTATACCGGCACGGCTCAAGGGTGTTAAGGATACCGGAGGGAAGGTTGAAATATTCCTGCTGAAAAAGATTAATCCGTGCACGTGGGAGGTTCTGTTGAGGGGAAAAATCGGGGAAGGGCAGACCTGTCGCATTGAGAAAAACGGAAAGCAGGAAAGGGTACGGATAATATGCAGGACGCAGTCCGGCAGTTACATGGCGGGGTTTCACACTGACGACGACGAGGAAATTTTCAGCTTCGGGGAAACGCCCCTGCCGCCCTATATAAAAAGAAATCCGGACAGCGAGGACAAGGACTTTTACCAGACGGTGTATGCAAGAAAGAAAGGAGCCGTAGCGGCGCCGACGGCCGGACTGCATTTCACCGGAAGGGTGCTGGATGGAATAAGGGATAAAGGGGCAGGCATTGTTTATGTCACGCTTCATATCGGGTGGGCATCATTCAAGATTCTCAAGGGCAGCGCGGATTCTGCCGGCGAAGAGTACATGGAGATTCCCGAAGATACTGCCCGGACGGTAAATGCCGCCAGGGAAACCGGAGGAAGAATTTTTGCCTGCGGAACAAGCGTTGTCAGGGCTCTGGAAAGCGCGGTGGAACAGGGAAAGGTTGTCCCGAAAACAGGATATACGGAACTGTTCATAAAACCGGGATTTGTGTT
>CAYQXZ010000053.1:0-7925 GCA_964421645.1 uncultured bacterium
TATTGACTTCTGGCTTACCAGTCCGGGCAGTGTAATGTTCATCGCCTCGTGGATGCCGACCGGGCACGGTTTTGTTCCGCGTATTGCCTCTACAAAATCCAGTATTTCAAAATAATCTCCGCCGCCGTGCCCTGCCTTCTGCGCTTTCTCAAGGTGGCGTTTCCATTCTTCCGGCAGGTATTCTTCCTCAAGTTCCGAAGTATACATCCATTTGTCCTTTTCTTTTGAGAGAGAACGCAGCCAGATTTTGCCCTTCTCTTCCGATGAACGCGCTGATTCGTAACAGCCGTCGGTGCCCTGCAGTGAATAGTTTGTCATGGAGTGCGGCCGGTCGGAGAGCATGTCCACCCGTATCTTGATAAGTCGTCCCTTTTCCGTTTTGCACAGCATCACGCAGGAATCTTCGTTTTCATAGTAATCGCCCCGGGGATCTTTATGGTGGTGTCCGCTTCCCGCACAGCATACCCGCTCCACCCTGTCGCCCTCCATCCATTGAAGTATGGGGCCCAGACTGTGCGTGCCGTAGGTGATTCCGTTTATTCCGGTCTGCCATTTCCTGCGCCATTTTGTTATCTCGTTAAGTTCTTTCAGTTCGTGTATGTATTCGCCCTCCGCGTAGTACGGTTCCCCGAAGAGACCTTTCCTCACCATTGCACGGATAAGCACGTTGTTTTTCATGTAGGTATAGTTTTCCGCCATCATGTAGATGGACTTTGAGTTTTTTGCAGCGCTCACCAGTCTCTTGCATTCCTCAACCGAGACGGCGGCAGGCACCTCGCTTATCACGTGAAGGTTTCTTTTCAGTGCTGCCGTTGCCTGCGGTGCGTGAAACGGCATGGGCGTGGATATTATCACGGCATCTATCTCTGATTTTTTCAGCATCGCATCGTAATCGGCATATTTTTCTTCGGCGCCAAAAAACAGCCGGCTTTCTTCAAGTTTCTCTTCGTTGATGTCGCATACTGCCTGGATTTTCAGTCCTCTGATGTTTTCAACGGCAAGCCGGAACGAACGTCCTCTCGTTACCGACCCGGCAACTCCGATTCTCAATTGTCTGTCCATTTTCAACTCCTCCCGCGGGTGCGGTAGTAATTGAATCCTTCTATAAGAGTTTTCATGTTTTCCAACGGTACTCCCGGGGCTATGGAACTGGAGCATCCGAGCATCAACCCCACCTTCGGTCCCTTCTCAACAAGCCAGTCCATCTGGCGCTTAACATCAGCCGGTTTGCCGTGGGGCAGTGTTCTTGTGACCGATACACCGGCCACTATGAAAAGGTCATCGCCGTTACGCATCTTCATCCCGCATGTCTTTTCGTAATCCATTCCGTCTTCGTACTGGAAGCCCTGGAAACCGCCCAGTCCCGCTTCAAGAAGGCGGGGCACCATCTCCATTAGGTTGCCGTCGCAGTGCCATATCAGGCGGATACCGGCGTCAAGGAATGGCTTGATGGAACGAGCAAAATGCTGGAACCACATTTTATCAAGCGTTTTAACGTCAACCAGCGTACCGCGTGAATCCGCCATGTCATGGTCAAGACGCACGAGGCGTGGAAGTCCTCCTTCCATTATTGCACGTGCGGCAATCCGGTTATAAACTTCTGCGGTATCAGCATATATTCTGAAGCCGCGTTCAATGATTTCAGGATAGAGCGCGTATGCCATGAAGTAGTTTACATAACCGTAGAGCGAGTAAAGAAAATAGGGAAAGGTGAAGAATTTTCCGTAGGGCCCCTTGAGCATGTTCATGCCGAGGAGCTTCTGTACCTCAACCTCTCCTGTTATGCGCTTGCGTACTTCTTCGTCCTCGTTGGCCTCAAGAGCATTGCGTTGCGCCTGCCATCCGGGGAAAAGATTTTTCTCCATGTGTTCAACAACGGCTTCAGGCGAATCTATCAATATGCCGTCGCGTACAATCTTCTCCGCTCCCGTGGTTGCGCCACGTTGTGTATTCTTGTCAAAGCCCTGGTCTTTCATGCTCAAGGGATTTTCCGGAATCCACTGGTCTATGAAGCATACGCCTGACTTCAGTGAGAATTCAAGGTAAATCCGCACGGGGTCTTTCTCATAACTGCCGGGCGGGTTGCCCGATAGAATTTCCAGGTGTGACCACTGCATGTCGTTGATTATCCATGTGGGGATACTTTGCGTCGGCCGCATCGCGATTGTGTCAAGCACAAGCCGGGCATTCTCCTGCCATCTTCCTGTGAAAGCATTGAATCCGGTCATCCTGTTCATGGTTGGCTATTCTTTTAATTGGTGTTTCTTCAGCGCCTCTTCGGGGGAGCAGCCGTTCTTCACGACGTCCAGGAGCGCCGCCTGGAATCTGGAGGGATCAGGAACCTGTATGGCGTTTCTTCCGAAAACCACACCTTTTGCGCCGTCCTTTATCTCCGCTCCGGCGAGTTTCAGCGCGTCCATCTGCGTGGGCAGTTTCTCCGCGCCGAGCGCAAGGATTGGTATGGGACAACCCTTGACTACCTCTTTGAAATTCATGGTATAGAAAGTCTTTATCATGTCCGCCCCGAGTTCGGCGATTATGCGGCAGCCCGTCTTTACCTGGCTGTGCATCTCTTCCTTGCCGATCTTGTCGCTGCTGGCGGGAAAATACTCGCCCATGACAGGCATCCCAAGTCTGTGGCATTCAGAGGTTAGCTCGCGGAATATTCCCACATTTTCCGCGTCTGTCTTCTCACTGCCTGTTTTCAGCGTCAGGGAGACAAGGGCAATCTCAACGCCGAGTGCAAGCGCCTCCTGCGGCTGGAACGCTTTAACCGAAACTGAATCGTTATATCCCCAGTGGAAACAGTAAACGGTGTTCCAGTTAAGTCGGCCGACAATTGACGGGGAGTTCCTGCGGGCGAAATATTTACCGGTATGGCGTATCATCCCCGGGCTTAACAGGATGCCGTCAACCTTCCTGTTTATCCTTGAAACGGTCTCGCCGATATTGACCATCCCGGGTATGGGTCCGTCAAACTCGCCGTGGTCGCAGGCGATGATTACCGCGTTGCCCCTTGAAAACAGTTTCTCTATCCTGATTTCTTTTCCGTTCATGTTTATCTCCCCGCCGGGTACGACGTGCCTTCTATCATTATTCTTTGTACGTTTATGGCGTCGTCAACAATTGCGAGGTTCGCTTTCTTACCTGCCGCGATACTCCCGATTTCCTTGTCAAGCCCCAGAAGCCTTGCAGGATTAAGGCTGGCCATTTTGAAGGCGTCGGAATAGCTGATTCCGGCATGTTTTATCATGTTCCTGACGGTCCTGTTCATCGTGAGCGCGGTTCCTGCGAGCTCCCCTTTAGCGGTGAAAAGAATGTCGGTGTCGGTTTTCTGTGAAGATACAGCCAGAATACTGCCCACGTCCGTTATCAATATGATCCTGTCCGCGCCTTTCACCTTATACAAGAGTTGGAGCATCAGCGGCCTGATATGCGCGCCGGCCGAGTCCGCGATCACCTCTGCATATATTTCGTCGCGCAGCATCACGACCTCATCCACGCCCGCTTCCCTTGTGCCGCCGTATCTTGAAGGCTTGGGGCTGACTCCCGTGGCGCACATGGTATGGCATGCCAGTCTCAATCCCCTTGGTATAAGGTCAAGCACCCTGCTCGCCTCCGCCTCGGAATGACCTATTGAAAGGACTATTCCCCTCTTTGCTATCTCTTTCACCAGTTCCGCCGTCCCTTCAATCTCCGGGGCGACCACCCATATCTTTATCATGTCCCCGGCAAGTTCCATGTATTTAAGGTACTCCGCCCTTTCGGGTTTCCTCATTCTCCAGCTTTCCGCCCCGTATTTTGGGTTGAGATAGGGTCCTTCCATGTGTATCCCGAGGAACATTTTTCTAAACAGCGGGTCACCAAGGTTCAGAAGGTTTACTATCAGCTTTTCCGTTTCATCCGTGCTGAGGCCGTAAGGTATGGTCGGGAGCATGCCGGTGACGCCGTGTTTTGCCAGGTCGTTCAGCACGCTCTGCGGGTCGTCAAGAAATATGTTCCCGGTGCACAGGTGGGTGTGTATGTCTATGAATCCGGGGCCGAGAAGATTGTTTTCCGCATCCACGGTCTCCGCATACGGCGGCGTGGGCATATCCCTGTTTCTGCCATAGCCGGATATTACACCGTTTTCCACCAAAACTGCCGCGTCTTCCAGCACTTCATTTTCCAGCACGAGCCGGGCATTCTTGATCAGGATTCTTTTCATCGCTGTCTCCCCGCGGTAATTTCGGAACGAAAGCAAACTTGACAGGATTATAACATTGCTGTATAATTTGTCAAATGGGAATAAACGGAATAAAGAGGAAAGAAAGAATAAGGGAATTGCTGAACAGCAAGGGACAGGTTTCCGTATCCGAGCTTGTCTCCCGGTTCAGTGTTTCGGAGGTAACCGTCCGCAGGTATCTTGAAGAGCTGGAAAAAGAGAATTTCCTCGTGAGAACCTACGGCGGCGCAGTCAGGAAGGAAAACAGCATCTCGTCGGAGTTCTTCTTCGGGGAGAAGGCAAAGAGGAACATTGAGGAGAAAAGGGGCATC
This sequence comes from uncultured bacterium, assembly GCA_964421645.1. Taxonomy (GTDB): domain Bacteria; phylum Ratteibacteria; class UBA8468; order B48-G9; family JAFGKM01; genus JAFGKM01. Next base: position 4,537 of record CAYQXZ010000053.1, read on the forward strand.
GCGAGGGAAGCGGCGGAGCTTATAAAAAGCGGCGAAACGGTTTTCCTTGATACGGGAACGACAACCCTGGAGGTGAGCAAGCTTCTTGCGCAGGGAAGTAAGACCCTCGTTGTCGTGACGACCTCGCTTCCGGTAGTATCGGAGCTCTCCCGGAACGCCAACGTGAAAATATTCGTTCTCGGAGGATTCCTCCGGCGCGAGCTGATGGACTTTTCAGGATATTTCCTTCAGGATGAAATCGGAAATTTTGCATTTGACCAGTCATTCCTGGGAGTTGACGCCATATCGGCGGAAAAGGGGCTTACCACGACGGACACGGTGACAGCCGAAATGGAAGAAGCCGTAATGGACAGAAGCCGCGCAATAAACATCATTGCCGATTTCTCAAAGATAGGAAAGGTCTCGCTTATTCCTTACGGGAAGATAAAGGAAATGAAGAAAGAAAAACGGATTATAACCGATCCCCGTGCGGACAGGAAAGAACTGGAAAAGCTGAAAAAACTGGGATTTGAAATACTGATTGCGCGGTAAACAACCGAAGGAAACAATAATAATGAGAAAACCGAAAATAGGCCTGTTGGGATTAACCCTTGACCTTTACCGTAGAAACTTGCCTGTGCTGATGCCGCGCCTTGAGAATTTCTCAAGAGAGTTGAAGGGCACGCTTTCAAAAACGGTTGAGACTGTGCACTGCCCGCTTGCGTATGACAGGAGAAGCGTTGACGCAGGTTTTCGCCTTTTTGAAAAAGAAAGGGTTGACGGGATAATCATGGTGCTCCTTTCGTACTCGCAGAGTCTTGAGACCCTGCCTGCAGCATCAAAGACGAACATACCCCTGCTGATATGGAACACCCAGAAGCTTGCGGAGATAGATGCCGCCTTCGGAGAAAAGGAATTGCTTGAGAACCACGGGATGCACGGGGTGCAGGACCTGGCAAGCGTCCTGTTGAGGGAAGGAGTGGATTTCTCTCTCATAACGGGGCATTACAGAGACGGGAATGTTTTTTCCGCGGTGAACGGCTGGTGCGAAGCTGCAAGGGCGGCAGCCGCGATATCGTGCGCACGTGTGGGAAGGATAGGAAGTCTCTTTCCGAAGATGGGAGATTTTGCCATGGAACCGGCCGTGCTGAAGTCTGCGCTGGGGCCGTCGGTACTGGAGATTAAAAATTCAGAACTTCAGAAGTTTGGCAGACACGCGTTTTCCGGAAAAGATGTGACGGCGAGGTACTTGCCTGCCAATGTATCATGGTCAGGGGAGGTAGACGCCGGGGCGAAGTCGGATGCCCTCAGGTCGGTCCAGTTCCTTGCGGACATGGTGAAAGAGAAAAATCTTGCGGCGCTGGCGGTAAACTTTGAGGGAATGGGGAAAGAGATGCCGATGCCGTTTCTCGGGGTTTCGTGCCTGATGCAGGAAGGGATTGGATACGGGGGTGAAGGCGACATATATTCGGCGACAGCGGTATATCTCGGACAGCTGCTGTCAGATAACAGGGCGACCTTTTCGGAGATGTTCACGACAGACTACAGGAACTCACGCATCTTCATGTCCCACATGGGCGAGTCCAACATCGGGTTGAGAAGAAAAGGGACGGTTAATCTTGTTCTGAACAGGATGGAGCTCGGCAACAGGGTTCCTTCCGTGGTGCCTGTTTTCAGTATAAAGCCGGGGAAATATACTCTTTTCAACCTTACGGGCGTATGCGGAGGCGGCCTGAAATTCATTGCGGGTATCGTTGAGGTTGAGGACAGGAAGCCCCTGAAAGCAATGAATACCCCGCATTTCTTCATAAAAACAGGAAGGAAGGTTGAGGATTTCCTGACAAAATACAGCAGGGAAGGCGGAACGCATCACCTGGCCATGGCGGCGGGAGACGTACTGGGCAAGCTGCGCTTTTTCTGCGGTATCAGGAAGATACCCCTTGCGGAGATATAGATCCTCACCAGGAAGTTGCACCTTGTTCGCCTCCCCCTTTGAGGGGGGAGGCAGACACTCAGCCGAAGGCTGGGTGTGGTGGGGGTGAAAAGAATGAAAAGCACCCCTCACCCCAACCCTCTCCCGCAGGGGGAGAGGGAGGGTAAAGGAATATAATGGTACTGGTTTTTGACAGCGGAACAACTAATACAAAAGCTTTTCTATTCAACGAAAAGGGCGAACTGATTGCCTGCGCATCCCACCCCACAAGAATAATGCACAGGTCTGCGGGGATGGTGGAACAGAAGGCTGAATACTGGTGGAGCGCGATCGTGGAGTCTGCAAGGAAACTGCGCGCCGCCGTTGACTGGCGCAGGGAAGACGTGGAAGCGATAGGGATAAGCAGCCAGGGCGGTACTTTCGTTCCACTTGGCAAAAAGATGCAACCGCTCCGTCCCGGTATAACATGGCTTGACAACAGGGGCGCATCCATATCGGAAAGGCTGAATCGCACGTACGGCAGCGACTATTTTTTCAGCAAGACGGGACATTATCTGGCCGGCTGGTCTCCCCCGTCAATCTGCCTGTGGCTGAAGGAGACGGAACCGCAGGTTTTCTCAAGAATGGAACGCCTGTCATTTGTTGCGGACTATCTGAATTACCGGCTGACCGGAAAATTTTTTCTTGACGGCAGTTCCGCAGGCATGACGTGTTTCTATAACATCGTAAAGGGTCGCTGGGATGAAGAAATACTTAAGACGGCAGAAATAAGCGGGGAACAGATGCCTTTGCTGGTTCCGGCAGATTCTCCGGGAGGTAGCGTGACGGAAGAAGCCGCGGAGGCTCTCAATGTTCCGGCAGGCATCCCCGTGGTGGCGGGAGGACACGACCAGTACTGTGCATCACTTGGTGCGGGCGCGATAAACCGCGGAGACTGCCTTCTTTCGTGCGGTACCGCATGGGCTCTCCTTGTCATGACGGATGAACCGGTCTTCATCCCTGGCAGCGGGTGGTTTCCAGGCAGGCACCTCCGGGAGAATACCTTCGGACTCATGGCGTCGCTGGGCAACGGAGGCGTCGTCCTTGACTGGGTGAGGAAGAACTTCAGGATAAAGGATAAGACGAAAGAGATAAATCAAAGCCCCTCACCCGGGAAGTGCAGCATGGAAGAGTTCGGGGTAAAGAAAAGCCATGTTGCCGTCATCCCAGACTTCATGGAAGAGAAAGGCGCGATAACGAATATCAGCCTTGCCGATACGGGCAGTGAGATATATTTTGCCGCAATGAAGTCGCTGGCATTGAGGTTGAAGGAGCGGCTTGACAGGATACGGGACAGGATAGAGGTTAAGCGATTGTTGATGGTGGGCGGAGGGACGAAGGAAAAGATGCTGCCGCCCATGGTGGAAAATGAGACGGGCATTGAGGTGGTGTTGCCCGGGATAATTGAAGCGGCGGGACGCGGAGCCGCCATGCTTGC
>CAYQXZ010000053.1:8025-11248 GCA_964421645.1 uncultured bacterium
ATAAAGGAGAAATGAAAATGGGATACTGGGCGGATGCAGATTTGAAAAAGGTTCCGGAGATAAAGGTCGTTCCGCCGGGGCCGAAGTCAAAGAGTTACCACGAGAGGGCCGAAAAATACATGAAGGGATACTCAAGCCAGGTGCGGCTCTTCCCTGTCGTATTTGAAAAAGGGCACGGGTGCACCCTGACCGATGTTGACGGGAATACCTACATAGATTTTTCTTCGGGCATTTACGTCACGAGTCTCGGGCACTGTCACCCCAAGGTGAGCGAGGCGGTTGCAAAATATGCGAAGACCCTGATGAACTGCCACGACTTTACCACGCCGGTTAAGACGAAACTCCTTGAAAAACTTGCCTCCGTGACACCGGGCGATCTTAACGGCATCCAGCTGTACGACAGCGGGACGACCGCGGTGGAGGCAGGCCTGCGTGCGATGAGAGCCGCAACCGGCAGGTTTGAGTTCATATCGTTCCACAAGGATTTCCACGGGAAAACCATGGGTGCTGTCAGCCTTGCAAGGGTTGACAGAACACAGGGTATGCGGGCGCCGGGTTTCTTTCTCGTGCCCAGAGGGTATTGCTACAGGTGCGCATTCAACATGAAGTATCCGGAGTGCAATCACCACTGCGTTGATTATATTGAGACGGTACTGAAGGAGGAAACATCCGGGCAGGCCGCGGGTATAGTTCTGGAGCCGATACAGGGATGGGCAGGTTCAATTGTCCCGCCCGACGGGTGGATACAGAAAATAAGGAAGCTGTGCGATAAATACAATATGCTTCTGATGGCTGACGAGGTACTGACATGTATGGGACGTACCGGAAAAATGTTCGCGATGGAGAACTGGAATACTGTACCGGACGTTATGACCCTGGGGAAATCTTTCGGCAACGGATTTCCCGTGACCGCGATGGTCCTCTCCGAAAAATACAAGGACGCGCTGGAAAAGATTTCAGCCTCAACCAGCTACGGCGGCAATCCCATGGCATGCGCGGCCGCGCTCGCGTCCATAGAGGTCATAGAGGAAGAAAACCTTCTGGAACATTCTGCGCAACTCGGGGCGCATATTCTTTCGCTCCTTGAAAAAATCAAGGCTGAACATTCCATAGTCGGAGACGTGAGAGGCAAGGGTTGCCTTCTGGGGATAGAGCTTGTAAAGGACAGGAAGACGAGGGAGCCGTTTGAGGAGGCGGGAAAACTCGTTTACAAGAAGGCGTTTGCGAAAGGGCTCGCGTGGGTGCCTGCCGGGCATAACCTGCGGCTTTCTCCGCCGATAATTATGAGCAAGGAAATGGCGGCAAAGGCCATAGGAATAATAGAAGAAGCTATCGGCGAAACCGAAAAAGAGCTGGGGGCATAGAACCTCTCAACTTATCCTCCCCCTTGAGGGGGGAGGAGGAAGGTGGGGGTGAAAGGGAGTCTCATCATGGACATTGAATTTGTAAAAAACACTTCCGCTGAACTGAAGAAAGCTGTCTCAAAAAACACGGTCATACTGTTACCAATCGGACAGATAGAGGAGCACGGAAAACACCTGCCGGTGATGACCGACGCGCTTATCGCAGAGAAGTTTGCATACGGCGCTGCAAAAAAAGTCTCCGGCAAGGTGCCTGTCCTGGTTATGCCGACGGTATGGTCGGGGTATTCAACGAGCGAGGTGAGGAAATGGACCGGGACAATCTCCATATCTCTTGATACCTTCATGGACATGGTACTGGAGATCTGCGGCAGTCTGATAGAAATGGGATTCAAAAAGATAGTGCTGGTCAATGCGCACGGCAATCACCCGGGTGCGCTGGAAGTCGTTGTGAGGAAAATTGCCGACCTGTATGGCGTTTACATTGCGCTGACCATGCCGCATGTCATAGCGAAAGATAAAATTGCCCCGCTACTCAAGGCAGGTCCGAAGGGCAGTTGCCACGGCGGCGAATACGAAACTTCCCTGATGCTTTACCTCGCGGAAGAACTTGTTCAGAAGGATAAATTCACCGGGGTTGACGTGTTAAGGATAGAATCCGATTTCTATCCGGGCAAGGTTTTCATATCAACGTGGGGAAGGCAGAAGAGCAAGACAGGTATTTTCGGGGATCCGACAGTCGCAACCAGAGAAACCGGCAGGAAGATCTTTGAAGCCATACTGGATGCATATGCAGGATTCTTAAAGGAATATTATAAACATGAAAACGTATAATGTGGGACTTATAGGATTCGGATTCATTGGAAAGGTGCACGCGTACGGGTACGATACGCTTAAACACTATTATCCCGATTGCATGTTTGGCGCACGACTTTTTGGAATATGCAGCAGGAGGCAGGAAACGGTTGACGAGGCAAAGCGCACTCTCGGCTTTTCATACGGAACAACCGATTGCACGGAGCTTATCAACCATCCGGACGTTGACGTTATAGATATATGCTCTCCCAACAACCTGCACGTGGAGCAGTTGCTGGAAGTTTTCAAGGCCGGCAAGCCGGTCTACTGCGAGAAGCCGATTGTCTGCGATATGCCGGAGGCCAATGCCATAGCGGATGCGCTGAAGGGTTACGATAACGTTCACCGGATGGCTTTTCATAACAGGTTTTTCCCGGCATCGGCGAAAGCAAAGGAACTGATTGAGGACGGGGCTCTCGGAAATGTGATTTCTTTCCGCGCCGCTTACTACCACTCCGGGAGCGTTGACCCGGAAAAACCCATGGCGTGGAAGCAGGAAAAGGGAGCGGGAGTTTTGCTTGATCTCGGATCGCATGCCATAGACCTGATGTATTTTTTTGCGGGCGAATTCAGCGAGGTCTCCGGAGTGAGCAGAATACTGTATCCCGAAAGAAAAGACAGGACAGGCAAGAAGGTGAATGTTGAGGTTGAGGATTTATTCGTGCTCAACGCGAGGATGAAGAACGGAGCCGTCGGGGTGATTGAGGCGTCAAAGGTAGCCACAGGGGTTGAAGATGAGCTCAAGTACGAAATCTACGGGACGAAGGGCGCGCTTAAGTACAACTCCATGCAGCCGAATTACCTGGAGTTTTACAATTCCGCCGAAAAGGAGGCAGGCTTCAAGAAACTTCCCACAGCCAGCAGGTATCCCGAGAGTGTCTTCCCCACCGCCAAATCTTCCGTGGGATGGACAAGGGCGCACGTGCATTCAATATACCACTTCATAAAATGCGTCCACGAAAATACCCATGCCTCCCCTTCCCTTCACGATGGTATCTACAACATGA
>CAYQXZ010000054.1:0-3590 GCA_964421645.1 uncultured bacterium
GAGGGGAAGGATTGCGGAGAGCGTTGAGATGGCTCTCAAGGTTGGCAAGGGACTTATCATAGCGATGGTTAACGGAAAGGACGTGCTTTACAGCGAGAATTACGCATGCACCGAGTGCAACACCGGATTTGAAGAACTGTCCCCGCGCATGTTCTCCTTCAACAGCCCGTACGGCGCATGCCCCGAATGCAAGGGGCTGGGATTCCTTATGAAGGTTGACCCGGAGCTGGTCATCCCGGACAGGACGAAGACCTTCAGGGAAGGGGCGATAAGACCCTGGCAGGATGCCGGAGGCAGGGGGCTTTTCCTGTATTACAGGAGCCTTTTGCGCGGAGTACTGCGGTCACTCGGCAGGGAGATTGACGACAGGCCGTGCGACCTGACGAAAGAGCAGCTCAACGTCATACTGTACGGTTCGGAAGAGCATGATTTTGAAGGAATACTGCCGAACCTTGAACGGCTCTTTCACCAGACTGAAAGCCAGTACAGGAAGGAAGAGATACTGAAGTATATCCGCGAAATCCAGTGTCCCCTGTGCAAGGGCGGCAGGCTCAAAAAGGAATCCCTCGCGGTGAGGGTTGCCGGAAAATCCATAATGGAGGTTGCCGGGTTCAGCATAAAGGAAGCAAAAGGATTCTTCGGGAACATGCCCCTGCGGGAACGCGACAGGATAATCGCACAGCAGATACTGAAGGAAATAACGAGCCGGCTGAACTTCATGGAGGAGGTCGGGCTTGACTACCTCACGCTGGACAGGATGACCCATACCCTTTCGGGAGGAGAGGCGGAAAGGATAAAGCTGGCAACGCAGATAGGTTCAGGACTGGTCGGCGTCATATACATACTGGACGAACCGACGATAGGACTGCACCACAGGGACAACCTGAAACTGATAAGCACGCTGAAACAGCTGCGGGACATCGGCAATACCGTGGTCGTGGTGGAACACGACGAGGAGACGGTCAGGAACGCCGATTACGTGGTTGACCTGGGGCCCGGCGCGGGAAAGCACGGCGGCAAGGTGATATCCCGGGGCACTCCCGCGGAAATAATCAGGGATGAGAATTCAATAACCGGGCAATACCTCTCTCACAGAAAACACATACCCGTGCCCCGTGAAAGAAGGAAGGGAAACGGGAAGTTCCTCCAGATACTCGGCGCACAGCACAACAACCTCAAGGACATAAACGTGCAGATACCCATGGGGATGTTCGTTTGCATAACCGGAGTCTCGGGCTCGGGCAAGAGCAGTCTCGTGGAGGACATCCTCTACAAGGGATTGAAGAAGATCCTCTACGGCTCAAGGGAAGAACCGGGCAGGCATTCTGCAATCATCGGGGTTGAAGAGATAAACAAGGCCATAGTCATTGACCAGTCGCCGATAGGGCGCACCCCGAGGTCCAACCCCGCGACCTACACGAATGCATTCACGCACATGCGCCAGCTCTTCGCAAACACCGAGGAGGCACGGGTGCGCGGCTACAAGCAGGGCAGGTTCAGCTTCAACGTGAAGGGAGGAAGGTGCGAGGCCTGCATGGGCGAGGGCATTACCAAGATTGAGATGCATTTTCTGCCGGACGTTTTCATCCCCTGTGAAATATGCAAGGGTACAAGATATAACAGGGAGACTCTTGAAGTCACGTACAGGGGGAAGAACATAGCCGAGGTGCTTGAGATGAAGATAGAGGACGCTCTTGACTTCTTCGCAAAAACGCCTTCGGTGTGCGACAAACTGCAGACCCTTTACGACGTCGGGCTGGGGTATATTGAACTGGGGCAGTCCGCGACGACGCTTTCCGGGGGTGAAGCCCAGAGAGTCAAGCTATCTTCCGAACTGTCGCGCAAGGGAAATGAGAGAACGCTTTACATCCTTGACGAGCCGACGGTGGGACTGCACACCGCCGACATATCAAAACTGCTGGGCGTTCTCAACAGCCTCGTGGAGAAAGGCTCCACGGTGCTTCTGATAGAACACAACCCGGATGTGATCAAGTCTGCCGATTATATCATTGACCTGGGTCCTGAAGGCGGAGACAAGGGCGGGTACATTGTGGCGGAAGGTACTCCAGAACAGGTCGCCAGAGTAAAAAAATCCCACACCGGCCAGTTCCTCAAGTCCATCCTTACATAATCCCCCTCACCTTAATCCTCCCCCTCGAGGGGGGAGGAAATAGGAGGGGGTGAAGAAAATCAGAAGTGTGAGTAGCCGGAAGGTTTGATACTAATCTTTCTGCCGTTGCTCCATATCCCGAGGTACTTCTTCTCCCGCGTCATCCTGCCTATGCAGGTAACGGGCAAGCAACCTATTCCGACAGGCACCTTCTGTTTCTCTGAAACAGGCACGGTGAACAACAGTTCGTAGTCCTCACCGTCGTTCAGGGCATGGGAAACCCGTTCTTCCCCTGTCCTGCTTATTTTGACGGCATCCTCTGAAACCGGTATGCTGTCAAGCTCAATCACAAATCCGGTGCCGCTCGCTTTCGCCATCCTTGTCAGGTCCGAAGAGATGCCGTCGGATATGTCCATCATCGCGGTTACCCGCGAGTTCCTTATTATCTTCCTGCTCTCCTCTATCCTCGGGACAGCATTAAGATGTTTTTTCACAAGCGTGCCGCCGAGCCGTCCCGTCACGAATATGAGGTCGCCGGGATTTGCCCCGCTCCGCAACTTCAGGTATTTCTTCTCCACCTTTCCTGCCAGGGAGATATCCACGAACAGAAACTGTGATTTCGTGAGGTTGCCGCCCACCAGGTCAAAATCATAGGCGTCGCACATCTCCTGCATCCCGTTCAGCAGTTCGTTTATCTCCCTGCGGGAGAAGCCCTTCGGGAGCCCGACGGACGCAAGGGCATAGAGGGGGACGCCGCCCATTGCGGCTATGTCGCTCAAGTTGACCGCCATCGCCTTCCTGCCTATCTGGAAGAGCGTCGCCTGTTTCCTGGTGAAATGGACGTTTTCAACGACGCAGTCGGTGGTAAGCAGGAGATAATTGTTCCTGTCATAGGCGAGAACGGCAGTATCGTCACCGGGACCGACAACGACGCCGCGTCCTTTCATCTTCAGGCGGTTCTTTATAAGGTCTATTACCTCTTCCTCTCTCATGACCTTATTCTAACACTGTCATCCGGATGAAATCAACCGACCGGATCAAACCCAACCCCTAAGTCTCATGGCTTCAGCCAGCCTGCTCACAGCGACCACGTATGCCGCCTGCCTCATGTTTATCCTGTACTTCTTGGAATTATGAAGTACCGAGTGATACGCCTCCGCCATCTTTCTGGCAAGCCGCTTCTCAACCTCTCCCCCTTCCCAGTAATACATCGCGAAATTCTGCACCATTTCAAAATACGAAACGGTTACGCCGCCGGCATTACCGAGAAAATCAGGCAGTACGTGCACGCCCTTGGAGTAAAGGATGACATCTGCTTCCGGGGTCGTGGGACCGTTTGCCAGTTCCAGCAGTATCTTCGCCTTGACCGCAGGAGCGTTTTCAGCCGTTATGACATTCTCAAGCGCAGAAGGGATCAGCACATCAACTTTCAGCTCAAGGAGCTCGTCGTTTGATATTTTCTTGGTGCCGGGGAATCCCG
>CAYQXZ010000054.1:3690-11095 GCA_964421645.1 uncultured bacterium
GTGGCATCGCCTCTGCCGGGCGAACCGCCAAGAACAAGAGGCTTGCCTGTAACCACGCCGAACTGGTTCGTCTGGGCAATCTTTGAGTACTCATCCATCATCCATGCCATTATCTGTGGCGTTGTATAAACATCAGGAGCAGGGATGTCAACTTCAGGACCTATGAATTTCCATATCCTCTCTATGTAAACGCGGCTCAACCTCTCAAGCTCCCGGGGAGACATGGCCTTGGGGTTGCAGATGACGCCGCCCTTGCCGCCGCCGAGAGGAAGGCCCATTAGCGAGCATTTCCAGGTCATCCAGGCCGCCAGCGCCTTAACGGTATCTATAGTTTCATCCGGGTGGAACCTGATTCCGCCTTTCGTGGGTCCGAGGGCATTGTTGTACTGCACCCTGAATCCCTGGAAGACTTTCGTGGTGCCGTCGTCCATCCTGACGGGAAGGGAAACGTGTATTTCCCTCATCGGCATGCGAAGAATATCATGGACGCTCTCTTCCAGTTTGAGTATATTCGCGCACTCATCCAGCTGTTTCTGTACCGTTTCAAACGGATTAAACGCTTCCTTTTTCATTTCTTTTTCCTCCCTTGTCCCGAACTCTTCCGCGTATACTTTCACGGTGAGGGGCTACGATTTTTCGCATTAAAAATAAAAAAGCCCACGTAGGTAACTTCTTTAACTGTTACCAACGCGGGCAACTTTGCCGCACTTTCTTACGGGACTTTCTCCGTCCCCACTCTTATTTTATTATGACGGCTTCCTCGCCGCCTTTTATTTTTCAGAAATTATACAACATTCAACGCAAAAAGTCAAATTAAAACGGCATTCGCAGCAGTTCGCGCAGTACCCTGTAAGATACCTGGCCGGGTGCGGTCTTTTTCTCAAGAGAGGCGTACGTGAACAGAGACCCGAAGGAAACGGGCATGAGCCGCTGGAGAACCGGAACTCCCATCGGTATCACGACCAGCGGTAATTCGCGTGCATGAACGCAGGTGAAATCAAGCAGTTCAAGCAATTCGTTTCCGGACCGCGCAAGTGTCGCAACCTTGATTATGTCCGGGCGCAATTTCCTGCCCTGCCGGTATACCCTTTCCAATTCTTTCCGCGAGGGCGTTCTTGAAAAATTGTGGTAGGAAACGATGGTTCTTTTCCCTTTACTGCCGGCAAGCCCGATCACATCGCCCGCAATACTGCTGTTTATTTCAACATCAAGGCAGTCCACAAAGCCGGAAATTCTCCCGTATATTTCAAATCTCTCCTTCTCGGTGATGTCCAATCCCTTTGACTGGTGTTCTTTCTTCCATCTGACCGTACCTATGCGGTTAAGAAAAGATTTATCACCCTCACCCGGACACTCTCCCCTTCCGCCACTGACCCTTCGGCGGACAGGCAAGGGAGAGGGCAGAACGGGGATGGAGAACCATTTAGTTAGTTGCTCTTCGGGGAATTTTTTCAGGAATTCGTCCACCCTGAACTCAAGCCACCCGGCGTACTTCAGCGCGGACAGCACTCTCCGTTTTTCCTCTTCCCCGGTCAGGACCAGTGCAAAGTTTTCTTTTTTCAGAGATTGCTTCGTCATGTTTCTATTCCTCGCAATGACAGGTTCCTACGGTGAATCGCACCATTACAAACAATCACAGGAGTTTCCTGGCGAGATGCAGGCTGTTTTCAAGAACTTCTTTTACGTCCTTAGCCTTCACCCCCGCAGAGATTATGAGTTTTTCCGCAAAAGCATCGTCAACAAGGTCTTCCGGAGAATGGGTATCCGTGTCCAGTACCAGCGGGAAACCGTACTTGTACCAGAGGCGCACTACATGCCCATTGGAAAAGCTGTGCCCGGCTCTTCCGGAGATTTCAACGCTTATCTTTCTTTCGGCGGCCAGCTTCGCATCCTGCTCTTCCATAATTCCGGGATGGGCAAGAATATCTATGTCCGCCTCCAGAGCTTTCCTGTTGGTCCCCTTGAGAACAGGCTCCACTATCGTCTCCCCGTGCACGACCACAAGCCGCGCTCCGCAATCCCGGCAATTCTTCACAAGCTGCTTGATTTGCGCAGGATTCACGTGGGTTATCTCCACGCCAGGTATAACCTGTATCCCGGTCCTGTTCTTATTCATGCACCCGGAAGCCCTGACGATAGACTCTACCGTAACCTCAAAGGTGGAGAAATCAACATGGTCTGTAATCCCTATGAATTTGTATCCTTTCTCCTCGGCTCTTCTCGCAAGCTCGGAAGGCAGCAGGTCCCCGTCGCTTAAAAGCGTATGCGTATGCAGGTCAATCATTTTTTTCTTCCGCCTCCTCTTCCTGTGAATCCTTCTTTGAAATGTGGACGCCGTGGATTACCACGTCCACGTTGGCAACCTTCAACCCGGACATCTTCTCCACTTCTTCCTTTATCATCTTCTGTACCTGGTATGTGACCTCGGGGATATTTTCCCCGTACTCAATAATGACTCCCAGCTCAAAACTGACCTCGTTTTCGCCGACGACAACCTTGACGCCAGCATCCGGCGTTTTCTTTATTATCTGCGCTATGCCTCCGACAAGACTGGTAGAAATTCTGTGGACGCCCGGAACTTTCCTGGCCGCAATCGTGGCGATTGACCCGAGAACCTCATTGTCTATCTTCAGATTTCCGTATTCTTCCATTTACACTCCTTAACCCCGCTTCCCCAAATTCTTCCTGATACACCTACACATGAGGGGAACCGCGATTCACCTTTTTCCACCCCCACCGTGCCCGGAACCAAACCCGGGCATCCACCTCCCCCCTTATATGGGGAGGCAAACAGTGTATAATTCCATTGAGGAGCTAATGATTTTTCTTTTCCGGTTCCTGTCCCGTCTTGCCGTTTTCTTTTCCCGCCTCAAGAAAACTCTCAAGCCACTTGACGCTGTACCTTCCGCTCAAAAATATGGGGTGCTCAAATATCTTCCTGTACAGGGGCACCGTGGTTTTTATCCCTTCTATCACGAGTTCGTCAAACGCTCTCTGCATCCGTTCTACCGCCTCTGCCCGGGTTCTGCCGTAGGCTATCAGCTTCATGATGAGACTGTCATAATACGGAGGGATGGAATACCCTTCGTATATATGAGTATCTACCCTCAAACCGGGCCCTCCGGGCAGAACAAGCCTTCCTATCTTCCCCGGTGAAGGCATGAAATTGAGAGACGGGTCTTCGGCGTTTATCCTGCATTCAACGGCATGCGCCTTTATCCCCAGGTCGTTCTGTTTGAATCCCAACCTGTCGTTCTGCGCCACGAGTATCTGGCTTTTCAGCAGGTCAATACCGGAGACAAGTTCCGTTACGGGATGTTCCACCTGTATCCTTGTGTTCATTTCAATAAAATACGGGCTCCCGTCGGAATCCACCAGGAATTCTATCGTCCCGGCGCTCTTGTACCCTATTCTTTTTGCAAGTTTGTAAGCGTACTTATACAGCCTTCTGCGGAGTTTTTCGCTTACAAACGGGGAAGGGCTTTCCTCAATGAGTTTCTGGTGTCTTCTCTGTATGGAACAGTCCCTTTCAGGGAAAACGAATACGTTGCCCTTCCTGTCGCCTATCAGTTGTATCTCTATGTGCCTGGGACGTTCCAGGAACTTTTCAAGGTAGAGAGCCGATTCACCAAAAGAGGCCTTTGCCTCTTCCTGGCAGGTGTTCCAGAGCTTCTGAAACTCCTCAACGTTGTTAACCCTCCTCATGCCTCTGCCGCCGCCGCCGGCACGTGCCTTGATGATAACGGGAAACCCGATCCTTTTCGCGTGAGCCAGCGCTTCCTTGAAGTTGTGCTCCTCGTACCCGGGTATGACGGGAACCTTATTGCTCTTTGCGGTTTTCCTGGCGAGGGACTTGTCCCCCATCATCGTGATGTTTCCTGCCGACGGCCCTATGAACACAATCCTTGAAGCCTCGCATATTTCAACAAATTGTATGTTTTCCGAAAGGAATCCGTAGCCAGGGTGCACCGCATCGCACCCGGTGAGCTCAATGGCGCTGATGACCGCGGGGATGTTGAGATAACTCTCGGACGCAGGCGCAGGACCTATGCATATCTTTTCGTCCGCCAGCCTGACAGGAAGGGAGCTCTCATCGGCTTCCGAGAAGCCGATGACCGTGTGCAAGCCCAATTCCTTGCAGCTTCTTATCACCCTCAACGCAATCTCGCCCCTGTTGGCTATGAAAACTTTTTTAAACATTTTTAGGGGAGCCGGCTGCATCCCCGGTCCGGGAAGAGAGCTGGATAACAAAAAGGACCTGTCCGTATTCTACCGGCTTTGCGTTCTCCACGAGTATTTCGCTGACCGAACCCGCATAATCAGACTTTATCTCGTTCATAACCTTCATTGCCTCAACGATACAGAGCGTATCGCCTTTTTTCACGGCGGTTCCCACTTCAACGAAAGGAGGGCTTTCGGGTGAAGGCGCCCTGTAAAATACTCCCACGAGAGGGGATTTGATGTATATGACGTTTTCCAGTTTCTGGGATGGCTGTTTGTACTCTTCAAGGATTTCGTCCGTGCTTGTGCTGGCAGGTACTTTCTCAATGCGTTTTCCGGTTGAAAGAGGGGCGGCTATCGCGCCTTTCTTGCCGAGTACAAGCAAGAAATCTCCTTTTTTCACCTCAAGATATTCAAGGCCGTACTCTTTCATGAATTCAGCGTATGCCTTAAGTTCTTCAGGTTTCATATGCCTCCTTCAGACGCGGGTAACGTATTCGCCGGTACGCGTATCCACCTTGACCACGTCTCCCGCCTCAATGAAAAGCGGGGTCTGGATAGTGAGACCTGTCTCAAGTTTTGATTTCTTCTTCCCGCCCTGCACCGTATCGCCCTTGTGGCCGGGTTCAGCTTCAATCACTTTAAGATCAACGGTTATCGGCATCTTTACGTCCAGGATCCTGCCGTCGTGGAACATGCCCGTAACTTCAAGATTCTCCTTGAGATAGTTTTTTGAATCACCGAGAACATCCGCGCTTATGACATGCTGCTCGTATGTGGCGTTATCCATGAAATGGTAGCCGCCGCTGTCACTGTACAGGTACACAAGGGACAGCTCGTCAACGTAAACCGGCTTGACCTGCACGTCGGACCTGAACGAATCCTGCAGGGTTTTCCCGGTACGTATGTCTTTCGCTTTCAACCGGACAAGCCCCCTCCTCTGCTGCTGGTGGGTATGCTCCGCGCTTATCACCGTATAGATATTCCCGGAATACTCAAATATGTTGCCTTCCTTAAGGTCTATCACATCCATAGCTGAAACCTCCGTCTACATAACCTGTTATTTTATAACTTACGGCGGGAAAAATCAAGGTTACGGCTTTTTGCTATTGAAGCAGTACCATGTCTTCAAGACGGATGCCGCCAAGGCGGGGAATATATATGCCGGGCTCTATGGTAAACACGCAACCTTTCCGTAAGACGTCCTTGCTTGCAGAATTCAAAACAGGTTTTTCATGAACGTCTATGCCGACTCCGTGGCCGAGCCCGTGTATGAAGTACTTTTCCATCCCGCGCTCCTTAAGGATTCCACAGGCATGGCCGTGGACTTCTTTCCCTGTCAGTCCGGGCCTTATAAAATCTTTCGTCTTCTCCAGCACTTCTTCCAGTATCCCGTAAATCCGGGCGAACCTCCTGTCAACCGGTCTGCCGCCCGGGAAAAAAGTGTACGTCAGGTCACTCTTGTAGCCGCAGTAGTCCACTCCGGCATCCACCACCAGCGGCTGTCCCGATTTTATCCTGATATTCCTGCTCTTGTGGTGCGGATAGGAAGAGTTAACCCCTGAAGCGACAACCGGCTCGAAGGCCTCACGCCTGCCCCCGTATTTCCTTATCAGGTAATGAATCTCGCCCGCTATACCGGTTTCAGTTCTGGACGGGACAAGGCTTTTCTCAATCTTCTTAAGCACCTTCCTGTTTATAGCCAGCGCCTTTCTTATAAGTTCCGTTTCATCCTGATCCTTGAGCATCCTCATGTCTTTTATGAAATCCGGCACCGGCCGGAATCTGAGATTGCATTTTTTGCAGAGAGTATTTACGGAGGAATAGGCAAACTCGCTTTCGACGAAAGCGGCTCTTTTGTATCTCCCGAGGAATTTCCTGAGAACGTCCGGCTTGTATGTTTGTACGTCCACGTCCTTATTTCTCCACCGTACGTCCCCGCATTCCGAGCAGTACATTTCCGGCACGAAAAACGTCATGTTTTTCCCGTCAAGAACGAGGAATCCTTCTATTTCAAGCAAGCCGGTGAGATAAAATATGTTGGAAGGATTTCGCAAGAGGAGTGCGGGTATGCCGTGCCTGTCAAGATATTCCCTGACTTTCGCAGTCCGCTTTTTGTAATCCATGATTTCAGGAATAGAGCAGGCGGAGGAGTGCCTTCTGGCAGTGGAGACGGTTCTCGGCCTGGTCAAGAACCACCGAATTGGCACTGTCTATGACTTCGTCAGTAACCTCCCACCCCCTGTGAGCAGGCAGGCAGTGCATGAACATGAAATCCTTTTTAGCGTTACTCAGCAATTTACTGTTTACCTGGTAGTCCCGGAAAATCTTCTTTCTGTTCTCAGAATCCTTTTCGTCGCCCATGCTTATCCACGTATCGGTGTATATGACATCGGCATCCGGGATGAACCTGAACGGGTCAGAATCAATGGTGAGAAGGTTCCTGTTCCTGACAAGCCTTGTTATCTTTTCCTGCGGCCGGTATCCTTCCGGAGATGAGACCCTTATGTTTACACCCAGAAGGTCGGCCCCGAGGATAAGGGAATTGCAGATGTTGTTGCCGTCTCCCACGTACGTAACGTTGAGACCCTCGACGGAACCCCTTTTCTCATAGATCGTAAAATAATCGCTGATTATCTGGCAAGGATGAAGAAGGTCGGTAAGGGCGTTTATCACGGGGCCTGAAAAGTTTGCCGCAAACTCCTCCACGCTTTCCTGCTTGTACGTTCTTATGACCATGCCGTCAAGGTACCTGGAAAGCACCGATGCGGTATCCTTCACGGTTTCGCCTCTCGGAAGCTGGGTGGCCGAACCCGAAAGATACAGGGGACGTCCTCCCAGTTCCGCCACCGCAACTTCAAAAGAAACCCTTGTGCGGGTTGACGGCTTGTTAAAAAGAAGCCCAATTGCCCTGTTTGTAAGGATACCGGACGGCTGTCCCTTTTTCCGGGCTGCCTTGTATTGCTTCGCCAGGTTGAAAATCCTGTAGATTTCCTCTTTGGTCAGGTCAGTTACCGTCAAGAAATCTCTCTTCATTTTATTGTCCCGAGACATTTGTCAATTATCTCAACCGCCTCGTCCACCTCATTCTTCGTTACCGTTATGGACGGCATGATCCGGAGTACGCTGACGTGCGTGCAGTTGACGAGAAGCCCGTTCTGCGCACAGGCGTTTACCAGTCCGG
>CAYQXZ010000055.1:0-10880 GCA_964421645.1 uncultured bacterium
TTTTCTACAATTACGTCCTGATTGTAAGTGCCAATTATAACACCTTTTTTAAAGAGCGCAAATTTCCCGGAGCCGCCTGCGATCCCTATGTCCGCCTGCTTCGCTTCTCCGGGCCCGTTAACCCCGCACCCCATGACCGCGATCTTAATGTCTGCCGTTTCCGGGTACCTTTTCTGCAGTTTCCTTATCTCTTTCTCAACCTTTTTCAGAATGTCGAACATGTCCACCTGTGTCCGCCCGCAGGTCGGACAGGATATTATTTCCGGCCCGAATTTCCGGATGTCCAGGGATTGGAGGATAGCCCTGCCTGCCTTTATCTCCTTCCAGGAAGGGTCGGTCAGGGAAACTCTTATTGTATCGCCTATGCCTTCGGAAAGAAGGATCCCTATCCCCAGTATGGACTTGCTTTCCGCAAGCATGCCTCTTCCCGCCTCGGTTATCCCCAGGTGCAGGGGATAGTCGCACATCCTGGAAACCTTCCTGTAACAGGCAACCGTATCCAGAACCGAAGGTGTTTTCAGGGAGAGTACAATTGAGTGAAAATCCATTGACTGGAAGACCCCTATATTCTCCGCTGCCAGACCTACCATAGTTTCGGCAAGCGATTTTTTTATGTTCACGGAACCGGAGTTTATCCCTATGCGGATGGGTATCCCGCTGTCTCCGGCGGCCCTGACTATCTCTCTTATGCCCTGTTTTGAGATGTTGCCAGGATTTATTCTTATCTTATCAGCGCCATTTTCAATCGCAAGGAGTGCGAGCCTGTGACTGTAGTGTATGTCCGCAACAAGCGGTATTGATATCTTCTCTTTCAGCCTTTTCAATGCCGCCGCATCGTCTTCGTCAAGAACCGACATCCTGACAAGTTCTGCTCCCTCTCCGATCATCCGTCCCGTTTCCTTCAGCACGTTCCGGACGTCCGAGGTGTGAACCTTTGTCATCCCCTGGACGGAGACAGGGGCGTCTCCGCCGATAAACATCCCGCCGACTCTCACTTTTCTCGTCTTTCTCCTCACTTGTCCCGAACGCTCCTTTATATCTCTCACGCGGTGAGGGATTTTTGATTTATCTATTTCTTTATCAGGTCTTCAACAATCCTCAAAACATCGTTATACGTTACATACAGCGCAAGCCCTATTATGAGGACAAATCCGACGTATCCTGTCCATTCCAGAGTTCTCCTGGACGGTCGCTTGCGGGAAATTCTTTCAACGGCAAGCCCGAAGATATGACCTCCATCAAGAATGGGGAAAGGCAGAAGGTTGATTATTCCGAGGTTCACGCTGATGAATGCCATGAAATACAGGAACCTTCCGAATCCGTAGTGCACAATCTCCCCTCCCCACTGCGCAATCCCTATGGGACCTGAAAGTTGTTTTGCGGATACCTGCCTTGTCACGAGCATCTTTAACGCAACGTATATGCCGTATATCATCTTGCGGAATTCTTTCCCCGCCTTCACCACCGCGCCAGGGAACGAAAATTTTTCCGTTTTCTCCATGGGAGAAAGGCCGAGAATATAGGCAGGCTTCCCGCCATTCTTCGCTTCGGTGTCCGGGAAAAACCCGGCCATTACGCTGAAAGCCAGTACCTGCCCGCCCCGTTCCACCTTGAGATTGACCGGCTGACTCTTATCCCGTTCTATGGCGCTTTTTATGTTCATCAGCACATCAAACCACTCTTTACATTGTACGCCATTCACTTCAAGGATCCTGTCACCTATTTTAAGACCCGATTCCGCCGCAGGCAGACCCTTGACAAAGGAGCCGATTTTCGTACCGTCATAACCGGGAACGCCTATCATGAAAACAGGCACGAGAAGAAGCAGCCCGAGAATCAGGTTGTTGATGGAGCCTGCCGCGACAACCTGCCCCCTGTGTCCCGGACTCTTTCCCATGTATTCCCATTCCTCAAATTTCTCCCTTTCCTCTCCCTCGTATTCGTCGCCCGACATCTTCACGAAGCCGCCGAAAGGCAGAAGGCAGACCTGGTAAACCGTATCGCCCTTCTTCCTGGAGAACAGCTTCGGGCCGAATCCGAGCGAGAATTTCTCAACCCTTATTCCGACCCTTTTTGCGGCAAGAAAATGACCCGCTTCGTGCACCAGTATGATGATAGAAAAAAGTATTACTACGGAGACTATTGAAAGTATCATTTTACCACCCTTTTCACCCTCACCCGTCTTGCCCTGACGGGCTTCGGTCACCCGCCTCACTGACTCGGCGGGCGTGCCGAAAGGTGCTCTTTATTCATCGCACCGGCACCCCTCTCCCCTCAAGGGAGAGGGAGAGCGGCGGAAATAATTATTTTACCCCACAAGTTCTCTTACCTGTTGCCTCGCGCGCTCGTGAATCCGGAGAATATCATCAACCGATACCGTTTTCTTCAGCCTGTGTCGGCACAGGACTTCCTGCACAACCTTGAGTATCTCCCCGAACTCAATCTTTCCTTTCAGAAAAAGGTCCACCGCCTCCTCGTTGGCCGCGTTCAGCACGACCGGAAAGGAGCCTTTTTCCCTGATTGCCTGCACCGCCAGCGAGAACCATGCCGAACTCCTGTCCGCAGGCATGAGCGTGAGTTTCTTTATCCTTTCAAATTTCAGCTTCTGCAACGCGGATTCTCTCCGGCGCGGATAGTCCAGCACGAAATTTATGGGAAACTTCATATCCGGCACCGATAAAACCGCCTTGACCGTTCCGTCCTTCATCTCAACCATCCCGTGGACAACTGCCTCCGGATGAATCAGAACGTCTATCTTCTCTGCCGGGATGTCAAACAGATAATGCGCCTCTATGATCTCAAAAGCCTTGTTCATCATGGTTGCGGAATCAACCGTGATCTTCTTACCCATCTTCCACACCGGGTGCTTGAGCACGTCTTTGACCGTTACCCTGCGTGCCGCCGGCCTGCCCCGGAAAGGCCCCCCTGAAGCGGTAAGGTATATCTTTTCCACCTCCTGTTTCTTTACTCCGTTCAGCGCCTGGAATATTGCATTGTGCTCGCTGTCAATCGGCAAAAGACAGGCGCCGTGTTTTCTTGCCAGCGGTCTTACAATGTGACCTGCAACCACCAGTATCTCTTTTGTGGCAAGTCCGACGGTCCTGCCCCGCTTTACGGCCGAAACAACCGCTTTCAGTGTCCTGATACCCGGTACCGCGCATATTACAACGTCCGCATCCTCCAGCACAGCCATTTTCTCCATCCCCGTGTCGCCATGGAGAAACCGCGTGGCGGGAAAATTCTTCTCAAACTGCGGGTCTTCCTTTTCAAGATAAACATACGCCGGCCTGAATTCTCTTATCTGTCCCGCAAGAATGTTTTTCCTGTTGCGGCACGCGAGCCCCAGCACCCTGAACCTGCCCTTAGTCCGCCTTATTATTTCAAGAGTGTTCTCTCCGATTGTCCCGGTACTGCCGAGTATAACGATGTTTTTCATTTGTTCAAACCTTTTTTGTGGGAGATGCCTCCCACAATTTTCACCCCCACCGTGCCCGGCATCCGCCCGGACACAGCCTCCCCCCTCAAGGGGGAGGCTACGAGGTTGGAACTTTGATGCCGCCAAACTTTCTCCTGCGTTTCCGGTAATATTCCAGAGCCTTCAGAAATTCTTCTTCCGTGAAATCAGGCCAGAGAACCGGAGTGAAATACAACTCCGCATAGGCCGCCTGCCACAGCAGGAAGTTGCTCAACCTCTTCTCGCCCGAAGTTCTTACTATCAGGTCAGGCGAAGGGATACCTGACGTGTAAAGGTTCTTTTCAATCAGTTCTTCGCTGATATCCTGCCCGGACGCTCCGGAACTCACGACCTTTTTCACTGCGTCCGTTATCTCCTGCCGGCTTCCGTAGTTTATGGCAAAAAGAAGCGTCAACCCGCTGTTTTTCGCCGTCATCTTTTCAACCCCGGCCATCGTGGAAACGAGAGGCGCCGGCAGTTCCTTCCTGCGGCCGATAAATTTTACCTTCACGTTGTTCCTGCGCAGGTCCTCCCCTTCAATCCTCAACCTCTGCTCCATAAGGGAAAAGAGGAATTTTACCTCTTCTTCGGGACGTCTCCAATTTTCGGTTGAGAAAGAGTAGAGCGTCAGGTACTTGACCCCGGCTTTATCCGCGGCTTTTACCGCACGCCTCACGGCTTTCAGTCCCTCCTGGTGGCCGGCTATCCTGGGGAGTTTCCGTTTGACCGCCCACCTGCCGTTGCCGTCCATTATGATTCCGACGTGAACCGGCACAATCTCACTTTTTGCCTTGTCTTTCATTGTATCTCCACCCCCTCCTTCATCCTCCTCTTGCCCTTCGGGCTTCGGTCAACGGGCTCACCGTCTCACCCTCAGTGCTGCACGGTGCTCCTTACCCGTCGCACCAGCACCCTCGAGGGGGAGGAAACAGGTGGGGGGGATTTATATCTCAAACTTCTCCCCAAAGTAAACCTTACGTGAATCCGGATGCGCAAGTATCTCTTCCGGTGTCCCCTCCACCATTATCTCACCCTTGTGGATGAGATACGCCCTGTCGGTAATTCTCAAAGCATCTCTAACGTTGTGATCGGTAAGCAGGATGCCTATGCCCTCTTTCTTCAGGTCCGTGATAGTATCCTGCAGCTCTGAAACGGTTTTGGGGTCTATCCCTGAAAACGGTTCGTCAAGAAGGAAGTACCTGGGATTAAGCGCCAGGCTCCTGCCAATCTCAAGACGCCTCTTTTCACCGCCGGAAAGATTTCCGGCAAGGTTCCTCCTCATCTCGTAAAGTCCGACCTTCTTCAGGTACCTGCTGCAGACCTCTTCCATTGCTCCCGCATCGCGGTAGTAATCTTCAAGGATGATATATATATTGTCTTCAACGGTGAGCTTGTTGAACAGGGATATCTCCTGCGGCAGGTAGAGCAGTCCTTCGCGGGCCCTTCTCCAGACCGGAAGCCCGGTAATCTCCTTTTCATCCAGGAGAATGCTGCCTTTATCCGGAGACAGAAAACCCAGCATCATCTCAAAGGTGGTCGTTTTTCCCGCGCCGTTCGGGCCGAGCAGACCGACGACCTCCCCCTTATCAACGCTTATTGAGACGTCCCCGACTGCAACTTTCCGGCCGAAATTTTTTTTCAGGTTGATTGCTTTAAGCATATGTCAGAAGAGACGGGTATCCTTGCGTCCGGCATCTCCCGCGTTAATCCCGAGGTGTTTATAGGCAAGCTCGGTTGCAGTCCTGCCCTGCGAAGTCTTCTTTATGAACCCCTTCCTCACGAGAAAACTCTCGTACACCTCCTCTATGGTATCCGATTCCTCGCCCACCGCTATGGACAGGCTTTTCAGACCCACCGGACCGCCCGAGAATTTGTGTATGATGACCTCAAGGATTCTCTTGTCCATCTCGTCCAGTCCCTCTTCGTCAACGTCCATCCTGTCAAGGGCGAGCTTCGCGATTTCAAGGTCTATGACCCCCCTGCCCTTGACCTGCGCGTAATCACGGATTCTCCGGAGAAGACGGTTGGCCACCCTCGGCGTTCCCCTTGAGCGCTTCGCTATCTCTTTCGCACCCTCCTCGTTTATCTCTATATTGATAAGCCCTGCCGCCCTGATTATTATTGTTTTCAATTCCTCGTTATTGTAATAATCAAGCCGGTGCATGATACCGAACCTGTTCCTCAACGGAGAGGTGAGAAGCCCGACCCTTGTCGTCGCCCCCACAAGCGTGAACCGTTTCAGGGGGATCTTCACCGATTTTGCCTTCGGTCCCTCTCCTATCATTATGTCTATGCAGAACTCTTCCATCCCGCTGTAGAGATATTCCTCAATGTTCCTTGAAAGGCGGTGTATCTCGTCTATGAAAAGGATGTCGCCCTGCTCAAGGTTGGTAAGTATCCCCGCCAGGTCGCCCGCCCGTTCAATGACAGGGCCTGAAGTCGCCCGTATGTTAACTCCCATCTCGTTGGCGATGATGTAGGAAAGCGTGGTCTTGCCTATCCCGGGGGGTCCGTGGAAAAGAACGTGGTCAAGAACGTCCTCCCTGTCCTTTGCGGCTTTTATGAAAACGGCAAGGTTCTCCTTGACCTTGTCCTGTCCTATGAATTCTGTAAAATTCCTGGGCCTTACCGTATTTTCATACCTCAGGTCTTCATTTTCAGCCACAGGAGACGTTATCCTCTCATCCATTTTCTACCCTTTTTTGAGAGCTTCTTTAATAATTTCCTCAATCTTCATTCTCTTTCCGCCGGACTCTTTCATTATCCTGCTGACGGCAACCGCGGCTTCCCTCCTCCTGTATCCCAGAACCGTCAGCGCTTCAACCGCGCTTGCAAAAACCTCTCTTTCGCCTTCCTCCGGCTTTTCGGCCGAGACCGGCAGCTTCTCCACCTTCTGCTTCAGCTCAACTATCAGCCGCTCCCCGGTCTTCTTGCCGACCCCGGGGACGCTTGTGAAAAGCGATAAATCTTCAGCCAGTATGGCACGGTACAACTCCTCGGTATTCATCCCGGAAAGAATCCGGAGGGCAACCTTGGGCCCGATGCCCGGAACCGCAAGAAGCATCAGGAAGGCTTCCCTTTCCCGTTCGGTGGCAAAACCGAAGAGGCTGATCTCCTCTTCCCGTATCTGCTGGACAGTGAAGAGCCTTACGTTATCGCCTTCCTCTCCCATGGACTGGGCAGTCTCAAGGGAGACGTTCAGCGTATAGCCGATCCCGCCGTTTTCCACAACCAGCCGGGCGGGCGATTTAAAAACCAGCCTGCCCTGAATGTAGTAAATCATATTCTTTCCTGTTGGTCAGATAGGATATTGCCGCCGCGACCGCATCGCTCTCATCCTCGCTTTTAAAATTCCTGTAGCCGGTCATGTGTTCCACCATGTACTGAACCTGCTCCTTGGTTGCGGAACCCTTTCCCGTAATGTCCTGCTTGATTTCCCTGGGAGAGAGCAGGCAAAAGGCAAGCTTCTTTCTTGCAACTGAACCGAGAAGAATCCCCATTATCTGCCCTATCTTCAAGGCAATCCTGAAGTTCTTGCCCAGGTATATCTCTTCAATTACTATTACATCCGGCTGCATTTCCTCCAGAAGCCTGTCAAAGGTTTCAATTATCAGGGAGATTTTCTTTTGATAAGTATCTTTCAGATGAGGAGCTATGACACCGGTGCGCACCACGGTCTCCCGCCCGTTGGCGGACTCAACCAAGCCGTATCCCACCCTGTTAACACCCGGGTCTATACCCAGTATCCTCATCTGTCTGCACCGGCTTTATTTCATCCGGATAGCGGCGTTGGCTGCATCGTCGGCTTCGTCGACATACGTTTACAGTATGCCTCCTCGCCTCCTCCTTGCCGTCTTGCTATCCGGCGAACTCAAACCGGTATTATTATATGCTTGTCATTTAAGCGGCATTTACTACTTCATCGGGTATGTCAAAGTTGGCATAAGCGTTCTGCACGTCATCATGGTCTTCAAGGGCTTCAAGAAGTTTCAGCACCTGCTCGGCGGTCTTGCCCTCCACCTTGACGGTATTCTTGGGAACCAGCGTGACGTTTGCATCAACGGGCTGAATATTCTTGTCGGCAAGCGCCTTCCTGACATCTTCAAATTTTTCAGTCGGGGTTGTAATCTCGTAGACGTCATCTTCCACGGTCATGTCTTCGGCTCCTGCCTCAAGAATCATTTCAAGAAGTTCATCTTCCTTTATCTTTTCCTTGCTGACGGTAATGACTCCCTTCCGCTCAAATATCCACGAGACGCTGCCTGCGCCGCCGAGATTGCCGTTCTGCTTTGAAAAGATGGACCTTATCTCCGAAGCGCTCCTGTTCTTGTTGTCAGTCAGAACCTCCACAAAGACCGCCACGCCTCCGGGTCCGTATCCCTCGTAGGTCACCTGTTCAAACTGGACTCCGCCCTCTTCGCCGGAGCCCTTCTTGATGGCGCGCTGGATGTTGTCGTTGGGCATGTTGAAACTCTTGGCCTTGTCTATGACCATCCTCAACCGCGGATTGGTATCCGGGTTGCCTCCGCCCGTTCTCGCCGCCATCATTATTTCCCTGATGAACTTCGTGAACATCTTGCCTCTTTTTGCGTCAGTGGCCATCTTCTTATGCTTGATACTGTGCCATTTGGAATGTCCTGACATGTTCCCCCCTTTGCTCCCAACCCCCCTGTTTTGTCATTGCGAGCGTCTTTTGCGCGGCAATCTCATGAGATTGCTTCAGCATCCAAAACATGCTTCGCAATGACAAGTGGTTAGAAATTATTCTTTTTTCAACTTTTCCCAGAACTCCCTTGCGCTTATGTTTTCAATAACCTTCCTGAAATTCTCCACCTCTTTTTTCCCTATGGGCTTCTCAAGGCTCTTTGTCCTGACAAACTTCTTGTTTCCCTCGTAGTATTTTACTATCTCCACCTTCTCCAGCAGTTTCTCTTCCGCGAAAACAGGCGCATTGAACCTCAACGCCAGCGCAATTCCGTCGCTGGGACGGCAGTCTATACTCCTGACGTCCTCCCCGTTCCGTAGAACCATGTTCGCATAATACACATTATCCTTGACGCCGGCTATCTCCAGACGCAGAAACCTGTACCCGAGGCCTTCAATAATATTTTTCATCAGGTCATGCGTGAGAGGCCTGGGAAAAGACGCCTCCTCCAGCACCAGCAGTATCGCCTGTGCCTCAAAGATACCCACCACGATGGGCAGGACCCTGCCCCCGGAGCTTTTCAGTATAACCACCGGAGAGTTGTTCAAAAGATTGAGCACCACCCCTTCAATCTCAACCCTTACCATTTTCCCTTCACCCCTGTGACTCTTTTTCCTTCTTCCTCTCGTCCACTATCTTCTGGGCTATGTGCGGCGGCACAACCTCGTAATGGGAAAAGACCATCGTGAACGTGCCCTTTCCGCTTGTGATTGACCTTAACTCGTTTGTGTAGTTTGCCATTTCGGCAAGAGGAACCTGCGATTTCACCACCTGCGTCTTGCCCGCAAGAAACATGTCAAGCACCCTGCCGCGCTTGGCGTTCACGGTTCCTATGACATCGCCGACAAACTCCTGCGGTATCCTTATCTCAACGTTTACAATGGGTTCAAGAAGTATGGGGTTGCCTTCCTGCAGTGCCTTGTTCAGCGCAAGTATGCCTGCCAGCTGGAAAGCGATATCCGAAGAATCCACGGTATGATACGTTCCGTCATAGAGTCTGACGCGGATGTCAACCACCGGATAACCGGCCATGCTTCCCTTCTTCATGCCTTCCTTTATCCCCTTCTCAACAGACGGGATAAACTGCCTGGGAATTGCGCCGCCGACTACTTCATCAACGAACTCCAGCCCGCCGCCCCTGGGAAGCGGCTCAACCTTTATGTAACAATGTCCATACTGTCCCCTGCCGCCGGTCTGTTTCTTGTGCTTACCTTCCGCGTCCGCGGCCGTGGTTATCGTTTCCTTGTACGCTATCTTGGGGATCCCCTTGTCCACCTCCACACCGAACTTATTCTTGAACTTGTTTATCGCTATGTCTATGTGCAGGTCGCCCATGCCCGCGATGATCGTTTCGCTGGTCTCATCATCTCTGTACACGCGTATCGTCGGATCTTCTTCCGCTATCCTGTTTATGGCGTTGCCCAACTTGTCTTCGGTGCCTTTCACCTTCGGCCTTATGGAATAGGATACCGCACCTTCCGGGGGACGCGTGACCGTCAGCGTCAGCGCGCTGCCAGGTTCACTGAATACGTCAAAAGCCTCCGCGCTGGAGAGTTTTGCCACCGCAACCACTTCGCCGGGAAGCGCCTCCGCAACAGGTTCCTGTTTCTTGCCCTGCATCCGCAGCAATTGCCCCACACGCTCCTTGGCGTTCTTGGTGACGTTGAAAAACTGGGAATTTGTCTTGAGTTTCCCGGAACAGACCTTCAGGTAAGAAAGCTTGCCTGCAAAAGGATCAAAAATCGTTTTAACGATAATGCCGGTAAGAGGCTGTCCGTCCTTCCTCTCTATATCCTTCTCCTGACCGTCCGCAGCGCCTGCCTTTACCGGAGGTAATTCTTCAGAAGAAGGGACGTAGTCAAATATGAAACCCGTAAGCTCCGCGATGCCTGTCTGGCTTGCCGCCGAACCGGAGAGCACCGGGATCACCCTGCCTTCAGTGATGCCCTGCTTGATGTGCTTTGCCATCTCTTCAAAGGATATCTCCGCGCCTTCCAGGTACTTTTCCATCAGGGCGTCGTCAAGCTCCGCAATAACGTCCATTGACTGCTGGACGTATTTCTTGAACTGGGGGTTTTCCGCCTGTTTTTTGTCAAGAAGGTTGGCTACTCCAGTCAACTTTCCGTTCTCATAAACCGGGGCCGTAACAAGAAGCAGCTTCTTGCCGAAGACCTGTTCCATTTCGTCCCAGACCTTGCCTAAAGAGACGTCCGGGATGTCCAGCTTGTTTATGAAAATCAGCACGGGCTTTTTTCTTTCCTTGACAATCTCCCAGAGTCTCTCCGTGCCCATATCCATTCCCTGGTCTGCGGCCAGGTTCAGCAGTGCATTATCAGCCGCTTCCATGCCGGCAAGCTGTTCCCCGATGAAATCCATGTAGCCGGGAACGTCCATGAGGTACAGAAGATCGCCCTTGGCACTGTTCTTTATATGCCCCATGCTAAGGTTAATGCTCATCTGCCTCTTGATTTCTTCCTCGTCGTAATCAAGGGTGGTATTGCCTTCCTGTATGCTTCCCATCCTGTCAATCATGCCTGACTTGTAAAGCATCGCCTCGGCAAGGGTTGTCTTGCCCGTCTTGTTGCCTCCGAAAATTCCGACGTTGAAAATCCTGCCCATTTCAAAACCTCCTCCTTAGGATCCAGTACTTTAAAAAACAGAAGATAAGCCTTTTTTTGCGTAACTTGTAATTATATCAGATTTTTACGATTGAGGGAAATT
>CAYQXZ010000056.1:0-10798 GCA_964421645.1 uncultured bacterium
CGCCTCGCCGGGGCGGGCAAGCGTCCCGTCTGAAGAAAGCCTCCCGGTTGGGCGCAGGTTGTTATCAGATATATTATGTCGGAATTTCAGATTCAAGTCTTACGGCCATTTTCATTACCTGTACCGGAGCCTTCTCCCCGGTCCAGAGCTCAAAGGAAACCGCTCCCTGGTATACGAGCATTGAAAGACCGTCAAGGCATCTTATACCGTTCTTCTCCGCACTTCCTACCAGTTCGGTTTTTCTGTTGTATATCAGGTCGTAAACGAATTCGCTTTTCCTGACGTTGCTCTCCGTTACAAGCAGAGAGTCGCCTTCTTTCATTCCGACGGAAGTAGTGTTCACTATGAGCTGAATGTCTCTCCAGTATTCTTCTTCGTTCCTGCCCTCAAAAGGCACAATACTTACTTCGTGAAACCCGAGTTTTTCAGAAAGATGTTCTGCAAGAAGAACCGCCCTTTCCCTCGTTCTGTTGCAGACGGAGATTCGGGACACCTTTTCCCTGGCCAGCGCACCGGCTATCGCATATGCGGAACCTCCCGCTCCCAGCAGGAAAATGTTCTTTCCCCCGGGGACGAATCCACCCTCATATTCCGTCAACGAACGCATGAATCCGCTTCCGTCGGTACTGTATCCTTTCAGAATCCCGTCCTTATTGACGATCGTATTCACAACTCCCAGAAGTTTTGCTTCACTGTCAATTTCATCAAGATATTCCAGAACCGATTTCTTGTGTGGTATGGTAAGGTTCACGCCTGCAAAGTTCAACGCTCTCAAGCCTTCTACCGCCTCCCGTATCCGTTCAGGCGATACCTCCATCGGGACATACACGTAATCAAGTCCGAGCGATTCAAATGCGGCATTTTGAAAAACAGGAGATAGCGAATGCCTGACGGGATATCCAAAAACACCCGTAATCCTAGTTGCCCCGGTTATTCTCATAACGGAAGGATACCATTTTAAACGCCTCTTGACAAAAACAGAATACTGTTTTATATTATTGCGAAGTTCATAACTTCATAAATACCGGGAAAAGCAAAATCAGCATCCCTCACTTTTCAAGCGCATCAAGAAGAGTTCGGGACAAGGGGGAGAAATAAATGAGAAAGATAGCGGTAATAAACCAGAAGGGCGGTTCAGGTAAGACGACAACCGTTGTAAATACCGGCGCATTCATTGCGCAGAAGGGCAAGCGGGTGCTCTTGATAGATCTTGACCCCCAGTCGCATACGACAATTCATCTTGGATTTGAGCCCCCGCAGATAAAGAAGTCCATCTACGACATCCTGATCAAGAAAATCCCCCTGAAAGAAGTCATCGTTCCAACCTACGAGAAAGATCTCTTCCTTATCCCTGCCAGCATTGAGCTTGCGAGCGCCGAGATAGAACTCGTCAACGAAATAGGCAGAGAGATAATTCTCCGGGATGCTATCAAAAAGAGCAGAATTGACTTTGATTACGTTTTCATAGATTGCCCGCCTTCACTCGGACTTCTGACTCTCAATGCCCTCACTACGGCAAACGAAATATTCATTCCCATACAGGCTGAATTCTTTGCTCTTGAGGGGCTCACCAAGCTCATGCAAACCATAGAGATTGTGAAGCAGCGGCTCAATTCCGACACGGCGATAACCGGCATAATAATCACGATGTTTGATTCAAGGAAGAACATATGCAGGGATGTCGCAGGCAAGGTAAAGGGACATTTCAAGAACAGGGTTTTCAAAACCAGAATAAGGGAAAACGTCCGGCTGGCTGAAGCTCCGGGTTTCGGAAAAACGATCAGGGATTTTGCCCCGGGCAGCCACGGCTGGGAAGACTACAGGAAACTTGCGGCCGAAATACTTAGCCAGGAGAAAAGAAAAAAATGAAAAAAACCGGTCTGGGAAGGGACCCTTTGAGCTGGATAAATCCTACGTCAAAGGAAAAGAAATCCGTAGAAAAAGAGCTTGCGCTGCAGATGTCGCCCGGTAAGAAAAGGAAGAAGGAACATCTGCCCAAATTCAGGACGTTTGAAGTGCGTCTTACTTCGCTGTTGAGGGAAGACCAGCTGGAGTTCCTGGAAAAATTGATAAGGGATATACGAAAGAACAGAATTCCAGGGTACAGGAAAGAACGCATAACCAAAAACACACTTATCCGGGTATTCATAGACGTATTCATGAACAGGAAGATAGACACCTCCAATATCCCGGACGAAGAGACCCTTCTTGAGAGAATCAGATACTGAAACTCGGCTCCGTTTCCCTGTATCCAGACGAAGGAATTCTTGAGGTAATCCTTTTATGTTATAATTCCCCACATGCCTACAAGAAAAATTCTTTTGTTTTCCGGCGTCCTATTCCTGTTCCTGTTTCTCCTTTCTGTCACGCGTGTGACACGCGGTTCGGCCTACGTTACCAGAGAAGAACCTGCCATGGGGACGTTCGTGACAATAACGATAGAGAGCAGGGGTGATTGCAGGACAATATTCAACGGGGCTTTCGACAAAATCAGGGAACTTGAGGGAATATTCAGCGTTCATGATCCTTCAAGCGAATTAAGCCGCCTCAACGCACTAAAGGAGATGGAAGTCTCCGACCGGCTTTCATATCTGATCAGTAGAAGCCTTGAGATAAGCAAAATAACCGGTGGGGCCTTTGACATAACCGTATTGCCCCTGATGAACCTTTACAAAAGTGCGGAAGCGTCGGGAGTACAGCCTTCCGAAGAACGCATAAGAAAGGAATTGAAACACGTCGGGTGGGAAAAAATAGCGATACACGGAAACACTGTAAAGATCCCTTCGGGCCTGGATATGGGAGGGATTGCAAAAGGATATATCGTTGATGAGACTGCGGAATTCCTCAAGAAGCAGGGCATAAAGAACGGCCTTGTGAACGCAGGAGGTAATATATGCTGCTTCGGAAGAGCCCCGGGCGGGAAAAAATGGCGCATAGGTATACGGGACCCTTTCCGGAAAAACGGCATTGTGCAAACGGTAATGTTAAGCAACGTTGCCGTGGCTACGTCCGGTGACTATGAAAGGTATTTCATGATAAAAGGCAGGAAATATGGTCACATAATAAATCCTGCAACTGGAAGGACGGTTCAGAATTTTCCTGCCGGAGTCACCGTGATCGCTCCGGATGCTTCAACGGCGGACGGATTTTCAACGGCCTTCTATGTCCTGGGCATTGATCAAAGCATCAAGATTTCAGACAGTATGGAAAGCATCGCCGTGCTTATGATAGACGGCAATGGAAAAATCTATCGCAGCAGAAATTTCTCACATTTCGCCGCGCCATAGGTCGGAACAGCTCTCCCGTTTCCTTATGACAACGGATTTCCTGCCGTCAACCATGATTTCGCACGGCCGCGGCCTGCTGTTATAGTTTGAAGACATGCTGAAGCAATATGCGCCGGCACTTGCCACGGCAATGAGATCTCCGCCTTTGACAGAGCCCGGAATTTCAATATCTCTGCCAAGGTAGTCTCCCGTCTCGCAAATGGGGCCTACGACGTCCGCCTTCATCATTCCTGCCGGATTGCTGTTCTCCTTCACGGGCAGTATTGCATGGTGACTGCCGTAGAAGGCAGGCCTTATAAGATCATTCATTCCCGCGTCCACGATGACGAAATTCTTATCCTGCCTTTTCTTCACGTAAAGAACCCTGGTCAGCAGAACGGCCGTGTTGCCTACCATGTATCTGCCGGGTTCCAGGATAAGCTTGCTTACCCCCATTTTCCTTATCTTCCCCGTTATTTTTCCTCCAAAATCTCCGATATCCTCTACGGTGTCCGACGGGGAATAAGCTATTCCGAATCCGCCGCCGATGTCTATTATTTCTGGAGTAAATCCAATCCCGCGGCAGAAATCTTCAACCTTGTCCAGCGCCTCAAGATAAGGGTTAACATGTTTGAGCTGGGACCCCAGGTGGAGGTGAAAACCTCTTATGTCTACATATCCGTTCTTCCTGTTCTTCCTGATTACCTCTGCCGCCTTATGCACATCAAGACCGAATTTGGTCTCCTTTTTTGACGTCTTCACGTAGTGATGGGTATCAACCTCTATATCAAGGTTCAGGCGTATGTTGCACAAGACTTTTCTCCTGTACTTTTTCCCGTACGTTTCTATGATGGAGGGTTCTTCTTCATTCTCAATGTTGAAGCAGTATATTCCCTTCCTGACACCGAGTGCAATCTCGTCTTCTCTCTTGCCCACTCCGGCAAAAACTATTTCACCCGGATTGAAACCTGCCAGCAGCGCCCTGTGCAGCTCTCCCCCGGAAACCACGTCCGCGCCGAATCCGTTCTTTCTCATTATCTCCAGCAATGCCATGTTGGAGTTTGCCTTTACCGAATAACAAATCAGAGAATTCACGCTGCCGAATGCCTTCTTGAATTTCCCTATCCTTGACAGCAGTGAATTCCTGCTGTATACGTAGCAGGGCGTTCCGTATTTTCCGGCTATATCGCTCAAAGGAATCTTTTCTGCACAGAAATTTCGTTTCATATAACCAAAAAATCCGTCAAAAATCACTTCAATGCCTTCTTCCATCTGGCTATCTCCTTTTTCACAATCAATGGGGCTGTCCCTCCCCGCGACTTCCTGGAATTTACCGACCCCTCAAAGCTCAAGACCTTTCTGACGTCTTCCGAAAACGCAGAGGAAAACTTCTTCCATTCCGTCACGGAAAGCGAGCCAAGGTTCCTGTCATTTTTCATGCAGTACCTCACTATCGCGCCGCATATTCTGTGAGATTCCCTGAAAGGAACGTTTTTCATGACAAGATACTCTGCAATATCCGTTGCCAGAGTGAAATCCGAAAGCGCCTTTCCCATTTTTTCCAGGTTGAAGTGTGACTCCGATACCAGCCCGGAAAGTATCCTGATTGAAGAGACGGCATCCTCAAATACCGCAAAGGCCATTCGCTTATCTTCCTGCAGATCCCTGTTGTAAGACAGCGGCAGGCCTTTCATGAGGGCCATAAGACCTGTAAGCATACCCACAGAAACGGCAGCCTTTCCCCTGACAAGCTCAAGGACATCCGGGTTTTTTTTCTGCGGCATAATGCTGGATCCGGTGCAGTACCTGTCAGGCAATTCAAGGAATCCGAATTCTGTCGTGCTCCATATAATCAAATCTTCGCAGAATCTTGAAAGATTCAGCATCAGCATGGTGCATGCGCCCGCCGGTTCAATAAGGAAATCCCGGGAAGCAACGGTATCCATGCTGTTCCTTGAAACGGTAGAAAAGCCGAGCAGTCCGGCCAGATACTCCCTGTCTATTTTAAGGGAGGTGCCGCAGCATGCGCAGACCCCGGCAGGCAGGACATCTACCCTCTTGTAAGCATCTGCCAGCCTCTGTTCATCCCTTTCCAGCATCTCCACGTATGCGAGAAAATAGTGTGACAGCAGTACCGGCTGGCTCTGCTGCAAATGCGTGTATGCAGGCATTACGGCGGGAAAAGTCTCATCGGCCTTGAGAACCATAACCTTCTGCAGGGACGTTATCCCGCCGGTCAGTTCGCTTATGGCATCCTTCAGGAAAAGTCTCTCATCCAGCACTATCTGATCGTTCCTTGAACGCGCAGTGTGCAGACGCTCCCCGTCTTTTCCGACAAGCTGCGTCAATCTTCTCTCTATCGCCGTATGTATATCCTCGTCGGTTTTTCCGAAACTGAATCTGTTATTCTTAAGTTCATCCGCTATTTTCTCAAGACCCGATACTATCTTTTTTCCTGCGGCAGGACTAATTATTCCGCACTTTGCAAGCATTTTCGCGTGGGCTATGCTTCCTCTGACATCGTACAAAGCAAGCCTTTTGTCCGTATCAAGAGAAGCGGAGAAATCCATGACTCCGCCGTCCACCTCCCCCTTGAACCTGCCTGCCCACATGTATCCCATGTTACCCCCTTGATTAAAACAGTGATTAGTGTGCAGTGATCAGTTCTTACTGACAACTAGCCACTTACCACTGTTTCTTAATATAGTTTACTGCATTTATATGCTCCGTGCAATAAAATGTCCCTCTGTGCTATAATAAAAATATGGCAGGCTCTGCAAAATCTGAAAGGAGTATTATCAGGGAAAGATTCTACAGGAAAAGCTCCAATATCCCGGGACTGGAAAAATTCCAGGTAAGAATTGAAGAAACCGACCTCCTCGTAATGGCCGAAAAAATTCTGAAGAAGGAGGTTGAAGATGAGGTCAGAAAACAGAGGGAGATTATAAAGAGCTATATAAAACAATACCCGGAGTTTTATACGTCATTTTCTCCGGTCAACTGCCGGAGTGAAGAGGAAATCATCCGCCTTATGTGCGACTCTGCCAGGATGACGGATACCGGTCCCATGGCATCGGTCGCGGGGGCGATTGCGGAGATCACCGGCAGGAAAATCCTGCCGGTTACCGGGCAGATTTTCATTGAGAACGGAGGCGACATTTTTGCCCTCATAAAACAGGATTTCAACGTCGGGATCTACGCGGGAGACTCACCCGTTTCCTTCAGGCTCGGGCTGAAACTGCCCGGAAGTGATTTACCCGTAGGCATCGCAACTTCAAGCGGCACGGTGGGACATTCCTTCAGTTTTGGCAGGGCGGATGCCGTTACGGTTGTTTCGGGCTCCGCGGCCCTTTCAGACGGCGCTGCCACTTATTTTGGAAACCTCATAACCGGCGATACTATTGAAAAGGATAAAATAGAAAAAGCAATTGAGAAATTTCCCTTCATACATGGAATTCTGATAGTGAAAGGGAAGGATATATTCGCATGGGGAAAAATAGAGCTGGTTTCATTCTGAAGATTGCCGAAAAACGTACGACATTCAACTGGATTTTCTATCTGCTTGTCCTTATTCTTGGGAAAGGAAGACTCTGTCAGATACTGGAAGGCATCCCCTTGATAATTGCGGGAGCCGTTGTGCGGATCATGGCATCCGGAACCATAAGGAAGAATGAAGTGATTTCCAGTACCGGGCCCTACAGGATGTGCCGGCATCCGCTTTACCTCGGCAGTCTTCTGATATCCCTGGGATTTGTTATCACATCCCGGTCTATCCCTGTCCTGGCATATTTTCTTGTATTTTTTCCCCTTGCGTACGTGCCTACAATACTGGTGGAGGAGCGTTTGCTCACCCGGAAATTTGGCGATGCATATGTCCTTTACAGGAAACAAACGCCTCCGTTTATACCTGCCATAAGGAAAGTTGATCTGCGGGATTTCTCGTGGGCACAGGTTAGAAAAAACAAGGAATATACAAACTGGTTCGTAATACTCGTCCTGCTGTCAGCCGCATTAATAAAAGCCAATCTCATACTTGAGAAATAACGCAACCCAGCAAATGACCAGAGCAGCCATTGTCTGCAGGAAAGCAAGCTTTATCCATCTGATCCATCCTATTCTGATATGCTGTCCCTCCATGAATGTGTAACCGACGACGTTTGCGCTCGCTCCTATCGGGGTGAAATTTCCTCCCATATCAAGCCCGAGACTTGACGCCCAGACAAGAAGGGTGAAAGAAGTAGTAAGCACGGGCATAAGGTTCTTGATCAGATATCCTATGCTTATCGCTTCAGGAACGTTATCAATGACACTGCTGGTTAAAGCTCCGCCCCAGAACAGTACGCTGGGTATGCTGAAAGGATGGCTTGCAAAACTGCTTACCGACATTGCGAGCCTTCGCATTACGCCTGTCTTTTCCAGCGCGCCCACAATGACAAAAAGCCCTGTCAGGAACAAGAGCGTTTCTATATCTATCCGTCTCACAATATCCTTAAGCTTCGGGTTGTTTCCCTTGATGGTAAGAATGGTGAATGCAGGGATGAGACTGGCAAGAGCTATATTAAGGGGCAGAATTTTCTCCGTAAAATCCCTCATGATGAGCAAAATCATAGTTGCCAGAAGACCCGTCAGGCCTGCTCTCATGAGAACCCTGTCCTCTATCGCATCTTCAGGAATCAGCTTCTTAAGTTCCTCCTTCTTCATTTTCTGATTCAGCTTTAACAGTTCCCTCCTGTGCATTAGATACGATACAAATATTGCTCCTGATGCGCCCATCATGCCCAGAATCCAGTTGTGTTTTATGAAATCAACAAAACCCAGGCCGAACATTGAACCGAGGATTATGTTCGGGGGATCGCCCATCAACGTCCCCGCTCCTCCTATATTTGCCAGGCACACTTCACTGATAACATAAGGAACCGGGTCAAACTTCAGGATCTTGCTTAAAGCGTAGGTAAGAGGCACAAGGAAAACAATGACGCTTATAGATCCCATGAAATTTGACAGAAAGCAGGAAAGAAAAGGGAAAACTATGAAAATCTTTATGGGACTGAAATCAAGCTTCCGGGCGACAAGAAGCGAAAAGTAGTTGAAAAATCCGGACTCGTCAATAATCTTCACAATCATGAAAATCCCGAACAGGAACCCGATTGTTTCCCAGTCAACGTACAAAGCAACCTCTTTCGGGGTATATATCTTGAACAGCACAAGCAGAATCGTCCCGGACAGAGCTATATATACCCTTGGAGATTTTTCTATCGCTATGAAAAAATAGGTTCCTACGAAAACAGCTATGCTCAACAATGCTTTCATGTCCATATTGAAGTCCGGTTATTTAATCAGAAGAGCCCTGCAGACCTCGTTTCTTGAAATATAGCCGACAGGAATATTATCGTCATTCATGACTATCAAGCGATGAATATTCTTTTTTTTCATGAAGACTGCCGCCTTCAGTATTGATTCGTTTTCCTTAATGGAAAAAATAGTTGTATGCATTATATCCTTTGCAACCACGAGAGGAGAAATATAGTCAATACTCTCAACCGCGTCTGTGAGGAAGTCTGCCAGGAAAGAGACTTTCTCCAGGAGAGAAATTTCTTCCCGTGAAAAAAGAAGGTCATCCAGGAGTTCCTCAAGGCTTATGATCCCTGTTATCTTGCCCGCGCTGTTGACCACGGGCAGAATATTATGATGAGAACCGGCAAAAATTTCCAGTATCTTCCCTATTGATTCATGTTCGTTCAAGATCGGTATTTCCTTAATCACAAAATCTTTGACTTTTTTCATGAATCTCCTTTGCTCCGGCGTCCCCTTTGCGTCTCCTTCATAGTGATGAACTCCTGATTTCAGTTCTATTCCCCGTTATATATCTATTGATTTTACAATTTTTTCTGGTATAATATCAAGTTCAGTATGGGGCTTGCATTTGACTTCAGCATGATTTTAAGTAAAATATAGCAGTTAAACCGGAAAATCGCAAAATATCAGCCCGTACAACAAGAAAGGAAATTATGGAAGTTACAATAAAAGAGCTTTTGGAGAGCGGAGTATATTTCGGACATCCCACAAGACAGTTTGATCCCCGCATAAAACAGTTCCTGTACGGCAAGAGGCAGGGCATTTACATAATAGATATAGAAAAAAGCCTTGAAAAAATAAAGGAAGCAGGGGAATTTCTGAAGAAAGCAGCGGCAGCAAAAAAGACAATTCTCTTTGTCGGTACAAAAAAGCAGGCACAGGTCCCGATCAAGGAGGCTGCTGAAAAATCAGGAATGCCCTACGTTGACTACAGATGGATTGGCGGAACGCTTACAAATTTCAGTGAAATCAGAAAAAGGATTGCCCGGCTCGAGGAAATAGAGGAACTTGAGAAGAGCGGTAAACTCTCTCTATACACAAAGAAGGAAGCCTCCCTGCTCCTAAAGGAAAAGGAGAACCTGCTTAAGAAATTTGCCGGAATACGGCATATGACCAGATATCCCGAGATCGTGGTTGTCGTAGACGTAAGGAAAGAGATCAACATAATCAGGGAAGCAAAAAAGGTCGGGCTCATAATAGTGGGTATTGTTGATACAAACAGTAATCCGGAACTGCTGGATTATCCGATACCAGCAAATGACGACGGACTGAAATCGGTAAGTCTGATTCTCTCAAAACTTGCGGAGTGTGTCGTTGAGGGAAACGTTATGGCTTCGCAGTATCCTGAAGCGGTAACCGGACAGAAAGACGAAGCTCCTTTGAAAGAGGGGCCGGGGGAAGTGCCGGCTGAAGACACAGAAAAGAAAGCTCCTGCCGTGAGAAAAAGGACACGAGCTGTAAAAGCAAAATCGGCAGAGAACGCGGAAAGCAGCGAGGAGGCAGAAAAAAATGAAGTTTGACGTATCTGCTGTAAAGGAGTTGAGAGACAAAACTGCGGCAAGTGTAATTGAATGCAAGAAAGTTCTTGAAGAATCGGAAGGAGATATTGAGAAGGCTCTCATTTTGCTCAAGAAGAGAGGAATGCTTATCTCCCAGAAAAAAGCAAACAGGGAAACCAGGGAAGGACTCATCGGCGCCTACGTTCATACCAACGGCAAGGTGGGTGTCTTGATAGAGGTCAACACGGAAAGTGACTTCGTTGCCAGAAACGAAGAGTTCAGGGAACTCGTCAAGAACCTTACACTTCAGATTACCGCGTCTGACCCGCAATGGATTGACAGAGAATCCATTCCCGCAGATATCCTGGCACAGGAAAAGAGCATATTCAAGGATCAGTTCAAGGATAAACCCCCTGCGGTTGTTGAGAAAATAATAGAGGGTAAGCTTCAGTATTTTTACAAACAGAACGTATTGATGGAGCAGCCTTTCATAAAGGACGAAGAGATTACAATAAAGGAGTACGTGGAATCCAAAATAGCGAAGCTTGGAGAAAACATAAAAATAAAAAGATTTGTAAAATTTGAACTTGGCGGGTAAAATATAGTAAACTGAATTTAAACCGAAGTAAGTCCTCACTCAACCACGTCTACCCGTTTATAAAACTGCTGATATTTTTC
>CAYQXZ010000057.1:0-10597 GCA_964421645.1 uncultured bacterium
TCAAAAAACTTCGTGAAGAACTCCAGGTACTGAAGCCTGCTCGTATGGATGTATCCTCCCATTATGTTGAGCGCGAGGTTGCTCATGTGTCCGATGATGAAAAAAAGTCCGGCCGCAACAAAACCTATGAAAGGAATATTTGCGGACATGAGGACTATTTCATTAACTACGAGCCCGAGCACAGAGCTTGTCAATCCGAGACCGAAGAGCCTGCTGTAGCTCAAAACGTCACCGAGCAGATTGCCTGCCATCACGTTGTAAGCCCCGTACACTGCCCAGAAGGCCTTCATCATTAACCCCTTCTGTGTTCCGGCTTTTACCGCCATCAGGCAGACGAATGAGATGACAAGCAGCGCTCCCGGCACCCTGATGAATTCTGACGGCATTCTATTCTGACGTACGGCAGCGAAGGACAGGATCAGAGCCGCTACAAGAATCTGTATGAGCAGAAGGATAATGGGTTCGCCGGAGCTCCTTACGCCGCGCTGTTTTATTGAGTTGAAAAGATTCAGTGTGAGGCCCCACAGGATCTGCACATAACCTATCACCAGCGCCCAACCGAGAAAAATGAATGTCTTGTTTCCCCCTTCAAGCGGGTTCAGGATCACCAGTCTGCCAAGCGTTCTTACCGGAATTGAACCTGCCGGGAGCCGTGTGAGCAGGTCTCCGAACCATCCCCCGGTGATTGCACCCATAAACGTGGTGGCTATTCCCCCGTAGAGAAGCAGGCGCAGGAATTTCGTTACGCCCGGCATGAATCTGAATTTTTTCATGAAAATAATTGAAAGTATTATGAGTATCAGACCGTAGCCGGCATCGGTCATGCAGAACGCGAATGAGATTATAAAGAAAAGGGACAGGTGTGCCGTGGGATCAAGACTCCTGTAGACCGGCTTGCCGTAGAGGTCGGTCACCACCTCAAACGGATCTATGAACTTCTTGTTTTCAAGCGCTATCGGGATTTTCCCTTCTTCTTCCGTATCCGGATCCGACAGATGAAGATACGAACCGGGGAGCATCCTGCCGACGAACTCGGAAAATCGCGGCACGTCTTTTTCCTTTACCCATCCCGCAAGTCCGCTGACAAACCTTGAAGTCTTGAGTTTCTCCCTGGCTTTACGGTAGTGGACGAGAGTGTTGGCATGGTCGTAATAAACAAGGATTTCATTCTTGAGGGAAAGGATTTCCCTGACATGCCTGTCGGCCGCTTGTTCTGGCCCGGCGTTTTTCTCACGTACCGCGTCAAGCCTGCCGATGATTTCGGAAGGCCGTTTGTTCCAGCGTTTGAGACCGACTTGTTCTCCGCCAAGTTTCTCTATCTCTTTAAGTGCCTTTTCGCGCATCTCCTTCGGGAAAATAACCAGGAATATGGATCTCTTGCCGTCTCCGCCTGCGTTTTCAACCGGAAATCCTTCTATGCGTTCCGGCAGGTTCTTCTGTTTTCTGTTAAGCGCAAAAAGGCAGAACGAAAAATTCTTCATTGAGAAAAGGTCGGAGGGGATAACCTCAAGTTCCCGGATCGGCAGCAGTTCCTCCCTGAGAGAGGATATTTTCTTTTTTACGCGTTCCCTCCTGGCGGATTCGTTCTGCGCCAGGGAAAACCTTTCGTACACTTTATCAAGACGGAAGTTAAGAAGCATATCTCTTTCCTGTTCTACCGTGAGCAGAATTTTCCCGGAAGCATCCCTGCCTTCAAGCGTTCTGACAAGATTTTTCAGGAACTCGGCTTTCTTGAAATTGCTCTCTATGTCGGATTCCGTGACCTCCGACCCGAGGAAACCGAATTTATCGGGAAGGGCGTCTATCTCAATCAGTTCTTCTCTCTGGAGTCTCTTGAGAACATCTGAAGAGTCTCCGGTGAAGAACAGGTGAAACCTTTTCATCCGCGCTATCATTTACCCCGAACACTCCTTTGATACGCCCTCATCGTGAGGGGTTCTCGATTTACCGTATTATTCTTTGTTTACGGTAACGTATTCTTCGGTAAGGTCACAGCCCCATCCGGTTGCCTGGAACCTGCCTTTCTTCAGGTCAACGTCTATCGTTATAACATTTTTCTTCATCAGTTCCCGCAGTTTTTTCTCGTCATGTTTCACGGGGTTACCGTCATAGACCATTACTCCGCACATTGATACTTCTATCTTTTTGGTGTCTGTTTTTGCACCCGCGGAACCGGCGGCGGCAAGGATTCTGCCCCAGTTGGGCCAGCATCCGTAAACGGTGGACTTCACCAGACTGGAGCCGGCCACCCTCTTTGCGACCCTTCTTGCGTCTTTCCGGCACCATCCGCCTCTTACGCGGACCTCTATGAGCTTCCCGGCGCCTTCCCCGTCCGCGGCAATCATTTTTGCCAGGTTGACGCAGACCTCCTTCAGTGAAGATAAGAACTGTGCGTATTCCTCCGTGCCTTTGCGTATTTTCCTGTTTCCCGCCGTCCCGTTTGCAAGGCATACCACCATGTCGTTGGTGCTGGTGTCGTTGTCCACGGTGACCATGTTGAAGGAATCCTCAACGGCTTCTTTGATGGCCGACTGCAGGGCGGTCCTGTCTATCACCGCGTCCGTGGTTATGAAACCGAGCATCGTCGCCATGCACGGGTTTATCATACCTGCGCCCTTGGTCATCCCTCCTATGACGACTTCTTTGTGCCTGCCGGCGATACCGGTGTCAACCTGGTATTCTTTCATTACCCGGTCGGTCGTCATGATGGACCTTGCCGCCTCGGCGTGATTTTTCGCGCTCAACCTGCCGGCGAGAGCCGGTATCGCATTCAGTAACTTTTCATATGGCAGCGTCTTGCCGATTATGCCGGTGGATGCGGCCAGCACCGAGCCCGGCTTCAGTCCAAGGTTTGCGGCAAGTTCTTCGGCAATGAGACGGGTATGTTTGTAGTTCTCTTCCCCGTTGCATGTATTGGCGTTGCCGCTGTTCACAATGATTGCCTGCACGGGATTCTTGATGTTTTTCAGTGTCCACATCAGGCCGTATGACTTGAATAGGTTCGTGGTGAAAGTCCCTGCGGCCGTGCAGGGCGCTTCGGAAAAGAGAAGAGCAAGATCGTTGATTTTCTTGCTTTTTATCCCGCAGTGCATTCCCGAGGCAAGGAAGCCCCCGGGGTAGGTTACGCCTTTCCCGCGTTCTTTTTTTTCCATTGTTCCAATAAGATTTCTGCAAGCTCAATATCCGCAGGATAGGTTATTTTAATGTTCTCCGGACTGCCCGGAACCATGTATACCTTCCGCCCGATCCTTTCTACCAGTACCGAATCGTCGCTCCCGCAAAAGCTGTCCTTCCAGGCTTTTCCGTAAGCTGCCGTCAGCACGGAGTATCTGAACGCCTGCGGAGTCTGAACCTGCACAATCTTCTCCCTGTTAAGAGTTTTCTTTATTAAATTGCCTTCAAATTCTTTGATGGTGTCCCCTACCGGAATGCAGGGGATACATGCTCCGTATTTCTCCGCGCCCTTCACCACGCTGTTAAGGATTTCTTCGCTGAAGAAGGGTCTTGCAACGTCATGAACGAGTACTATGCCATCCCTGTTTTTCAAGGAGCGCAGGCCTGCGCTTACCGAATCCTGCCTTGTTTCTCCGCCGGCCAGCACCCGTATGTTCTTGTAGGCTTTCCCGAGCCTGTCCCGCCACTTTTTCACGTATTCTGCAGGCAGGACCACGGCAATTTCACGGGTTATAGTGCAAAATTTGTCCAGCGAGTGGTAAACAAGCTCTCTTCCGCCGATTTTGATGAATGCCTTGGGAGTGTTGTCAATCCTCTTGCCGCGGCCGGCTCCGGCAATTATGACGCTTATCATTTCAATTTGGCAAAGATTATCCTGCCCGTGGAGGTCTGGATGGCGCTGTCAATAATCACCTCTTTTATCCTGCCCATGTGCTTGGCGGAATTCTCCACCACCACCATCGTTCCGTCTTCAAGATACCCTATGCCCTGTCCGGCTTCCTTGCCTTCTTTCACTATCTTCAGGGAAATCTCTTCTCCGCTCATGAGCTTGGGTCTCATCAGGGTGGCAAGCGTGTTAAGATTGAGAACCTTTATGTTCTGGACTTCCGCCACTTTTGAGAGGTTGAAGTCGTTGGTAAGCATGTTTGCGCGCAGGTCCGAGGCAAGTTTGACAAGCTTTGCGTCCACGGCCTCAATTTCCGGGTATTCCGCGTCATAGACCTTGACGTCAATTCCTTCGTCGCGGCGCAGCTTGTTCAACACTTCCAGTCCGCGTCTTCCCCGCTGTCTTTTCATGTCCCCGGAGCTGTCGGAGAGTCCGTGAAGTTCCTGTATGACGAACTTGGGAACTATGATGATGTAATTAAGAAAACCGCTCTTGGCGATGTCGTAGAGGCGTCCGTCAATGAAAACGCTGGTATCAACGA
Source organism: uncultured bacterium (assembly GCA_964421645.1). Lineage (GTDB taxonomy): Bacteria > Ratteibacteria > UBA8468 > B48-G9 > JAFGKM01 > JAFGKM01. The sequence continues at coordinate 4,383 of CAYQXZ010000057.1, forward strand.
CCAGCAGGCGTTCGTCTTCCTTTAAACCGTGAAGAAACGGGAATACGAATCCGAGCTCCTCCACCCCTTTCAGGGCGATCATTATCCCCAGGTAGGAAAAGGCAAAATAGAGGGCAAACCGCATGTTGTTTATTTTTTCCACGTCGTCAATAGGTATGAGAAGAATGAACCCGGCAAGGAGGATGGCGGTAACAAGCCCCACTATCAGACCCGCTACAGCGAGCATGAGCTTCTTAATCGGTACTTTTTCAAGAAGTATTTCCAGTCCGACTATAATACCCGACCCCAGCAAACCTGCGATACTGCCCAGGATCCTTGAATGGGGAAAACAATAGTACCCGGTAAGAGTGCTTAGTATGATGAAGAAAGCCCGTATTACATATATTCCCATGAAAACACCTCCTCTGAATGACCACGTATGTCAGATGTTAACCATTTAAACGCTGTATTATACTACAGAACCGGAAAAAAGTAAAAATCAGGTTTTCTTGACGGAGACTTCAACGGCGTCTTTCAACCACCTTACCGGGAAGATCTGCACGGATTTTTCCTTGATGTCCTTCAGGTTTGTTTCCGGAACAACCGCCTTGTTGAAACCGAGGCGTTTCGCTTCCTTTATGCGCTGATCGGCGTTACTCACGTGCCTTATTTCCCCGGTCAGCGCAAGCTCTCCCATGAAAACGCATTCTTCTTCCGGGGGGCGGTCTTTCAAAGATGAGACGCATGAGATTGCCAGGGCAAGGTCAGCCGCAGGCTCAAGGACCTTAAGGCCGCCGCCGGTGTTGAAGTAAACATCGTAGGTATTAAGGTTGAAACGCAGTTTCTTCTCAAGAACCGCCAGGACGAGAGATATCCTGTTGAAGTCAAGACCCGTAACAGTTCTCTTGGGGACGCCGTAATAGGTGGGGGTGGCAAGACTCTGTATCTCCACCAGTATCGTCCTGGATCCTTCCTGTGAGGGAAAGATTACCGCCCCCGGCAGGGGATTGCGGATGTCCGGAAGAAAAAGCGCCGACGCTTCGGGAATTTCCGTCAGTCCTGTTTCTTCCATTGAGAATACCCCTATCTCCATGGTGGAGCCGAACCTGTTCTTTGTGGCGCGCAGGATTCTCAAGTTTGATTGCAGCTCCCCCTCAAAAGAGAATACCACGTCAACAAGATGTTCAAGAACCTTCGGACCCGCTATTACCCCCTCTTTGGTTATGTGCCCTACCAGGAAAATTGAGCATCCGTTGTTCTTCGCATAGTTGAGGAAGAAATTGGCGTTTTCGCGTACCTGTGTCACCGACCCCGGGGTTGTGGGCAGTTCAGGGTCAAAGACCGTCTGGATGGAGTCAACGATGACAAACTCCGGCTTCAACTCCTTGAGGGCATCCCTCACCGACGTCATCTCGGTTGTGGAAAGAACGTAAAGGTTACCGGAAAAGGTCTTCAGTCTTTCCGCACGCAACTTGACCTGCGTCTTTGATTCCTCGGCGCTTATGTAGAGTACCTTCCTGCCCCTTTCCGCGAGCTTTCCGGAGATGTTTAACACGAGTGTGGACTTGCCCACGCCGGGTTCGCCTGCCAGCAATACCAGGCTTCCATAGACGATCCCGCCCCCGGATACCCTGTCAAATTCACCTATTGCCGTAGGCGTTCTTGAGAATTTCTCCGGTTCTATGGCGGTTATTTTCTCCGGGCTTGCGACCGGTGAAGACATCCTGTTTCTCCTGCTTACCACTTCTTCAATGAACGTGTTCCAACCTCCGCAATCCGGGCACCTGCCAAGCCACCTTACGGACTGGTACCCGCATTCCGAACAGGCAAAGACACTCTTCTCGTTTTTTTTCATGCTATCTGGATGCGCAAGTCCGCCAAAGTCCCAGTGGCGGAAAATAAGTCCTGTTACTTGCGATGTAGAAATATCCTCCATGGGTTCTCTCTAATGTCCTTGATCAGCCCGTAGAGGTCCGTGTAGAGTTCATCATTTCTCAAAAGTTTGCCCAGGGTTCCCTGTCCTTCTTTAAGGTCGGAAACTATGACGTTCATGTTTTCGGAGACGGTATTCACGGTTTCTGCGGTCTCCTTGAACTGCTGTGTCGTATCCTGCAGAAGGACAACTTCGTGTTTTATCTGGTCAACAAGCTCTTCTTCTTTCAGCATTTTTGCGACAAGCCCCTTGCTCTGGAGGTCAGAGATGAGGCCCCGCATGTCGGCCGCGACTTCCTCAAAGGCAACAGCCGTTTCCTTTATCTCTTTCATTGATTCCGCGGCGGTCGTTCCGGCCTCCGCAAAACGCTTGATTTCATCCAGAGTGCCTTCTATTTTCGTCTTGCCGGAAACAACAAGCTCGTTTGTATTGTCCAGCAGTATGTCCACTTTCGGAGCGGTCCTGGTGAGAAGATCCTGTGTTTTTTCGTTCGTTTCCACAACGGTATCGGCAAGCCATTCAATCTTCTCAAAAGCGTTGTCTATTCTCTTTATGGCAGATGCCGAATTGTTGATGACGTTCCTGAAGTTGTTCCGCAGTTCTTCGTCTCCGGTGATCCTGCTTATGTCAGCAAGCACGTCGTTCAGGCGGACGACTATGGTCTGGCTCGCCTCTGCAAGCTTCTCTATTGAAAGAGGATTTTCCCCGTCTATTATCTCGCCCGGCTGGACGTATTCTTTGCAGGAACTGGGTGTAATCTCAATGTATTTCTCCCCGATTATTCCCAGGGTCTGTATCGTTACCCTGCTGAATTTACAGATTTTGATGTCCTGTCTAAGCCGGAGCTTCGCAAGGACCTTGGGCTGAACTTCATAGAGAATCTCTATGTTCCTCACCTCTCCGGCTCTCACTCCGCTCACCCTGACCGGAGAGCCTGTTTCCAGTCCGCTCACGTAATCAAACATCACGCCGATTTCATAACCCCTGTACTTGCTTCTTGTCGCCTGCATGAAGATGAAGAGAAGAACTGCCAGTATCGTGACAACGATGAAAATTCCCACCCGAAGTTCAAGCGATAACCTGTCCTTTTTCATTTTTGACCCCCGGAATGATTTAAGAAGCTCATTATTATCGGGTTCCTGCTTTTCTCCTTAAGCTCGGGAAATGTCCCTATCTCCTGTATTTTTCCGTCTTCCAGAAGCGCTATCCTGTCCGAAATTCTTGAGGCAAGTTTCACGTCGTGCGTGACCGTTATGTCGGTTGTCTTGAACCTGGCATGGACCTCGGTTATGAGGTCGGTGATGCTTTCGCTCGTGATGGGATCCAGCCCGGTTGTAGGCTCGTCGTAAAAGAGTATTTCAGGTTCCGATATCAGCGCCCTTGCCACCGAGACCCTTTTCTTCATGCCGCCGCTCAACTGTTCCGGCAGAAAATCTTGAAAGGCCTCCATGCCCACATCTTTCAGGATCTCCTTTGCCTTTTCATGTATTTGTTCGTCGGCCATTTCGCTGTGGTGTATGTAATAAAAACCGACGTTCTCCCATACGCTCAAGGAATCAAAGAGCGCAGAGCTCTGGAAGACCACGCCGATTTTTTGCCTTATATCCAGCATCTTTTTTTCCGGCAGGGACGTGGTCTTCTCCCCGAAGATGTAAATGTCTCCGCCGGCAGGCTTTATCAATCCGAGGATGGTCTTCAGAAGGACGGACTTCCCGCAGCCGGAACTGCCGACGATGACTATGGATTCGCCCTTCTTCACGTCAAGGTTGATTCCCTTCAGAACCTCATTCCTTTCAAAGTCAACTTTCAGGTTCTCCAGGCTTATTATATTTTCCACATATATATTGTAAACTTTGCTTCAATCCTGTCAATTTCAACTGCATGTTGGCACATAAACGTAGAAAGGTAGTATAATTTGCAGGATGTAAAGAAAACAGTTTCGATGGGCTGAAGCAGGTTGCGCACCTTGCCGGACAGCTTTCTTCGCAAGGGACGTTTGGCCGGCTCCAGCGGCCGGCCTGCACTTGGAGAATCGCCTCACGACTCCGTGAAAAGCACGGAATGCGACCAAGCTCGTTCGGCGCTTCACACCCGCTCCAGAAACTGTCCGGCTGGTGCGTGATTACAGACTTTTTCTTTTTCCTTGTTTGGATTTGACATGGAAAGGTGGGAAAATGGACGGGATGAGACACAGGTGGGAATTTCCCCTGCCGCGCACCCATACGGGGATGCTCCTGGGAAACGGCAGGATGGGCGCGATGGTCTGGGGTGAAGGCGGAGTTCTGCGGATCACAATCGGCAGGGCGGATTTCTGGGACCACAGGGGGGCGATGGACTGGACGGAAGAGATGTCCTACGGCACGATAAAAAAATACCTTGTTCCGGGCAACGACCAGAAAGGACTGTCAAAGCTTCTCACGCCTCCTCTCCCGGAACCCGGCATGCCGAGAAAGCCTTCCATACTGCCCGTCGGGCGGATTGAGCTTGATTTCGGAGGGGATGCAACTCTTCTTCACGGAGAACTGGATATGGCGGCCGGCGAGGTGAAAATCGCATGCCGGCAAGCCGGACGCATACATTCAATACTCATCGTGCATGACATTGAGAGGGATGTTTTGTGTATCAGCCTGCCTGAAGGACTGAAAAAGCCTCGCATCTCACGCGTGCCGGCATGGAAATACGTGAAGAATGACATGGAGAAGATCGGTTTTGCTCCGCCTTCTCTCTTTTCGGCAGGGAAGAATATCGCCGGCTGGGTGCAAAACTGCCCTTCAGACCCGTCGCTGTGTCTGGCGTACCGGCTTGAAAACAGGGAGCTGTTTGTTGCCACGGCTTCCGGCAATGTCGGCGCCGGTGCAAAGAGGAACACCCTCTATCTTCTGGAAGAAGCCGGCAGGCAAGGTAGTTCTGGCATCCGGAAAAGTTGCGGTGCGTGGTGGAAAGAATACTGGGAGGGCGTGCCGCGCATCTCCATCCCCAACAAGTGTCTTGAGTTTCTTTATACCTACGGAATGTACAAGTTTGCCGGGCTGACCAATCCTTCGGGCGTTCCTGCAACGCTCCAGGGTCCCTGGGTTGAGGAGTACCAGATGCCCCCGTGGTCCAATGATTACCATTTCAACATCAACGTGCAGATGTGCTACCTGCCGGCATACCACGGCAATAAGACCGTTAACCTGCTGCCTCTTTTTGAAATGATATGGTCGTGGCGCGAGACACTGCGGCACAATGCGAGGATGTTTCTCGGGATTGATGACGGTTTCATGCTTCCGCATTCTACCGACGACAGGGCAGGGTGCATAGGCGGATACTGGGCGGGTTCCATAGACCACGGGAGCACGTGCTGGATGGCACTGATGATGCACAGATACTACAGGTACACGATGGACAGGGATTTCCTGCAGAGGCTGGCTTACCCGTTCATGTGCGGTGCCATGCGTGTATTTGAAGAGATGCTGGAATACAAGAACGGAAGGTACGCACTTCCCGTGAGCATTTCCCCGGAGTATGTTGATAAATCCGGCAGGAACTGGGGGAAGAATTCAAGCTTCCAGCTTGCCTGCATCCATGCGTTATGCGAGGCGCTTGTCTCCTCGGCCGAAGTTCTCGGAGAAAAGAAGCGGCCGGTCTGGAAGGAGATCTTGAAAAAGCTTCCGAAGGCGTCGCTGGTGGAGGCAGGGCCGTTTGATCGCAAAGACAAGAAAATGATAGGAATCTGGAAGGGAGTTCCTCTTCAAGAGAGCCACCGGCACCATTCGCACCTTGCCGGCATCACCCCTTTTGACATTTTTGACCCCGAAGATACGCAGTGTGAGGAGATAATCCGGTGTTCCCTGAACCACTGGCTTTATCACGGCGCCGGTCTGTGGTCAGGCTGGTGCGTGCCCTGGGCGTCCATGATACAGTCGCGGATGGGCAATGGTGACGCGGCGGAGCTTTATCTTGAGATTTTTGACAGGGTGTTTACAAACATGGGGCACGGGACTCTCCATGACTGCGGTTTTCCGGGGTTCTCGTTGATGGGAAGAGACTCTCTCGGAAAGACACGCAGGTATCCGGAGATAATGCAGATGGACGGGGGAATGGGCGCGGTTGCCGCCATACAGGAGATGCTCCTGCACGTCAGAAGGGGTGTGACTTACATTTTCAGGGGTACGCCTGAAAGCTGGAAAGACGTTTCGTTTACCGGGATGCTGACCGACGGTGCGTTTCTCGTTTCAGCGGTCAGGGAAAAAGGGCAGGTTCGTTCCGTAATCGTGAAGAGCCTGAAGGGCGGCACGTTCCGCCTCGCCAATCCCTGGGG
>CAYQXZ010000058.1:0-3370 GCA_964421645.1 uncultured bacterium
CACCTCGATAATATCATTCAGGCTTTCAGGGATTCCTGCGGTTGCCAGCCCGCAGCCGCTTCGCATTGCCGCATTGCCCGCAAGGCAGACTGCGCCGGTCAGTCCCGGACTGCCGCCGAGAATAAAGAGGTGGCCGTAACTTCCCTTGTGGGTGTTTTCAGGTCTTTTGCGTATCATAGCAGGACCGGGTCGACAACAGAAGTTTCTTACCGTAACCCTCTTCCGCCCGGGGAGAAAGGAGGATTCGGAGCGTTGTCATTGTACAGTACACATACGGCTATCGCCGTGTCTTTCGTGTGCGATATTGAAACGGATGTCTTGAAGTCGGAGATTTTTGCGCAAAGGGGATTGTCAAGGACTTTCACGAAAGGCCTGCCTGAAAGTGACTTGCCTATCTCAACTTTCTTATAGTGTTCGCAAGAGCGGGATATGCCGGCGTTTCTTAAAAATGCGGTCTTGGCGGCGAGTTTTCCGGCAAGGGTAATGCCGTTGCTTCCGGACAGCTCTTCGGGAGTGAACAGGCCGTTCAGCCGTCCGGGTGCAAGCCCTTCTATTTCTTCCAGCTTCTTTATCTCAATGGAGAGTTTTATCATTTGGAGATTGGCGTAATGTTCACCACTTTTCTCCCGTCCCTTTCAATAAAATCAACCATTCCGTCAACCAGGCTGAAAACTGTAAAGTCCTTACCTATGCCAGCGCCTCTGCCGGGTTTTATCCTGCTGCCTCTCTGCCGGACAATAATACTTCCGGCAGTTACCGTCTGCCCGCTGTAAACTTTCGTCTCGAGGTACTTGGGATTTGAATCCCTTCCATTTCCTTGTTTTTTTCTGCCCATAGTTTATTGATTATAACTGCAAAACTCTCCTCTGTCAACGTTTACATCCTTTTAGACCGGAGTCGGATTATATGTGGAATACTTGAATCCCGGGCAGATCGCAAGCTTCTTCCCCGGCACCGCCAGAGAGCCGCACCCGCAGATGTAGGAACGCGGGTCCTGCCCGAGTTCATCCTTGAGCTCATCCCACATCTCCCGTGTTTCGGTGGATACGTAGAGTAAAACCTTTTTATCTCTCTTGCGTACCTGTTCGATCATAAATCTGTATATCTCGCGGCGCACTTCATGGGGGAATGGACCGGTTTTCACGTCTCTCATCTTTTCAGCGTCTTTTCTCGCCGCGGAAACGTAATCCCGGTCCAGCATCTCAAGCGGCAGGGCATGACTCATTGACTCAAATGTGTTCCACATGTAAAGGCAGAACCCGATTGATTCCGGGCTTGTATGTTTGAGCGCATAATCAATGGCTTCAGTGTATTCCTTACGCCAGTTCTTTATGGGTATCACGGGTTTGAACTTGTATCTCACGGGTATTCCCATTTTTTGAACCCTGCCCGCAGCGTCAAAACGGTCAAAGGCGCCTCCTGCGCCCTGTTCTATATTCCTTGCCACAGAATTGCACGTTACGCTCCACACTCCCACGAGTCTGTTGCGGTACTTCAGGTCGGCAATCCAGTCCACGTTTGAGCTTCCGGTATGGAAATGCCCGTATCTGCCCGGAAACTCTGCAAGTTTGCGCGTGAAGAGGTCAAAGAGCCCGTATTCCGGCTCCAGCGTTATCAGGTCTGCTCCACCAAGAATCATCCTGAATACCTTCTCCCATGGGTTTGCTTCTATGACGGGACCCACGACTTTTTCCATGTACTCCTCAAGGTTCAGGGCTATGGATATCAGTTTCGCCTCGCGTCCTTCCCCGCAGTAGAGGCATCCGTGCGAACAGCCAGCTACGGTACCGAAGTTATACGTGGGCCAGCATACGCAGTTGTCAATCTGGTCTTTCAAATGGGGATGCTGGTCTATCGCGGTTTCCATGTACCCGTAAATCTTTCCGAGGTCACCCTGGCTTGTCCCTGCGGGACACCTCTTGAGAAGCGGTCCGAGTTCCTTTCTCCTGTAACTCAAATCCATTGTTGTGAAAACCAGGGGTCTCGTATAGGATTTTACAGTATCTCCGGGGTTTGCGGGCGGCCACAGGTGATTCAGCTCATCCATAACTTCCGGCAGGTTGCTGTCTTTTATGACGATAACTTCCGGATTGTTCTTCAGCGCCTTCAGCATCCGTTCCATTCTTCTTACCCGGCGCTTGTCCTTGTTGACCCTGTCAAGAACATAAACTTTAAGCGGCGATAGAGCATACATGGATCCTCCTTCACCCCCACATTTTGTCATTGCGAGCGTTCTTTGCGCGGCAATCTCATGAGATTGCTTCAGCATCCAAATCATGCTTCGCAATGACAAGCGCTGATGAAAATAGATTTGTTATCTCTTGAATGTATATCTTCTTTTTCAACCTGTCAAATCTCAATGTAAATAATTGATTTCTATCCGTATAGAAGTAAAATATAGAGGATGAAAAGATACGTACTTAAACGACTGCTGCAGTTTATCCCCCTGCTGATCGGCATGACGTTCATCTCCTTTATCATCATCCAGATTGCGCCCGGAGACTACTTCACACAGCTGCAGATGAATCCGGAGATATCCCCGCAGACCATAGCAGAAATGAGAAGCAGGTTCGGACTGGACAAGCCGGTTGTCGTGCAGTATTTCTACTGGCTCGGAAATATATTAAGGTTCAACCTTGGCGAATCCTTCTCCTACCACGTGCCTGTATCATTTTTGATAGGGCAGAAACTCAAGAATACTCTTGCCCTTTCTGTTTTCTCCATATTCTTCACCTGGCTCATCGCGATTCCACTAGGTGTTTACGCCGCGATAAAAGAGGGGAAATGGCAGGAGAAGATTCTTTCCTTCCTTGCCTACATAGGCATATCAATCCCCTCGTTCCTGATAGCAATGCTCATGGTCTTTTCCGCGGCAAGGACGATGGTACTTCCGGTGGGCGGAACCACGAGTATCTTCAACCTGCAGGCTACCGGCTGGGAAAGGTTTGCTGATTACTTCAGGCACCTGCTTCTTCCGGGCATAGCCCTCACTCTGGCAGGCATCGGCGGGTTATACCGCTTGATGAAAAATAACTTCCTTGAAGCGTTCGGCAGTCCTTACGTAATAACCGCTTACGCCAAGGGATTGAGCAATTCAAGGATATATTTCAGGCATGCGTTGAGAAACGCCATCAACCCCATGATAACGATCTTCGGATACACTCTTTCTTCTGTGTTGAGCGGAGCGGCGCTGGTTGAGATAGTTACCAACTGGCCCGGCATGGGCAGGCTGATACTTGACGCCGTGCTCTCCCAGGATCTGTACCTTGTGATGGCGTCTCTCCTGATAGGAGGGGTTCTGCTCATACTGGGCAACCTGGTTGCGGATATTCTCATTGCGGCGACTGACCCGAGGGTAAGGCTACGATGA
>CAYQXZ010000058.1:3470-10480 GCA_964421645.1 uncultured bacterium
GATGAAAAGTCTCATTGGAAGATTAAGGCGGACAAACAGTATTTCCTTTTACTCTTTGTGGCTGCTGGTCGTTCTTTACGCTCTCGCGATACTGGCCGATTTCATCTCGCCTTATCCTTACGACCTGCAGAACAGGGAATACGCTCTCTGCCCTCCGACCGTGCCGCATATCGCCCGCAACGGCAGTCTTTTTCCCCGCCCCGTTGTCTATGAGATAAAAATTGTCAATCCTGCATTCAAGGAATATTCGTTTGACTCTTCGCACAAGTACAGCATCCGGCTTTTCGCAAAAGGAGAAGAAAGGAGAATATTCGGTTTTCTGAAAACCGACAGGTATTTTTTCGGTGTTGACTGGCCCGGTATGATATTCCTTTTTGGCACAGACCTTCACGGCAGGGACGTTTTCTCCAGGGTTCTTTACGGGGCAAGGATTTCGCTCTCCATAGGCATCATAGGCGTTGCCATCTCCTTCATCCTCGGGCTACTCGTGGGCGGGATTTCGGGATATTTCGGGGGCAGGACCGATACCGTCCTGATGAGAACCGTTGAGATAATAATGATGTTCCCGTTTTTCTACCTGATGCTTGCGTTGAGGGCTGCGTTTCCCCCGAACCTTTCTTCAATCCAGGTATACTTCCTGATAGTCATCATTTTGAGCCTGATAGGCTGGGCGTCCCTTGCAAGGATAATAAGGGGGATGGTGCTGTCGCTGAAAGAAGAAGAATACGTTCTTGCGGCGCGTTCTCTCGGGCTTTCATCTTTCAGGATTATCACAAGGCACATACTCCCGAACACGTTGTCATATACAGTGACGGCGCTTACGCTCTCAATCCCTGACTACATCCTGGGCGAGTCCGCCTTGAGCCTGCTCGGCCTTGGCATACAGGAGCCATATCCCAGCTGGGGGAATATGCTTTCGGTCACCGTTGGGAACTTGAGGATTCTCACCATGGCTCCGTGGATGCTTATCCCGGGATTCTTCATATTTCTCACCGTGATTGCCTACAATTTTCTGGGCGACGGTATACGCAATGTTACGGATCCAAGGAACTGGTAGATAAATGGAAAAAACTCTTGAAATAAAGAATCTGGCGGTCAGGTTCAGGGAAACGAGAATCCTGCGGGGAGTAAACTTTTCCGTCGGGGAGCATGAGTCTCTTGCGCTGGTCGGGGAGAGCGGCAGCGGCAAGACAATAACCGCCAGGTCGGTCATGAGACTTCTGCCCCGGAATATGTATTTTGAGAAGGGAGAGATCCTGATTCACGGTATAAACGTGACGGAACTGCAGGAGAAGGAGTTGACGGAGATAAGGGGCAGGCGTGCCGGCATGATTTTCCAGGAGCCTTCGTCCTACCTGAACCCGGTTTTCACCGCAGGCAGCCAGATTGCCGAGGCCATAAAAAATGGTGGTAACTTCCCCGGTTCCTCCCCCTTGAGGGGGGAGGGTGCTGGTGCGACGAGTAAGGAGCACCGCATAGCACAGAAAGTCGAGATGGTGAGACCGTTGACCGAAGCACAGAGTGCAAGAATGGTGGGGGTGAAAGGACGTATCGGCAGATTTCAAAGGAAGGAGCGGGTGCTCAAAATGCTGGATGGCGTCGGGTTGAAAGAAAACGTCTATTACCAGTACCCGCACCAGTTGAGCGGCGGGATGCAGCAGAGGGTGATGATAGCGATGGCGCTGATAAACAGCCCCGACCTTCTGATAGCCGATGAGCCGACAACAGCCCTTGACGTGACGACCGCATACGGAATTATAGAACTGCTGAAGGAGATGATGGCAAGGTACGGGTTGTCACTGCTTTTCATTACCCACGACATATCACTGGCGGTGAACTTTGCAGGCCGGATAGCGGTGATGTACGCGGGAAAGGTTGTGGAACTTGCGTCGGCAAAAGAGATTTTCAGCAATCCCCTGCATCCTTATACCGAAAAACTAATTTCATGCCTGCCTGAAAGATACAGGACCGGAGACAGGATACAGGTTATAGAGGGACAGGTCCCTGATTTCAAGACCCTGCCGCAGGGATGTGCATTCCATCCGCGGTGCCCGTATAAAATGAAGATATGCCTGCTTGAGGATCCCGGGGAGATGAGAAAAGGGGATTCTACCGTGAGGTGTTTCAGATATGGAAACGTTGTGGAAACTGGATAATCTCGGGAAAAGGTACGTAATAAGGTCGGATACCGGACTTGAGGAGATAACCGCGCTTGAAGGCGTAAATCTTGACGTATTCAAGGGTGAGACATTCGGGGTGATAGGAGAAAGCGGGAGCGGCAAGACAACTCTGGGCAAGGCGATGATACGGCTGGTTGAGCCGAGTTCCGGCGACGTATATTTCAGGGGAACGAAAATTACGGATTTGACCGGAAAAGAACTCCTGAAGGCGAGGAAGAATTTCCAGATTGTTTTCCAGGACCCCTTCAAGTCGCTTAATCCAAGGATGACGGTCGGCGGTGCGGTTGCGGAGGGTATTCAAGCCGGAAGCAGGCAAGAGAAAAGAGACAGGGTGAAAGGACTCTTTGAGATGGTCGGTATCAGCCCGGAAAGGATTGACGAATTTCCACACCAGTTCAGCGGCGGCGAAAAGCAGCGCGTATCCATTGCCAGGGCGCTTTCTACCTCGCCCGCGTTTATCGTCTGCGACGAGCCGACGTCCAACCTTGACCTGTCAATACAGGCGAAAATTCTCAACCTTCTTGTTGAACTGAAAGAAAAAATGGGTCTTACGTACCTCTTCATATCGCACAACCTGAAGGTTGTTGAATTCATTGCCGACAGGATTGCTGTGATGTACGCCGGCCGGATAGTGGAATACGGAAATACGGAGAAGATAATCAGAAACCCCCTGCATCCCTACACGAAGATACTTGTGGAGGCTTCTTTCTTCAAGAGAGTGGATTCCGACAGGAAGAAAGAAGAGCAGGTAAGACGCGGATGCGGTTTCGTTTCATTCTGTCCCCACGGTAAAGAAATCTGTTATAACGAGAAACCTGCCCTTCAACAACTGGAAGAAGGCCATTTCGTCTCCTGCTTCAGGTACAGGGAGTCTTTTAGCGGAAGGTGAAGTGTTTGTCGCGGAAGAGCTTGAGGCATGTCTTTGAAACATCAGGGTCGTACAGGACTCCGGAGTTCTTTTCTATCTCTTCCAGGGCTTTTTCTATGGTGAATGCGGGCCTGTAAGGCCTGTGGGAGCTCATAGCCTCAACCACGTCCGCCACGGCGGTGATTCTTGCCTCCATGCAGATTCTGTCTTTTTTCAGTCCCTGCGGGTATCCGGAACCGTTTATCCTCTCGTGGTGCTGGTATACTATTTTTCCTATGGGCAGGGGAAATTTGATGTCTTTCAGTATATTGTAGGCTTCGGTTGGATGGGTCCTGATAAAGCTGAACTCTATCTCGTTCAACCTTGCGGGTTTCGTGAGTATGTCCATGGGGATAAAGATCTTGCCTATATCATGTATAGTTGTTGCCATCCTTATTGCCTGGAGCTGCCTGCCGGAGAGTTTCATCTCTTTCGCAATTTCATAAGCAAGCTGTGCAACCCTGTTCTGGTGTCCCGCGGTATAAGGGTCCTTTATTTCAACAACATGCGACATCGTAGCTATTACTCCCTCTATAGTGTTCTGTAATTTCCCGATTGTGGTTTCAAGTTTTCGGAGGGTTTTCATCCTTTCCGTGATGTCCCAGAAAATTCCGAGCACGCCCGCAGGTTCGCCTTTTGTATTCTTGAGCGGAACCTTTACCGTATGAACGGTAAATTTCTTGTTTCCGGATTGATAGTTTTCATCAATAGACGCTATTTCCCCTGATTCTATAACTTTCAGATCGTTTTTCCTGTATTTTTCCGCAAGTTCGCGCGAGAAGAGATCAAAATCCGTTTTGCCCGAAAAATCCTCGGGTCTCAAGCCGAAGTCCTTTGCAAAGCTGGGGTTGACCGTAACGTAGGTTGATTCAGTATTCTTATAGAAAATCTTCTGCGGGATATTATCAAGAAGTGTTTTGTACCTGTTCTCGCTAAGGCAGATTTTCTCTTCGGCTTTTTTCAGCTTTTCAGCCAGCAATCTTTCTCTCTTGGATGGAGTTTTTTGCTTTTTCATTGGACAGATATTATACCTTTCAAGTTGTTTTGCGGCAAGTTTGTTTGTACCCGCCGGGAAATGTGTTAAAATGGTTTCCGCATCTTTTCCATGGAGAAAAATGGTAACGACAAGAGCCATAATTACCGGGCTTATCTGTTCTTTTATCATAGGAGCGGGTGAACCGTTCGCAGTTCTTTTTATCCAGGGATCCGCACTCTGTGCCGACTACTCGGCCGGAGGTGCGGTGTTCCTGTTTTTCATCCTTGTATTTGTCGTAAACGCGCTTCTCAAAAAGGTCGTTCCCCGTTTTTGCCTGAAACCTCCGGAACTAATAACCGTTTATATAATGATGATTGTGGCCTGCGCCATACCCTCCTGGGGTTTCACCATGAACCTTATAGGACTGCTTGCCGGTATCTTCTATTATGCAACTCCTGCCAACAGGTGGGAGGAAGTCATTCATCCCTATCTGCCTTCGCACCTGTTCCCGCATAACAGGGATGCCATATGGCAGGTTTACGAGGGACTGCCAAAAGGTATGAAGATACCGTGGGACGCGTGGGTTGTGCCGCTTTCCAACTGGTTTCTGTTCATAGTCGTGTTCTATTTCATGAGTATCTGCCTGATGGTCATGTTGAGGAGGCAGTGGGTGGAACAGGAACGGCTGACCTACCCGCTTACCGAACTGCCGGTGGCAATGGTGCAGGAGAAGACTCCCCTGTACAGAAGCAGGCTCATGTGGATAGGATTCCTTATCCCGTTTGTCATATACAGCATGAGAGGATTCAGCATAATCTTTCCTCTTGTTCCTGCCCCCCAACTTGGATTCACGATGAGCATCTTCAACAGGGCTTTCAGCATATCTTTCAGGATTTTTTTTGAAGTTATCGGGCTTGCCTTCTTCATGTCAACCAACGTTCTCTTGAGCATCTGGCTGTTTGCATTATTTTTCATCGTGGAAACAGGTTTTTTAGGCAGGATAGGATTTTCCATAGGTCCGGTCCAGCCTTTTTCAGACCCCGCGCCGCAGGTTGTTGCACTGCAGTCGCTGGGCGCCTTGCTGGTTTTGAGTGTCAGCTGCCTGTGGTTTGCCAGGGGGCACCTGAAAAAAATTTATTACAGGAGCATCGGGAGACTGAAGTCGCATGAGGGTGAAAAAGACGAAATCCTTTCATACAGGACTTCCTTCTGGGGGTTTATCTTCTGTTTCCTCTTTGTTGTATGGTGGATAAACAGGACGGGCATAAGAATGCTTCCCGCCGCATTTTTTGCCGTGATGGCAGTATTGATATTCCTCGGTATTGCCCGTATCATAGCACAGGCAGGGCTTGCCTATTACAGGGCACCCGTGATCCCGGCAGTTCCCACTCTTGACCTTTTCGGCTCCAGGTATCTCGGCAATGCGGGACTTGCCGGGCTTGGCATGACCTTTGCATGGGCAACCGACATAAGAACGCTTGTGATGGCTTCGGTTGCCAACGGATTGAAGATGTCCACGGAGTTCAAAATCAACTGCAGGCGGTTGCTCTTCGGCATAATGGGAGCCATAATTATATCGCTTGTTTCTTCCGCGTGGATTACTCTTTTTCTGGGATACAGGTACGGCGGCATAAACCTTCAGTCCTGGCAGTTTTCAGGGCTTGCAAGGTTTTCAATGGGCTGGGTGAGCAATTTCATGAACTATCCTGTCGGGTTCGGCAAGGCGCAGATGGGATTCCTTCTGCTGGGTGGTGGGATGATGTTCCTTCTCATCACCGCAAGGAATTTTCTTCTCTGGTGGCCCATCTCTCCGGTAGGACTGGCGGTGGGGATGGTGTATCCTATCTATTACACGTGGTTTTCCATATTCATAGCGTGGATGATAAAGGCTCTCATAATGAAATACGGCGGAATAAAGGTCTACAACAAGACGAAAGAATTCTTCCTGGGTATGGTACTTGGAAGTTTCGTAACTGCGGGGATATGGATCCTGGTCGGGTTCTTTACCAAGGTCCCCGGGTTAAGATTTACACTGGGTTAAAACGTGGAGGGCAGAATCATGAAGAAATTAAAAAGCGCAAAGATTGTCAGGAAAAAACCTCTTCCTTTTGAATTTCCGGGCGCGAATTTCTATGACCGCAGAGAAGAGGAGGCGGCACTCGCAGTCATAAGGAACAGGAGTCCTTTCAGGTATTATGGTCCGAAGTGCAGTTACGAAGTGGACAGGCTTGAGAAGGAATTTGCGCGTTCAACCGGGACAAAATATGCGCTGGCCGTGAACAGCGGGACGCAGGCTCTGGCAATTGCAATGTCGGCCCTGGGTGTGGGTCCCGGGGCAGAGGTTGTTGTTCCAGCGTACATGTGGATTGCAATAGTAGCGTCAATAGTGCGGCTGGGAGCAATACCGGTGCTCGCGGAGATTGACGATTCGTTCACGCTTGACCCGTCATACCTGGAGAAGAGAATAACAAAACGCACCCGCCTGATTGTTACTGTGCACATGAGCGGCGCACCAGCGGATATGGAGCGCATCATGAAGGTTGCCCGCAAACACAATATCCCGGTACTTGAAGACTGCGCACAGGCAAACGGCGCATCTCTGAACGGGAAGAAGGTCGGAACCCTTGGAACCATGGGCATTTTCAGCCTTCAACTCAACAAGAATATGACTACCGGTGAAGGCGGGATGGTTGTTACTGATTCGGGACACCTGTTTCGCAGGGCGAGTGCCATCCATGATCTTGGATACCCGCGTATAAACGGCCGTCTCATCATGAAAAACGGTCCTTACGCGCTGTGGGGTTTCGGCGGCAGGATGAGCGAGATTGCAGGGGCGATAGGCAGGGTGCAGTTAAAAAAATTACCGTCAATAGTGGCATCCATGCACAGGAGCAAGCGCGAAATAAAAAGAGGTATTTCCGGTATAAAGGGACTGGAATTCCGCAGG
>CAYQXZ010000059.1:0-10404 GCA_964421645.1 uncultured bacterium
GGCTGACGGGAATCCGGCGGTGCCGCACGGCATCAATAAAATAGGCCTTAAGAGGAGAAATTTTCCGGCCGAGAAGATTTCCTGCATAGAAGATGTCTACAAGAAACTGTTTCGTTCGGGATTGAATGTTTCCGATGCCGTTGCCGAGATTGAGAGGATGGGAAAATCAGAAGAGATTTCGTTCATAGTTGACTTCATAAGGAAATCGGAGCGTGGTATCGCCCGGCAGTAGAGCGGGCAGGTCTTCACTTCTGACAAAGCAATCCCGCAGAGAAAAAATGGCTCATAAAAAAATAGGCGTTTTTGTTAGCGATGACGGACTGTCCGAATATGTTTGCAGGAAGCTGGGCGGAACCGCGGAAACATTTCTTTTTTCTTTTTCTTCAGTCAGTTTCGCGAAGAGCGCAGTACTCCAACCCGGGGACATAGGCGGCTTGCTGTCTTTTCTCAAAAAGCAGAATATCTCTGAACTTGTTTTCATAGGAAGGGTTCCCCCTGAATCTGCATTTTCGGGTGCCCTTCATTCTTCGGGAAGGGAATTCCTTGACAGCGCAGGTTTACTGGAGGGAGAGCGTATCCTGGGGAATCTGGTTTCGTTTCTTGAAAGAGAAAGAATAAGGGTTATTCCTCTTACGGAAATTCTTGCGGAAGAACTGGCCGTGGAAAAGGTGTATACCGCCCGTGAGCCCGCAGAGAGCGAGTTGAATGACGTGAAAATCGGAGCCGGCCTGCTCAAGAACATAATGAAATACAGGGTGGGACAGTCAGTTGCGGTAAAAAAAGGCATGATAATTGCGGTTGAGGGTATTGAGGGAACTGACGGGATGATTAAAAGAGTCGGCGCATACCAGGACTGCAGCGGTTTTATAGTCGTAAAGATGGCAGGTAAAAACAAGGATGAACGCTTTGACATGCCGGTGGTGGGACCCGAAACCATCAGAAGCATGAAGGAATCAGGGGGCAGGATGATTGCGGTTGAGGCAGGGAAGACCGTTATTTTTGACGAACCAAAAACTGTCTCACTGTGCAACGAAAACGGGATTACCCTCACAGGCATAAGGCTCTGAAAGGATTTCAAACAATGATAGTGAAGGAAGGCAGAGAAGAGATACTGTCATATCTGGAAGATGCGTCAAATTTCAAGGGGGGGAATGCCGACAGGGTCTATATCCCGGGCGGTGAAGATGATCTGAAGGAGGTTCTTGCGAAATGCGCGGCGCAGAAGACTTTCGTTACCGTGTCCGGAGGCGGGACGGGAACTGTGGGCGGCAGGGTGGCCAGACTGGGCGTTATTGTCTCCCTGGAAAAGTTCAGCAGAATTCTGCGTATAGATCCTGAACGGAAAATGGCTTCACTGCAGGCCGGTGTTGTTGTGAAGGATTTTCTGAATGAGATAGAAAAACTTAATCTCTTTTATCCCCCGTTTCCCACGGAAAGAACCGCATTTATCGGCGGAAACGCTGCCACGAATGCGTCCGGGGAATACAGCTGCAGGTTCGGACCAACCAGGAAATACATAAGAAGAATAAGGATGCTGTTGACCACCGGCGGTGTTCTTGATGTGGAAAGGGGGAGTATCCATGAAAAAAACGGCGCCCTGGATTACGGCAGTATCAGAGTTCCGATACCCTCTTACCGCACCCCGTGCATAAAATGCTCTGCCGGTTATTTCTCGCAGGAAGGCATGGACGGTATAGATCTCCTGATAGGTTCCGAAGGCACTCTCGGCGTGATAACCGAAGTTGACGTTTCCCTCATAGACGCCCTGCCGCCGCGGTTGATTATCATCCTTTTTTTCATGGATGAGGAAGGGGTTCCTGAAATCGTCAACGAGATTAAGAAAGATTTCAGGGAAGAGCTTTACAGCCTGGAATTTTTTGACAGCGGAAGCCTGGAGTTTCTGAAGAAGGATTTTCCCGGAATCCCGGATGAAACCTGCGCGATATATGCGGAAACCAATGCCGATGAGGATACGCTGGAAAAGCTGGCAGAGTTGACCGACAGGCATAAAGCGGTTGATACCTGGCTCGGGGAAGACAGCAAGAACTATGAGAGACTCATTGATTTCAGGCACCGCCTGCCGGAGAACATAAATGCGTATTTTAGGAAAATAGGGATTACGAAAGTTGCGATGGACATAGCGGTTCCGGAACAGCATTTCCGGGAGATGTACGCTTTCTACAGAAACATAATGAGAAGCGAGAAACTGCACACCATAATATTCGGGCACATAGGAGAAAATCATCTGCATTTCAATATCTTTCCTTCGGGCGACGAGGAAAAGGCAAGGGCAATGCAGATTTATGAGACATGCGTCAGGAAAGCGCTGTCTCTCGGCGGAACTGTTGCCGCGGAGCACGGTATCGGAAAGATAAAACACAAGTGGCTGGGGATAATGTACGGCGAAGAAGGATTGAGGGAGATGGTGAAGATCAAGAAGGCGTTTGACCCATACTGCATTCTCGGTCCTGACAACATATTTCCCAAGGAATTGTTGAAATAATACTGAAAGGAAAGGTTTCGGTGCTCGGAAGCAGGCTGCGCCTTGGGCTTCAGCACAGACAAGAACTACGGCGAAATCGGGCTTTCGGAGAACTCACCCTCCTCTTCGGAGGGTTCAGACAGCTCCGAGCTGCGGTTATCGCCCGAACGCTTATCCGCCACTGATGCTTTGGCGGACTATCGCGCTTTTCACCTTGTCTTGTTGCTGTGCTTCCACACTCGCACCTCAACACTTTCCTTTCCGCTTTTAGAAATTTACAAAAGGAGGAACAATGGATTTCATGATAAAGAACGGACAGAAGATGGTATGTATAGGAGACAGCATAACAGACTGCGGCAGGAGGGGAGAATCTGCTCCGCTGGGAATCGGTTATGTGAAACTTTTCAGGGATATGGTGATTGCCAATTTTCCGGAAAGGAACATACAGATTATAAACAAGGGGATAGGCGGCAACACGATACTCGACCTCAAGTGGAGGTGGGAAGACGATGTGCTATACCACAAGCCGGACTGGTTGAGTATTCTGGTGGGCATAAACGATGTCCACAGGGTTATCAGAAAAGGCCCTTTCTGGGAAGAGCTCGACCCTGCGAAATTCCGCGGGTATTATGATGAAATGCTGAAAGAGGCAAAAGAGAAAGTCGGCTGCAAAATGGTGCTTATCGAGCCTTTCTTCATTACCGTCAGTAAAAGCGATGAATTCCGCGTTCTTGTCCAAAAGGAACTGAAGGCCTACAGGAAAGTCGTGGCTGATTTGAGCAGAAAATATAACACGTTACTGATAAAGACGCAGGACATTTTTGACAGGCAGCTTCAATACCGGGACAGTGAAACATTCTGTGCAGAACCGGTGCATCCCAATCCGACAGGGCACATTTTGATTGCGAATGCGCTGTTCAATCTGCTAAAGAGATAAATCGATAGAATTTTACCTTGCTTGCCTCCCCCTTTGAGGGGGGAGGCGGATGCCCGGGTTTGATACCGGGCATGGTGGGGGTGAAAGAGTTCGCGGCATAACAATGAACGGAATAATAGATTTTCACACGCACGCTTTTCCGGATAAACTGGCTGAAAAGGCAATAGGTTACCTTGAAGAGGAGGGCGGAATACCTGCCCGGTTGGATGGCAGGCTTACCTCCCTCCTTGCTTCAATGAACAGGTGCGGGATAGAGAAGAGTGTCGTATGCTCTATAGCGACAAAACCCTCGCAGTTTGACCCCATACTGGAATGGTCGGAGTCTGTACGGTCGGAAAGAATAATTCCCCTGCCTTCGGTTCACCCCGATGACCCTGATGTTGTAGAGAAGGTTGAGCTTGTAAAGAAAAAAGGATTCAAAGGGATCAAACTCCATCCATATTACCAGAGCTTTGATCTGGATGAGAAAAAACTTGTCCCTCTGTATGAAAAAGCATGCAAAGAGAACCTTATGCTTGTCTTGCACACAGGTTTTGACTTTGCCTTTGAAAGAATCCGGAAGGCCGATCCGGAAAAGATTGTCAGGATAAAGGAGATGTTTCCGTCGTTAAAACTTGTTGCCACGCACCTGGGTGCATGGGAGGACTGGGACGAAGTGGAGCGGCTGATAGTCGGGAAAGCAATCCACATGGAGATTTCTTTTTCACTGGAGTTCCTTGACAGGGAGCGTGCAAAAAGGATCATCATGAACCATCCGTCTGATTACGTGCTGTTCGGTACGGATTCTCCCTGGACCGACCAGGCGGAGACGCTGAACCTGCTGAAATCCCTCTCGCTTGAGCCGGAACTTGAGAACCGCATTTTGAGGAATAACGCCCTCTCCCTCCTCTCTTCTGTCTGAAGTTGATGAAAATGTTCGTGTAGGGTATACTATGCGGTATGAAAATCATATCTTTTTCCAACCAGAAAGGCGGCACCGGAAAGACTACTGCCTGCGTTAATACGGCGGCGGCACTTGTCAGAACCGGAGAAAGAGTGCTGATTGTTGACCTTGACCCGCAGGGGAACAGTACCGTGAGTGTCGGGATAAGGCTCAAACCCGAGGATTTCACGGTTTCCGATTTCATGCTTGGCGAGACACGAATTGAGGATGTTATTCTGGACAGCTACCTTGCAGATTTGTCTGTCATCCCTTCCAATACAACGCTCGCGCATACCGAAGTTGACCTCGTTTCAAGAAGCAAGAACCAGTTTTTTCTCAAGAAGGTCCTTGACAGGAATGCGGATGTGCTTAACTCTTTTGATTTCATACTCATAGACTGTCCGCCCTCTCTTTCTCTGCTCACGGTTAACGGGTTATGCGCCGCAGGTTACGTCGTTGTGCCCGTGCTTTGCGATTACCTTTCCCTGGAAGGGCTTTCTCACATGATAGAAACCGTTGAGGAGATTAAAAAGAAACTCAATCCTTCGCTTGAAATCCTCGGGATTCTCCCGAACATGATTGACAGAAGATTGAGAATAACCGAGGAAAGTCTCACTCTCATGAAAAACGAATTCGGCAGCATGGTCTTCAAAAACGGAATTAATGTGTGCAGCCGCCTGAGAGAATCACCGTCTTTTGGAAAGGCGATATTTGACTATGCGGGGAGTTCCTCCGCTTCCGAAGACTTTCTGGCGCTTGCAAGAGAAATCAAGAAAAGAACAAAATCATAAGCCCCTCACTATGCAAGAGGAAGAGAGAGAGTTCGGGGTAAAGGAGAACGGTAAAATGAAAAGACTGGGTCCACAGGCAAGAAAACTTTTTGAGTATTCTTCAGAGAGAAAAACAAAGGATGAGGAAGGCAGGAAAGCCGGTGTTGAAAAGAAATACACCTTTATTCTCCCTACGGAACTGATGAAAAGGGTGAAACACAGTGCCGTGGAACAGGATAAAACAATCTCCCGATGGCTGGCGGAAGCCATCAAAAAACACCTGTCTGAAGGTTGACTTTACGGGCACATTGTAGTATAATATCCAAATGCCGACCAAAAAGGAAGTAATAAATATAATTTCCAACATTGGTTTATGGGATAAAAAGGCAATAGAAGGTGCGCTGGAGGAACAGGAAAGCACCGGCAATCCGCTCAAAGAGGTGTTCCAGAACAGGGGAATGCTTCCATTCGGAGAAGTATCCCCTTCCTTTTACTTCCAGATGGGAATAGTTCAGAGAGAACTCCCTGCCAGAGAAGTACCTGCCGACGTATTGGCGGTGATACCGCCCAAAACTGCAAAAGCCCATAGAGTTATACCCTGGGAAAGGAAAGAAGACGGCAGACTTACCTTGGTCTCGGATGATCCGATAAATATTCTTGCCGCAGACTACTTCAAGAAAATCATAGGTTCCGAAACGATAAACACCGTTGAGGTCATGATAACATTTCCTGAAGAGATAGATCAGCTACTGGCCAAGTACTATGCCCAGGAGTCAATGGAAGACCTCTCCCAGATGCTCCAGGAGGCGAGCAGCGCCACCATAGATCTTGATATGCCGGAGGCCGCGGTTGAAGAAGGGGATGACGAATCTCTTGCCCTGCAGGCGCCTGTGGTCAAGATATGCAACCTGGTTTTTGTTGAGGCGTTGAGGCGCAGGGCAAGCGATATACACTTTGAACCCCTTGAGAAAAAATTCAGGGTCCGGTTCCGAATAGACGGCGTCCTTTACGAGGTTGTCGCCCCGCCCAAGAGGATAGAGAAGGCCGTTATAGCCAGGGTGAAGCTCATGGCGAAGATGGATCTTGCCGAGAAACGCCTGCCCCAGGACGGAAGAATAATGCTTGACATAGGCGGTAAGCCCATTGATTTCCGTGTTTCCGCCCTGCCGGGCATATACGGTGAAAGCGTTGTCTTGAGAATTCTTGATAAGACTGCCATGCTCAAGGGGCTTGAGGAACTGGGTTTCCTTGCAGATGACCTTGCAAAGTGGCAGGAACTGTTGAAATATACCGGCGGTCTTGTCCTTGTCACGGGACCAACCGGTTCAGGAAAGACCACGACGCTCTATGCTGCTCTGCAGACGCTGAACACCATGGACAGGAAATTGATGACTGTTGAGGAGCCTGTTGAGTACCAGATTCCGGGCATAAACCAGACACCCGTCAATTCGGAAATAGGCCTTACATTTGCCGCAATATTGAGATCGTTCCTCCGGCAATCGCCGGACGTAATACTTGTCGGTGAAATCAGAGATTTTGAAACCGCCGACATTGCGTTGAGAGCTGCGCTCACAGGCCACCTTGTTTTCAGCACCCTGCATACAAATGACGCTCCCGGAGCAATCACCCGTCTCATAGATATGGGTGCACCGCCGTTTCTTATTGCATCTTCGGTACAGGGGATTATGGCACAGCGTCTTGTGAGGGTGCTGTGTTCATACTGCAAGGAGAAGATAGAACCGGATGAAGAAATGAAGAAGAAGTTGAAGGTCAAAGAAGGGGAAGAATTGAACGTATGCAAACCCAAAGGCTGCAACGAGTGCAATTTTACCGGTTTCAGGGGACGACTCGGCATATTTGAAATTTTTGCAATGAATGATGAACTCCGGGACCTGGCGTTGAGACGGGCAAGTGCGAGCGAATTGAGGGAAGCGGCAAAAAGGGCGGGAATGAAAATGATGGTGGAAGACGGGTACGCAAAGGTAAAAAGAGGGATTACCACGATTGAAGAAGTCTTTATGGTAACGGGGGAATGAAATGCCGAAAAAAATAGAAGAACTTCTGACCATGCAGGTGAAGAGTAATGCAGCCGACCTGCACATTAACGTTGGTCTCCCTCCCATGTTGAGAATGCACGGCGGTCTGACCAAGGTTGACAATGAGCTGCTCACTCCTGAAGATACAGCAAATTACATGAAGGCAATCACGTCAAGAGAGCACCAGGAGGAATTGCAGAAGATCGGGGGCACGGATTTCGGTTTTGCCTTCAAAGACCTGGCAAGGTTCAGGGTGAGCGTCTTCAAAGAAAGAGGCAGTGTTGCCATGTCGTTGAGACTGATACCGTACCAGTTTCTCACGTTCCAGCAGATAGGGTTGGAGGAAAAAACAATGAGGTATCTTCTCACGAGACCGAGAGGGCTGATTCTCGTGGTGGGTCCCACCGGTTCAGGGAAAACGACGACGCTGGCCTCCATGGTTGACTGGATTAACCAGAATCTTGACAAACACATCATTACCGTAGAGGATCCCATAGAATACCACCATAAGCACAAGAGGTCCATTGTCACGCAGAGGGAACTGGGTGTGGACGTGCCGACTTTTGAAGAAGCCTTGAGAAGGGGCCTCCGGCAGGACCCGGACGTCTTTCTCGTGGGCGAAATGAGAGACCTTGATACAATTGAAGCGGCCATTACCGCCGCCGAAACCGGGCACATAGTTTTTGCCACGCTGCACACAACCGGCGCACCGAGAACCGTTGACAGAATAGTGAACGTTTTTCCGGTGGCGCAGCAGGAGCAGATAAGGGTCATGCTTTCGGTATCCATCCTTGCGATAGTATCCCAGGTTCTGCTCAGGCGGGTGGACAAGCCCGGCAGGATCGCGGCATTTGAGGTTATGCTTGCCACAACTTCTATCCAGAATCTCATCAGAGAAAGAAAAACGTACAGGATTGTCTCGGAGATACAGACGGGCGGCAAAATGGGTATGGTTACCATGGATTCGTTTCTTATTAATCTTTTCAGGGAAGGCAAGATAAACTTTGAGGACGTGATGACCTATTCCTACGATCCTACATCGGCGAAGGCAGAACTTGCGGCCGAGGGACTTATAGATGCAGCCATGATGGACATGAAAATTGAGGAAGGCGTGACTGACGTAAAACTGGACGGTGTGAAATAATGGCTGAAAAAAAACTTCTGGGGCAGATGTTGATTGACGAAGGGGTTATAACGGAGAGGCAGTTGAAAGATGCTCTTGAAAGCCAGAGGAAAACGGGGCATTTCCTCGGCAGAATCCTTGTTGACCTGGGATACGTTGAAGAGAAAGAACTGAAAAGGGTATTGAGTATTCAGTCCGGGATAGAAATCATTGACCTGAAGAATACCGTGATAGACAAGAAGGGTGTGGAGGTCTTCCCTTCGGCTCTCGCCAAAACGTACAATGCCGTCCCCGTCAAGCTGGAAAAGAACCTTCTGACGCTTGCGGTCGGTGATACGCTAAGTCTTAACATACAGGATGATATCTCCTTTATCCTCGGATATAAGACGAAGATGGTTCTGGCCGATGAACAGGATATAAGAGAGGCGATAGAGACCTATTACGGCAAGGAAATAGAGACCATAGATGATCTCATAAAGTGGCTTGCCCAGGACGTTGAGGAGATGGAAGAACTGGATGCGATTGCCAGCCAGGGCGAATATGCAACGATCACTTCGCTTGAAGAAATAGCCTCGCTTCCACCCGTGGTCAAACTCTTTGACCTGATACTCCTGCAGACAGTCCGGGACAATGCATCCGACGTGCATCTGGAACCGTTTGACGAAGACTTCCGCGTGAGGTACAGGG
The DNA here is from genome assembly GCA_964421645.1 of uncultured bacterium. Classification (GTDB taxonomy): domain Bacteria; phylum Ratteibacteria; class UBA8468; order B48-G9; family JAFGKM01; genus JAFGKM01. The sequence goes on from CAYQXZ010000059.1 coordinate 8,958, forward strand.
TGGACGGAGTCCTGTACGATCTCGTGCATCCTCCCAAGGGACTTTCCTTTGCGCTGTTCTGCAGGTTCAAGATCATGGCTGGCATGGACATCGCGGAAAGACGCCTGCCGCAGGACGGAAGAATTGAACTGTCAATGATGGGCAGGGCGGTTGACCTTCGTATTAATACCGTGCCCACGGTCTTCGGGGAATGTCTCGCAATCAGAGTACTTGACAGGGCAAAGACAATTTTTGAGCTGGAGAACCTCGGCCTGGTTCACGAAAATATGGGAAAAGTCAGCAACATTATAACCAAGCCGAACGGTATAGTGCTTGCCACCGGGCCCACCGGCTGCGGCAAAACCACGAGTCTTTACGCCATATTGAGAAAACTGAACACCCCGGATGTCAAGGTGATTACAACAGAGGATCCCGTTGAGTATATGCTTGAGGGTTCCATACAGGTGCCGATAAGGGAAAAGATAGGATTGACGTTTGCGAGATGTCTCCGGAGCATATTGAGGCAGGATCCTGATATCATCCTTGTCGGAGAGGTCAGAGACTTTGATACGGCCCAGATGGCAATACAATCCTCGCTTACAGGCCATCTTGTCTTGAGCACGCTGCATACAAACGATGCCCCGAGTACGATCATGAGGCTCATAGACATGAAGATAGAGCCGTTTTTGTTGTCCTCCACGATAACAGGCGTGATTGCACAGCGTTTGTTGAGAGTACTCTGTCCCCGCTGCAAGGAGGAGTACAGGCCTTCAAAAAGTGAATTATTGGAAATCGGGCTGCCGGAGGAAACGGCGGAGAAAATGAAGTTTTACAAAGCCAAGGGATGCCCGTTTTGCAGGAGCGGATATAAGGGAAGAATTGCCCTTTTTGAGATACTTGTGCCGACCGAGCCGTTCTGGGAAGCAGTCGTTGCGGGACGCACCCTGGGGGAAATCAGGAAGATTGCCATTGAGGACTGTGGTATGAAGACTTTGCTTGACGATGGACTTGATAAGATAAATGAGGGTATAACATCTATGGAAGAAGTGGCAAAGGAGATACACGGCTACTAATCCCTTTACTTATTATCTCTCCCCTCGGGGGAGAGAATTCAAAGTAAGGGGGATGAGAGAGATATTATGGGACAATTCCAGTACAATGCAATGGAACCCAGCGGCAAGCCCATAACGGGTACCATTGAAGCGGGCCAGATGCAGGAGGCTGTTTCCAAGCTTAAGGGGATGGGGTATTTCGTTACAAGCATTTCCCCCGCAAGGGAAAGCGCCGCCAGGAAGGCTCCCAAGGATAAATCTGCCGGTGCGGCTGCGGCCAAACCTGCCGGCAAAAAGGCAAAAGGCAAAGGCGCGGGGATGCAGATAAGTTTATCGTTAGGTCCCCAGAAGATAAAGACGAAAGAGTTGACGATAATAACCAGACAGCTTGCAACCCTCATTGGTTCGGGACTGCC
>CAYQXZ010000060.1:0-10240 GCA_964421645.1 uncultured bacterium
TCGGCATCTGCGCGGCATGGTATTTTCTTAAACGTTGGGCCGTACGGTCAACAGCAGTCAGAACCTTCCTGTTAATGCTCTTTTCAGCTGCCGCAATCTCTCCTGCGGGAACCTTTATATTCTTGATTCTTACTCCGTCAAACCTCTCCGTGAACTTTTTCAGCGCCGCATCGCCGTTTTTCTTCACATCTTCAATAATGAAAACAACCTTCTTCTCCGTTGCCCCGCCCTCTCTGCTTTCCAGGATCTTCTTCAATCTCTCAACGTTTATTTTTTCCACCTGCTCCCCTTCTCGCCCCTCACCTTTAATCCTCTCCCCTCGGGGGAGAGGGAAGGGGTGAGGGGGATTTCACATTATCTCAAATCTTCTATGGCTTCGCGGTAACTGCCTTTTTTCCCAAAAATGAAAGAACCTGCAATCAGTATGTCGGCCCCTGCGTCCTTCACTGTTTTTGCCGTCTCGTAATTGATCCCCCCGTCCACCGAGATGTCAAACTTCAGATTTTTCTTCTCCCTGATGCCGGCGATGGTTTCAATCTTGGGAACCGCGCTCTGTATGAAGGACTGTCCCCCGAATCCGGGATTCACGGTCATCACCAGCACCTGTTCCACGCTGCCCAGAAACGGGTAGATTTTTTCCGTTTCCGTCGGTGGGTTTATCACCACGCAGACCTGCTTTCCAGCTTTCTGTATTTCTTTAATTACAGCGTTATGGTCAATGTCGCATTCCACGTGTATCCCTATGACGTCCGCCCCCGCCTTTGCAAAGTTCTTCCAGTATATGTCCGGAGACGAAATCATCAGGTGCGCCTCAAAGGGCAGGTGAGAAAATTTCCGTATGGCTCCAAGCACCATGGGGCCGAAAGTTATATTGGGGACGAAATGCCCGTCCATGACGTCAAAGTGTATGAAATCCGCTCCCGCCTCCGTAACAGCGGCAACCTCCTCGCCCAGGCGGCTGAAGTCGGATGAAAGGAGCGACGGCGATATTTTCATTTTCTTTCTCATCCTTACAGTATATCAGCAACCCCTCCCTTTTTCAATATGGAGGAGAGCGGACATATAAAGGGCGCACCGCCGGCAGGCTTTCTTCAGACGGGACACTTGGCCGCCCCGGCGAGGCGGCCTGCGTTCGGCTTCTCTCGTCGCTCTCTTACAAAACAAGATCCTTGCCCGCTCCTCAAACAGACGCCCGCTTCAGAAACCTTCCGGTGCTGCGCCCTCATAATGAGGCCAGAACTATGTCAGGATTTCAGAGAGCGGGGAAGGAGGGGGGCCGAAGCGGTCTTCCAGTTCTTCAAGGAGAAGCTTTGCTTCCTTCTTTGTCCTGACCGCTGCCAGTTTCTTGTAGACGTAAAGTCGCAGGGACGGGTTTTCTATGTAGTCCTGCGGGATCTCTGCACTGACGGCCGGCTGGCTCACAACCTCCGGATTGCTGCCTTTAAGATCTCCCACGACATCCTTCCAGAACTGGACGTAAAGGTTGAACCCGACCTGTTCTATGAAGCCGTGCTGCTGCCTGCCCAGGACATTGCCGGCGCCCCGTATCTCAAGGTCTTTGAGCGCAACCGTGTACCCGCTCCCCGGCTTGTTCAGCTCCTGCAAGGAAGCCAGACGCTCCTTTGCGGTGCCGGTAAGGTAGACATGGTCGGGTATGAGAAAATACGCGTACGCCCTCCACTTGTACCTGCCCACCCTGCCCCGCAACTGGTAAAGGTCTGCCAGCCCGAACCTGTGCGCATTGTCCACTACAAGGGTATTGGCCCTTGGGATGTCTATCCCGTTTTCAACTATGGTGGTGGCAACGAGAACGTCGGTCTCCCCGTCCGCAAACCTCTTCATGATCGCGGCAAGCTGTTCCGGCTCCATCCTGCCGTGTGCCGCCTCTATCCGCGCAAAGGGAAGCATCTCCTGCAGGCGCGTCCTCACGCGGTCAATGTCGTATATGAAGTTGTGCAGGTAAAAAACCTGCCCTTTGCGCTCCAGCTCCCTTAAGACCGCCTCCTTTACAAGCTGGTCGCTGTACCTGCCTGCATAGGTCACGACGGACATGCGACCCTGGGGCGGGGTTTCTATGACGCTTATGTCCCGCAAGCCCGACATTGTCATGTAGAGTGTCCGGGGAATTGGTGTGGCCGTGAGTGTCAGGGCGTCTATCCTGCTGAACCTCTTCTTGAGTTTCTCCTTGTGCGCAACCCCGAACCTCTGCTCTTCATCAACAATCAAGAGCCCGGGGTTTCTGAACTTTACATCATCCTGCAGGAGACGGTGAGTCCCTATGACGATGTCAACTTTTCCCTCATTAAGGTCCTTAAGTATCTCTGCCTGCCGTGGCCGGGGAACCAGGCGCGACAGCATCTCCACCCTGACCGGAAAATCCGCAAATCTCTCCGCGAACGTAAGAAAATGCTGGAGCGCAAGAACGGTCGTGGGAACCAGCACCACCGTCTGCCTTCCGCTCAACACGGCCTTGCACGCCGCCCTTAACGCAACCTCTGTCTTGCCGTAGCCGGAGTCCCCGCATATGAGACGGTCCATTATCCCGTCGGAGACCATGTCCGTCTTGACCTCCTCCGTCACCTTCAGCTGGTCCTCGGTCTCCCTGTATATGAAGCTTTCTTCAAACTCTCTCTGGAACTCGTCATCCTGTATGAACGCAATTCCCTTTTCTTTCTTTCTCTCCAGGTAGAGATGGTAAAGGTCTGATGCCATGTCCCTTATGGCGTTTTTAACCTTATCCCGCACCTTCAGCCAGGTCTTTCCGCCAAGGGGAGATAGCCTGGGTGTGCCCTCCCCGACGTACTTGTGAACGAGAGAGACCTCTCCCAGCGGCACGTACAGCTTGTCTCCGCCTTCGTATTCAATAACCGCAAACTCCTCTTCCTCCTTGCTCCCGCCTGCCGCGAGCCGCTCCATGCCCCTGAATCTGCCGATTCCTTCGTTGTAATGAACAACGTAATCACCTGCCTTTATCTCCGAGTAACTGCTCAAGGGGATGCTCTCCTGGTGATATTTCAGGGAAGGCCGCCTTACCCTGTACCTTGAGAACAACTCGTCATTGCTGACAACCGTAAGGTTTGACTCCGGGAAAGAGAATCCCGCGGAAAGAGCGCCTGTTCTGAATGACATAACTGCAGTGTTCACGTTATTTCTTGTCAGTATTTCCTTAAGGCGCGTCTCCTGTGCGGTGTTGTCAGAGGAAACTACCACTTTTTCCCCCGGATAGGCGTTCCAGATAACTCCTTTTTCAACCCGGAAACGTTCCAATGCCGGAAAAACGTTGAAATGAAAATGTTTCATCCCTTTCGGGACCGCGGTTATGTTCTTTTGCAGGATAGATGCAGCATCAAGGCAGGTGTCCAGGCGTTCCTTGTCAAGCAGGCGTCTGTTTTTCAATTCGGCAAACACCGGGGAGCCGTAAAAACGGCCGGGTTCTATGAAAAATGTGAGGGGATTTCCCAGCTCTCCCATAATATCCCTGTCCGCAATATCGCCGACAAACTTCTCGTTAAGCGGAAGAAGTGCAAGTCCTTTTATCTTCTCAAATGAGAGCTGTCCCGCAGGCTGGAATTTCCTTATGGAGTTTACCTTGTTACCCAGGAATTCTATCCTGACCGGGAACTCCCTGTCCGGAGGGAAAACGTCAACTATGCCCCCCCGCCTGGCGAACTCCCCGGGCTGTTCCACGAGTTCCGCCTCGTCGTACCCGTAGCTCAAAAGACGGTCAAGAAGCATGTCCCTTCTCAAGTTACTGCCTGCATTTACGCTGACTGCGGCATCTGAAAATTCTTTCAGAGACGGGATCTTTTTAATCAGAAGTCCTGCCGGCTGGGAAACAAGGATGAAAGGTTTTGTCTGCCGGGAGATCTCGGTAAGGGCGGTAACCCTCTCAAACATGACCGCTGAGAGGGTTTCAGTCTCACCGGCAAAGAGTTCGGGTGCAGGAAGAAATTTTATACAGGACTCGCCCGCAAATACCGCGGCATCGCGCGAAAATATTTCCGCAGACTGTTCTTCCGGCAGAATAACCAGCAGACTCTTGTTAATCTGCTTGAACAGTCCGGCTGTCAGGTAAGAAAAGAAAGAGGGCTCCCCTCCGGTCACAATACACTTCTGCATTCTTCCGGCAAGTTCGCCTATTTCCTCAAATATCTTTGAACGTTCCAGGAATGACAAGAGGTTTTCCATCCACTATCCCGGCTCCTCCTGTTTCTTATTATCTTTCTCTATGGAGGCAAGGACCTTTTTCACTTCACCCTCGGTATCCCGCAATTTATCCTTGCAGTATTTTATTAATGCGGATGCCCTCTTGACCTTTTCAAGGAGGTGGTCTACCTCAACATCTTCGTTCTCAATATCCCTGACTATTGCCTCAAGTTCGGCAACTGCCTGCGTATAAGTGAGCTTGCTCTCTGCCATTGTTTACCCCCTATTTCCAGTATGCCTCCACGCCCCTGAAGCCGGAAAGGTAATCCCCGGCGTTTTCCATGCATCCGTACAGCTTAAGGCACAGTTCTTCTTTTATGCCTGCATAGCGCGGATCAGCTGCGATATTCCTTAACTCATCCGGGTCGTCCTTAAGATTATAGAGTTCCTCCGGCTGTCTTTCCTTCAGATAGTCTGCCGGCATGACCTTGCCGGCGGCACTCCTTGCAATATCGGTGGGCAGAAGAACCGCCTGTCCCTTTTCAAAGTTCCTTATGTACTTGTATTCTTTCGTTCTTATGCACCGCTTCGGGTCGTAATGGTTATGCCAGTCCTTCTCCGCAAAAACAAACTCCCTGCCGGCCTGCTCTCTCCCCTGAAGCAGAGGGGCAATGCTTCGCCCCTGGACATCTTCCGGGACAGGACGTCCTGCCAGCTCAAGGAGCGTGGGCAGTATGTCCACGTTGCTCACCAGTTCCTCGCAGATCCTGCCCCCGGGGATGCCTGCAGGCCACCTGACGATGAAAGCGGTCTTTATCCCGGGATCGTAAAGTGTTGATTTTGCCCTGGGGAAGGCAATGCCGTGGTCGGTCGTCTGGATGAAAATCGTGTTTTCCTCCATCCCGCATTCTTTCAGCGTTTCAAGCAGTCTGCCGATGTTATAATCCATCTCTCTGACCAGCCCGTGGAACTGCGCCATCTCAAGCCGCGTTTCAGGGGTGTCAGGGATGTATGCCGGCAGGCACACCTCATCAGGGTTGTCCGGCGTGAACCTCGGGTTGTCAAAGGGAAGATGGGTCTCATAAAAACCGACCGACGCAAGAAACGAACCGGACTGCTTCCTTTTCCTTATAAAATCAACAAGAAGGTCTATCACATCCCTGCTGAATATGCCCTGTTCCGGTTTGATGGTCCTGTCATAACCGCTCTTTGCCGGATCTCTCCTCTCGTGCTGGAACCCGAAAAGCAGGGTGTCATATCCCGCCTCTTTCAGGTAGTGCGGCAAGGATTTCTCACTGTCAGGCATATCCCATCCGCGGTTCACCAGCCCCATGAGCCCGTTGGAGCAGGGATACTTGCCGGTTATGATACTTCCCCTGGATGGTGAACACAGGGGCCCGGTGCAGAAGTTGTTCTTAAAAAGCACTCCGCCGGCCGCCAGGTTGTCTATGCCGGGCGTATGAACGGTTCTGTCGCCGTAACAGTGAAAATGCTGTCCGGTGTCGTGGCTCGTGATGAGAATTACGTTGGGTCTTCCCATGCTAACCTCCCGGTTTGAAAATTATAGCAGAAAGCCTTAGAATAAGGAAACGTCTCTCAATGTATTGACAGAACAAGGAGTATTGATTTATGCGCTTTAATGCCGAAGTCTTCTATCCGGAAGAGTCCGTGCATAAGATATTCACGGCAGAATCCCCGGGTCAAAAACCGCTTTCCGTATCCATAACAATCCCGTCCGTGACCGGGCTAGGCGAGCCCTTCACAGTAAAAACGGCCGTGCTGGACAAAAACGGCTATCCTTCACTGGAGTGCAGTGAAACACTGGCGTTCACGAACTGCCTGACGGGAGAAACCATGCCTGTCAGATTTAGGAAAGGGACACCTGCTGTCGCATTCATAAAAAACGCAAGGAACAGCCGGAAGGGGTTTTTCAGGTTTTCCGCGGAACTGGACGGCAAACTGTTCCACAGCAATCCGTCTCTCGCTGAAAAGACTCCCCGTTACAGGCTCTTCTGGGGAGACCCGCACGTACATACGGTTCTCAGCGACTGTCATGCGGATATTGCCCGCTCCGTTCACTTCGCGTGCACCGCGGGCAGGTATCTCACGGGCCTGGACTGGATGGCAATTGCCGACCACGTGTCAAACGGCAGGTCTTCACCGGGAAAATGGCGCGAAGGCATCGCGGTGACAAACCTGTACAGGGCACCGTCAGAATTTGTCATCCTGCCGGCTTACGAAGCCTCTCTTAAAGGCGGCTCGGGCGGAGACAACAACGTATATTGCACAAAATACCCGGACATCTTTGTAGACGACTATGAGGAAGGAAATGTAAAGACCCTGTGTGAGAAACTTATGCAGAAGGCGAAGGAACAGGGGTTTGACTTTTTTGTCGTGCCCCACCATACGAGCCGCACGGGAAAACACGGAGAGATGCCGGAAGCCATCTATCCGGGACGTGAACTCATGCCGGCTATTGAAATCTATTCAAAATGGGGCTGTTCGGAATACCCGGGGAATCCCCGTCCCCTTCTAAATCCTTACAATGGAAAGGTATACGTGCTTGACTATCTTAAGAGGGGGGTTTGCACAGGTTTTGTTGCAGGCACGGATTCCCATGCAACGATGCCGTCGGGAGCAGGCCTGGAAGCTCCGCATATTCCGTATCCGCCCGGATTCACGGCGGTTCGTTCCGGAGAGCTTACCGATATGGCCGTATTCAACGCCATAAGAGAGGGCAACACCTATGCCGCATCGGGGGAAAGAATATTTCTTGAGGCGAAAATCAACGGGCTTGTTCATGGAGGAGTAATCAGAGACTCAAGGGTCCCTTCACGAAAGGTCTCTGTCACGGCGGCCGCAACCGAAAGAATAGAGAAAATGGAGTTGATAAGAAACGGGGACGTTATATACTCTTCGGTTGTGAATGACTGGCACGGCAGCATGGAATTTACCGACGAAGAGAAGATGGACAGGTATTACATGGAATCAGAATATGGCGGGCGATTCCTGTTTTACTACGTCCGCCTCTCATGCTTTTCGGGGGCGCAGGCATGGTCAAGCCCTGTTTTCTTTTTACAACCTTAAAGGACTGTTCTCATGGAAATCAAAGGATTCTGCCTTGCCGCTCCGTCAGTTGTGAGCGCAGGCGAAGAGATTGTGCTGAAGGGCAAGGTGCTGACAGAACCCTACACCGTTGACTGGAGCTGTTATGCAAGGCCGCCGGGTCTTGTGGGAATATACAACCGGTCGCCGCGCGGGATTGCCTACATGGATAACGTAATGAAAGACTGGGAAGGGATTATCTCCGTGGACGGCGGCACTGGATACGATGGGCCCACAAGACAATCAATACAAAAGGCGGCTTCCGCCGGAAGTAGAAGCAGCCGCGCATTCTTCAGGATCCCAGGCATAAAATTCTCAACCCCGGGCGTGAAATTCATCACGTTGCGGGACAAAAAAACAGGTATTGAGGGTATCAGCAATGCCATCCTTGTTACGGAAAAACCCATACCGCTGAGACTCTACTGGGCTGACCCGCATTCCCAGACCTTTTTCAGCGACGGATTGAGATGTCCGGAAGAACTTTATACATTTGCGAGAGACGAGGCGTTTCTGGACATTTTCGCCGTTACAGACCACTCGGAATGGATAACCGACAGGCAGTGGGAGTATTTCCGTGCGGTTACAAACGACTTTAACAGAGACGGAGAATTCGTAACCCTTGTCGGACAGGAGTGGACCAACCGCGAGTTCGGCCACAGGAATATCTACTATCCCGGCGACAAAGGTCCCGTGCTGAGGGCTGACGGACCTTCGGAGCTGAAAGAGCTGTACAGAATTGCCAGGAGCTTTGGAGCGCTGGTCATCCCCCATCATTCGGCAAACGTTGAAATGGGGGTTGACTGGTCAAAAGGGTATGACGCGGAACTTGAGAAACTGGTGGAGATATATTCCATATGGGGCAACAGCGAACTCCCTGCACAAAAGGGCAACACCCGGCCGATCCGCAACCACGGCGGTGAGAAAAAAGGGCAGCATGTGATAGACGCTCTCGCCAGGGGTTACAGGTTCGGGTTCGTGGGAGGAGGGGACATACACGACGGCAGGCCCGGTGACGAACTCCATTCCAAACAGAAGGATATACCCCTGTATGCCGGACTTTACAGGCAGGGAATTACAGGCATATGGGCATCCGGGCTGACAAGAAAGGATATCTTCAAGGCATTGAAGAAGAGAATGGTCTATGCTTCCAGCAACGTCAGGATTATCCTGGACTTTCTCGTTTCCGGCAGGCCCATGGGTTCAACAATAAGGAAACCCGGTGCAAAATCCCTGCAAATAAAGGTTTTTGCGGCAAGCGAGGTACCTGTAAGCCTGGTGGAAATAATCAAGAACGGCGAGGTTTTCAGTAAGACCGCTGTTGGCGGGCAGGTAGCTGATACCAGCGTGAAAGACAGGGATATCGGACCTGGATATTATTATGCAAGGGTGACAAGAACAGACGGAGAGATGGCGTGGAGCAGTCCGGTATGGATTGAGCGGTAAGAATCAAGAACTGCCGGTTTTTTCGGCTATGCTGTCTATGGTTCCCTTGTATAACCGGGTCGTCAGCCTGTCTCCGTTGGACACGTCCCCTGCATTCTTGACAGGACGGCCGTTGCGGAAGGTAATGCTGTAGCCCCTTTTCAGCACCTGCAGGGGATTCATCATCTCTGTCCTGTCCTGGTGTCTATCCAGCACGTTCAGACGCCCCTTAAGGTATGACTGCACCGCTGACGAGAGATTTACCGGGATCTGTTTCAGAAAAAACCCTTTTCCAGCTGTATTCCTTGCGACGTTATTACGGAATCCCGCAATAATCTCGCTGAAATGCCGGCCGCTCTGCTGAAGAAAGAAGCCGGTGACAAGATTTATATGTTTTCCACTCTCTCTGACAGCATTTTCTTTTTCCGCCAGTATGTTTTCCACCGTATAGGCAAGACGTTTGCCGGACTCATCCAGTCGTTCTTCAAAAGTCCTTGATACGGTAACTATGAACTCTGCAACTGCGGTAGGGCTGATCAGTCCCTTGTGCGCGACTGTCTCGGCCACGGTCTGGTCTCTTGTGTGTCCTATGCCCGTAAGCACAGGCACAGGAAACAGGGCGATAGCCCTGCCTATGTTGTAATTGTCAAAAGCATGCAGGTCAACCTGGTCGCCCCCGCCCCTTATGATAACGAGAATGTCGTAATTCCTGATTTTTGCCGCACATTTCTCCATTGACGCAAGAATGGATTTCTCGGTTTGCTCTCCCTGCATATACGAAGGAAACAGGGTTACCGCCATCCTGTAACCGTACGGATTGTTCTCAATGATATTCATGAAGTCTTCGTAACCCGCGGCGGAAGCTGATGATATGACCGCTATCCTCTGGGGAACCAGCGGGAAGGTTTGTTGCTTGTTCCTGTCCAGCAGGCCTTCCTTTTCCAGCTGTGCAAGGATTTTCTTTCTGTGCAGGGCGAACTCGCCCAGGGTATAGGAAGGGTCTATGTCCACTATCCCCAGCTTGAGCCCGTAAACCTCGTGGTACATCACCTCCGCAACAACCAGAACTTTAATTCCATCCTTCAGTCCCTGCCCGGTTGCCTGTCTGAATCTGGCGCTGATGTCGTCAAATCTGCTTTTCCAGATAGCGGCGTCAGCCTTTGCCACGACAGTCTCTCCATCCTTTTCAACAAGAGTGACATAACAATGTCCCGATGTCTGATTCAGGTTCAACCGGGTGATTTCAGCCGTTATTCTGTAATGTGAAGGGAAGGATACCGACAGGACATCCTTTATGCCGGACAAAAATTGCTTCAGGGTTACAGCTTCAGTTATCATAGTCATCAGTAATCCTGCGTCTTGCCTTTTTCTTCTCCGCCCGCACCTTTTTATTCCTTATCTCCGTCTCTCTTGCGCTGCGGGGCTTTCTTGTAGGGATGCGCTTTTTCTTCACCTGCTTCAGAACCTTCAGCCTTTCCTCCAGCCGTTCAAGGGCCAGCTCTCGGTTCCGCGCCTGGGTCCTGTGCTCCGTGGCCCTCACCGTTATACCCGTGGGGATATGCACTAT
>CAYQXZ010000061.1:0-10219 GCA_964421645.1 uncultured bacterium
TTTCTGTCTCGGAGCTCTTTCTTAATCTCCCCTTGACTTCTCATTGGAAATCTCCTATGAGATTTTCAAGGAATTCTTTGGACTCCAGGATCTCTTCCGTGTTCTTGTGGTGCATCTCAATCGTCAGAAATCCGTCATATCCTGCGTCCTTGAGAGCCTGTACATACGATTTGTAGCCGACCTTCCCTTTTCCGGCAGGAACATCATGCACAACGAGGTTGCTCGTGCCTTCACTGTACCCCGCCTTCCTGTCAAAGACTATGTCTTTTGCATGGGTGTGTATGATATTTGAGCCGAGTATTCTTACTCCTTCCGCCGGGTTTTTTCCCGCCCAGACGATATTTGCGGGATCATAGTTCACCTTCAGCGCTCTTGAGTTCACCCTGCGCGCCAGTTCAAGCCAGTCTTCGGCATCTTTAACAAAACAGCTTCCGGACGGCTCAATAGCCAACGCTCCCCCGGTCTTTTCCGCACAGGCGCAGATTGCCCGGATATTTTCGGTGCAGGATTCCCATGCTTCCTCTTCCGACATTTCAGCCGGCTTCTCTTTTGTCTCGGCGGTCACGATGAAACATCCCAGTTCTTTTGCCAGGTCAAACCGCATCCGGAAAGCGTCAATGGTTTTTCCGCGTTCTGCGGAGCTGACAAGGTTCGGTCCTCCTCCAATTGCGGAGACAACAATACCGAGTTCCGAGCATTGTCTCAACAGTTCGTTCGTATCTTTAACCTTGTCGGGCCATACCTGGAAACCGTCAAATCCGTTTTTGGCAATGAATTCCAGGTTTTCTTCAAGGGTGCCCGGCAAATCCTTTTCGCAAACACCTATTTTCATTTGAGTATCTCACTTATCTCTTTCTTATCCAGCGAGTGGAATACGAGCGGCTGTGAAAAATCCGCCATTGATTTCTGCCAGCATACCGCCAGGTTTTCCCCGTTATGGATTGCCGAAACGTATCTGCTGCAGCCTGTCCCCTGGTCTGAAACGAAGAGCGGAAAATGCCTGCTCAACCTGCGAATTCGGGGAAATTCTTCGTCAAAACCCCATGCAAGTCCGCCTATCTCCTCGCAGGAATATCCCCTTGGTCTGTGCACACCCTTTTCGTTCTGGGGATGCTCCCTTATGCACTCGGCGCCGTCGTAGAAATAGACCGAGACCGGCGGCAGTCCGGCGAAAATGCCGATCTTTGGCACAGGCATCCTGCAGGTGAGCCGCGAGACCGCTATATCCCAGGTGTAACCCCTGGGCAGCAGGTCTTCGCTTGTCGTTCTGACCGCAGAAGAGTTTTTTATCTCTGCAGCTCCGGTGTAACTGCAATTCCAGGAAAAAGGATGCTTGCAGTAGATCATCCAGGTTTTATCATTCATGTCAAAGACTGCCGGATCTTTTATGTGCAGTTTCTCCGGGTCCGCAGAGGACAGAACGGCTCTTATACGGGAGACGTCAAGATTTTCAAGAGAGTCACCCTCAAAGACGTCAATTTCCCAGATGCCTGTCCCGGGTTTCTGGTATTCAGCAAAACCATCGGGATAGGATATGTCCTTTTCCGTTGAAACAAACATCTTCACCGTGTTCCTGCCGCAGTAAAGGCTGGATCCTTCTATGGAAACAACCTCTTTCCCGCGGCACTTCAGGTCTTTCTTGCTCCATGAGCGGATCTTCCTGAAAGAGTTGCCGTTGTCCCCGGAAATGAATACCGCCAGTTCCAGTCCCCTTTCCCCTGCGGAGATGCCATACCTGCTGTCTCCCGCATTCCTGTATCTTCCGGAGACTGCCAGGTTGCCCTTTCTGTCCTTGAGGAGTTTTCCGCCTCCGAACCAGAATCCTCTTTCCCTCTTGTTGGGTTCCACTATAACACGTGCCTTTTTCTGGTCAACGAGCGCCTTGCCGAGCTCCACGAGCCGTTCTTCAATTCTCTTGTCCGTTTCACCTTTCATGTTTCTCCTCGCAACAGTCTGTTAATGGCATCTTTCGTCTGTTTCAAGAATTCCATCTTCCCTGTTTCAGGTAATGGTAATTCCGCAATCATCCATCCGTCGTACCTGATCTCATTCAACCTGGAGATTATTCCTTTCCAGTTTACCTCTCCCCGTAGAAGCTGTCTCATCGCAGGCATGCCTTTTTCATCCCAGACAAAGTCTTTCATGTGAACCTGGCATATCCTGTCCTTTCCGATATCCTCTATCCAGTCTTCGGGCTCTCCGAGATTCAGAAAGAAGATGTTTCCAGGGTCAAGGTACATCCTGACGAAAGGACTTCCGATGCCGTCAATGAACCGGCACCATTCATAAGGAGTGACAAGAAATTTGTTCTCAACGTTTTCCAGTCCGACGATTACTTTTTGCTTTTCTGCAAGAGGGGCGATTTTCCGGGCAGTCTGTGAAGCGTTCTCAAAGAGCCCTAGGTAAGACTGTCCCTTTTCCCAACGCCCCGGGACAATCAGAAGCACATTTCCGCCAAGCATGTGAAGGCATTCCATGGCATCTCTTGCAAGGGCAACGGCTTTTTCCCTCTCCGCCGGCGATTCGGAGGCGAAGGTCTGCCAGAAGAGGGGACCGCCCCGCATTGAGGGTATCTCCAGCCCGATCCTGTCCGCCTCTTTTTTGAGCAGTTTTGCATCCTTCCTGAAATTGCCTGTAGACGGTATCCCGTCCGGATGAAATGTCGGTTCCACACCCTCAAACCCGGCTTCTTTTATGTACGAGAGAACTCCGGAATAATCATTACTCTTAAGGACAAGAGAAAATGCAGTTTTCATAGTGGGAAATATTTTACCTGCAGAAAGAGCGGAATGCCTTAAGTTTTCTGTGGAGATATCTGTAATTTTCTGTCTTTTTTGCGGGATTTCCGGAAGGCGGAAGGAGAGAGTCCCGTTTCCCCGGTGAAAACGTTGCTGAAGTAGTTGCTGTCGTTCCATCCCAGGCTGAAGGCTATCTGTGTAACAGGGGTATCAGTATCGGAGAGGAGTCTCTTCGCCGCGTTAATCCTCAACCGGTCCCGGTATTCCAGGACCGTCATTTCAAGCTCTTTCCTGAATAGATGGCTCAAGTAGTCCGGGGTCACCCCGATTTTCTGCGCTATCTCCCTGGTGGAAAACTGCCCGGAGTAGTTTTCCTTTATGAAGGAAACTGCCGATTGAAGTCTCCTGTCCTTTGTGCTCTGGTTTCCGGTCAGCCTGCCGAGAATTGCGAAGATTTCAACCTCCGGCAGGCCGGTCAGAACTGAATTCAGGAGAGCGACGATCCCCTTGACCGTCTGCAGGGGTATAACCGGTATTGACTTAACGGCCTTCTGCAGGCTCTTTCTGTCCACAGGCAGGTCCCGGGTCTTTTCCAGTATCTCGGTGACGGTCCTGGCGGAAGGCGGACTGAAAAACAGCTGTCCGCCGACCACCGGTACAAGTTTTCCTCCGCGCTTGACCGGAAAAGCAAAGTCAATCAGGCCTGCATGACACCGGTGGTAACAGGCCTTGCCGGAATCCTTCACTTCCGTGAGCAACCGGCGGTCGCATTCCCTGCAGCGTTTCAGCCCTTCGGGATTTGCCCTGATGATACTGCAGAAAGACGTGAAGACCTTTTTTCTTAACAGGGGGCGCATGAGAATAAGATGTTCGGGGTCAATGCTGTCCTGCGAGGTTCTTGTATAGGAATCCGCTATCTGACGCGCTATTTCTCTTATCGCCCTGGTCTCGCCGCTGAAAGAAAATTTCTTTAACATCTTTAATTTTTTGGAGCTATCTGGTATACTGGAAAACATTATAACCTGCTCTGTTGTAACAGGCAATAAAGTCTATGGCAACTATGGACATAAATTCATACCTGGGCAAGGAATTTCTGTGCGGGGAGTGCGGGAAGAGGCACAGGGTGGCGCTGAAATACATTCATGAAGGGGGTGCCGGAGAACTCGGCCCGTTTCTTGAAGATGTTTTCGGCACAGGAAAGGAAGTGCTTCTGCTTGCCGACAATATTACTTGGGAAGCTGCGGGGAAAAAGTGTAAGGAGTTCATTGAGGACAAATATAAGGTTGTTCCGGTTATCCTGTGCCCTGCGGGTGAAAAGAAAGTCACCGCCAGGGCAGAGTACCTCCCTGGTGTTGAGGGAAAGGCACAGGATGCGGATATCATTCTGACCGTGGGTACAGGGACAATTACAGACCTGGGAAAACTGACAGGCAACGCTCTCGGAAAGCCGGTGCTGGCTTTCCCTTCGGCGCCCTCAATGAACGGATATACCTCGCCTGTTGCCGCATACCTGAAGGACGGATTGAAGCTTACCGTGTCCGTAGCGCCGGCCCACGGAGTTTTCATTGACATGTCAGTTCTTGAAGAATCCCCGTTGGAACTGGTCAAGGCGGGTTTTGCCGACAGTCTTGCGAAATCCTCTGCAAACGCGGACTGGAAAATGTCATCAATCATAACCGGCGAGAGTTTCTGTTCTCTGCCGTACAAGATTACAAGCCGCTCGGAGGCAAACTACGTTGACGGGGGTGAACTCCTCCTGAAGAAAGACCGCAGGACAATAAGCTCGCTGATGGAAGGTCTGAACCTCGGCGGTATATCAATGATAATAGCGGGCAAGTCCTCTCCCGCATCGGGCGGGGAACACATGATCTCCCACTTCCTTGATATGTATTCTCACAAATACAGGGATGAGGTTTTTGCATACCACGGACTTCAGGTAGGAACGGGCGTTTTCATATCTGCACTGATCTATGAGGAATTGAAAAATCTGTCTGCCGGTGACGTAAGGAAGATGCTGGCAGGGACTGCTGTTAACCATCAGTCACAGCTGGAGAAGCTTGTTTCCATGTTCCCGGAAAGCGCGGAACCGATAAGGAAAGAATTTGATGAAAAGATGCGCCAGGTGGCAATGTTGAGAGAGGCGCTGCCGGCAAGGTGGGAAGAATTGAAACGTGAAACATTCGGAATGGTTTACCCGCCTGGAAGGATACGGGCAATTTTCAGCAAAGCGGAAATCCCCCTGCACCTGAAGAGTATTGCTGTTGATGAGGCAATAATATACAATGCCTTAACGCTTGCGCGTTTTATAAGAGGAAGATTGACTGTTCTGGATCTGGCCGGAGAAACAGGACTGCTTGAGAGTTTTGCCGAAAAATACGGGAGGATGAGCTGATGAAAAACTTATTGATCGTTGCGCACAGAGGTTTCTCTGCAAAATATCCCGAGAATACCCTTCTTGCTTTCCGGAAAGCGATAGATCTGGGCGTGGATTTCATTGAGATTGACGTTCATGAGACGAAAGACGGAGAGCTTGTAGTCATTCATGACCACACCCTTGAAAGGACGACAGACGGCAAGGGATACGTTAAGGAAAAAACGTTCAGGGAAATAAGAGAGTTTGACGCCGGAAAATGGAAAGGGAAATTTGAGGGCGTGAAAATCCCGTCCCTGGACGAGGTCCTGGCTCTTGTGACAGGTAAAATAAAACTTATGATTGAGATAAAGGAGGCACGCCCGGAAAAGATCATAGAGCTGTTGCGAAAACACGGGATGGAAGAGAGTGTCGTAATGGGGTCCTTTAATCTTGAGTACGTGACGAAAGTAAGAAAGACGGCTCCTGCTATCTCAACGGCCCTGATTTCAGGGGAGTTCCCGGAATCCCCGGACGTGCTTGTCAGCAACGGCATACCGCTTCTGGATGTTGAATACCACCAGATAAACGGAGACAGGGTGAAACAGTTTGTCTCGCGGGGTATCTCCCTGACGGCATGGACGGTTGACGATGAAAAAGATATGAAAGAACTTGTCAATACGGGTATCTCCTTTATCACGACGAACAGGCCCGATGTCTTGAAAAAGGTGCTTGACGCCAGTTTATGAACAACGGAGGGCAGAAGATGAATATCATATGTGTTGTTTTTGATTCGCTTCGGAAGGATTGCATAGGCGCTTACGGGAAACCGTTCTGGGGAGAGGTGAAAACTCCTAAACTGGACAGGTTTGCCGGAGATTCCCTGATGTTTACGCGAGTATATCCTGAATCCCTGCCAACCCTTCCCGCAAGAAGGGCGATATACACGGGCAAGAGGGTATATCCGTTCCATAGGGGTGATTTTTGTCTCAAGGGGGATTTTGTGGGCGCGGCCGGATGGGGGCCAATACCGGAGAAGGATGATACGATAGCCGAGGTACTGCATGCAAACGGGTACAGGACAGGTTTCATATCCAGCGTGTATCACCAGTTCAAGCCGTCAAAGAACTACTGGCGCGGTTTTGACCAGTGGACATTCATCAGAGGCAAGGAGAACGATCCCTACAGGAGCGGCCCTGAACCGACCGAGGAAGAAATAAGGCACTACCTTCCGAAAGAAATGGATACACATCCGTTCAGAAGGGAATTTATCAAGAGAGTCATCCAGAACATAAGGGGATTGAAACACGAGGAGGACTACCCGGTTGCACAGGTGATGATAGAGTCGGCGAGGTGGCTTGAAGAGAACAGGGATGCGAAGAACTTCTTCCTCATGGTTGAGAGTTTTGACCCGCACGAGCCCTGGAATGTGCCTTCCCATTACAGGCACATGTACGATAAAAAAACGACCAGGGAACAGATACTTTCGGGTTATTCCGATACGCGCAGCCTGCCTGCGGAACTTGTGAAGCGGACGCAGGCAAACTACAGCGGCCTGGTAACAATGTGCGACAGGTGGTTCGGGTATCTTTATGAGTCAATAAAGAACCTGGGGCTTCTGGACGATACCGTGGTTATAGTATCCACCGACCACGGACACTCCGTTGGAGACAAGAACTATATCGGCAAGAGAGGATATCCCTCTTCTCCGGAAGTCTGCGACGTTCCTCTGCTGGTAAAACATCCCAAGGGAGAAGGCATGGGCAGAAAGAGCAACATATTCGTGCAACATCATGACTTTTTTTCCATGATGCTCGGGTTTTCAGGCGCAAAGTATGATGCAAAGGACAAGGGGATAACCGGCAGGGATCTCTGGAGTGCGGCACTTAAGAAGACTGACAGGGGCATACGTAAGCACGCAACAATAGGCTGGCAATCCGCGGTTACGGTAATTGAGAATGAATGGTGGCTTAACTGCAGGGTTAACGGCAAAGGTTCTTTCCTTTACAATCCGAAGAAAGATCCGGGTATGAAAAAGAATGTCGCTGACGCTAACCGGGATACCATTAACAGATTGTTTTCCCTGGCGGTTAAGGATGCCGGCGGCAAATTCCCGGATTATATCATGGAGTCTGCCGAAAAGGCCGAAGATATTCCGGGCTGCAGTGCAGTTGCGGCGAAAGTGTCCGGGTTGTAAGCCTGTTATTCTGCCAGTATGTAGGCAAACATGAGCGGCGCAACTATCGTTGCATCGCTCTCAATAATGAACTTCGGGGTATCGACACCAAGTTTTTCCCACGTTATTTTCTCGTTGGGCACTGCTCCGCTGTATGAGCCGTAAGATGTCGTGCTGTCGGATATCTGGCAGAAGTAGCCCCAGAGTCTGCAAGAGGTTTCACCTATATCCTGCCTTATCAGCGGTACAACGCAAATGGGGAAATCTCCCGCAATTCCTCCGCCTATCTGGAAGAACCCGATACTGTTCTCTTTTGAATTGGCCATGTACCAGTCAATCAGGAAGTCCATGGTTTCCAGTCCGGATTTTATCGTTGACAGATTCTTGAGCAGGCCTTTGCGGACACACGACAAAAAGGTGTTGCCCAGAGTGGAATCCTCCCATCCGGGTACAAATATGGGAATGTTTTTCTTGCAGGCGGCGATAACCCATGAGTCTTCCGGGTCAATCTGGAAATGTTTTTCAAGGTCTCCGCTGTCTATCAGCTGGTATATGAATTCGTACGGAAGGTATCTGTTCCCTTCTTTTTCCGCCTTCTGCCAGAATTTCAGAAGATGTCTTTCAATACGCCTCATCGCCTCTTCTTCCGGGATGCAGGTGTCTGTTACCCTGCTCAACTTTTTTGAAAGCAACGCGGATTCATCCTTCGGAGTAAGATGCCTGTAATCGGGGACCCGCACGTAATGGTTGTGGGCAACGAGGTTGAAAAGGTCTTCCTCAAGGTTCGCCCCGGTGCATGTTACGGCATGGATCTTCTCCCTGCGTATCATCTCCGCCAGGGTGAGTCCCAGCTCCGCGGTGGACATGGCGCCTGCCATGGCAAGCATCATCTTCCCGCCGCCGTTTATATGTTTGACGTATGCCTCGGACGCATCAACAAGGACTGCGGAATTGAAGTGCCTGAAATTATGTTTTACAAAATCCTTTATGTCCCGGTATTTGTTTGCCATCTTACCCTCCTTGCAGGTGCCGATTTTTTCTGTATGCGTTTTACCATTCCGTCCGGTTTGTGCGATGTATTTACAAGCGGGATACCGGTTGATGCCTGTGCCGACGCCTGGAATCCACCATAATACACTATGAATTATCCAGCTGAAGCTTCTTCTCGGCAGATTCAATCAGTTTGGAAGAAATGAACCTGTCTATGGTCTTTTTCTCAATGAAACCGACAAGAACGGATTTTGCATCGACAATTGGCAGGTAATCAACGCCGTACCTGTCGATAACTTCTTCAGCCTCCATCAAAGAAGTGTCGGGAGAAATCTTCCTGGTTATAGCCGGTTCCATGATATCGTGAGCGATAACGAGATTTCCAACCTCGCTGTGAGCAAATGATTTCCTTATGCTCTCAATTGTTATTACCCCTTTTAATTTCATTGCCTTGTCTACCACGGGATAGGTATGGTAACTGCTCTGGCTGAAGATATCAAGTATACTGTTTAATGGAACGGTTTCATGTATGTAGGGCGGATTCCTGTCGATCAGAGTGCTGACATTTGTCTTGCGCAGTATATCCTCCTCTGTTATGTTCAACCCGACTTCCTGGGCTTTGAACACAGCATATCTGGTAAAAGAGGGACCTATTATCTGAACCACGAAAGTAGTAAGCGTCACGATAACAATTATGGAACTTCCTATTTGTCCCGGGAAAATCTGGGATGCAAGGATGGAAAGCCCGATTGCCACACCTGCCTGACTGAAAAGACAGTAAGGCAGGTATTTCACCACGGTTTTTGGAGCTCCGGAGGCCTTTGCTCCCATGTATGCGCCTATCATTTTGCCGAATGTCCTGCCTGCAAGATAGATGGAGGCAACGAGAAAAGCTATTCCGGTTGCGGCATGCAAATCAAACTTTGCCCCGACCAGAACAAAGAATAATATGTAAAACGGTGTTGCAAAAGCAGAAACCAGTTTAAATATTTCTTTGCTGAGACGCGCCTCTTTGTTCGTCAGTACAACACCCATCGTCATCGTCGCCAGAAGCATGTCTATCTTAAGTATCAATGCCGAACCGAGGGCAAAGAGGATGCTGCACAGAGAGAATACCAGAATTTTATCTTTATCCGCATACCTCCGGAGGATCTTTATCAGCGCCAGGCCAAATATCAGTCCTATGACAATGCCGATACTGATTTCATAAACGGGTCTGGCAATTGCAGAGAATAGTGAAGCATGAAGTCCCAATATTACAGGAGCGAGACTGCTTGCGAGTGCAAAAAGTATCAATGCCAGGCCGTCGTCCAGGGCAACTATTCCCAGTACCGTGGTCGTTAATGGCCCGCGGGTTTTGTATTCCCAGAGAACATTGGTAGTTGCAGCGGGAGCTGTGGCAGATGCAATGGCTCCCAGCAGAAGACCGAGCGCCCAGTAGTAGACACTATTTCCGAACAGGAGAGTTCCCAGTGTTCCTACAAGAACAAAGACCATGAAAAAGGCGGCCAGACCTTCAAACAGCAGGATTGCCATGAATTGCCTGCCGTAGCGCCGGAAAACTTCCCTTTTCAGCTCTCCGCCGATCATAAAGCCGATAAGACCAAGCGCGAAGTAATTGAAGGGCACCATGGACTCAATAACATTCCTGTTGAGGATGTTAAGTCCCGACCGTCCTACCACGATACCTGCAATGATATAACCCGCAACCTGCGGTATTCGAAGTTTTTGAAAGGTTCTTGCACCAACCATTCCAACAAAAAGGATCAGTCCGAGTATAAATAGCGCATTGAGATGAAAACTGGACATCCCGGTAATCGTGTGTGTCAATTGGGCAAACATATTTTCCTTTATCAAACAAACAGGGTACGTCATTTATTGCGGACCTGTCCGCCAAAGCTCCTTTTGCCAAGCGGAGAGAGCAGGATTCGGCTCCCTCGCCTCCCGATACGGCTCGGGTAGGCC
>CAYQXZ010000062.1:0-10140 GCA_964421645.1 uncultured bacterium
GGGCGGCAAGCGGATTCATGGAGATTTTCGGACTCCCGTCCAAACTTGAGGGGCTTCGAGATAAGGAAAAATCACGCTGATAAGACGTTAGATTCAGTTACAGTTTCTATCTTCCGCGGTCATATAAAATATGAGCCCGTTGCGAGACTGCTGTAAGTACTGTATAGACTCGCCGCGGAAGAAGCTTTTTCCTCCAATTCCGGAATTGAATCTATTTGTCCGGTGATATACTCATTCAGACGGACATGAAGTTCCTTTAACCTTTCCTTCTGTCCGGCAAACCTTATCTGAATCACCTCGAATCCAAAAGGCTTATTTCTGGAATACCAGTTTTTTCTGAAAGAACATAAAAGCCCGTCTATGCACTCAATAAGACAGGGTATCAGTTCTCTGACTTTTTCCATCTCTTTTTTATTACGGCTGGTATATGCCCTGTAGAGTTTAATGTTTAGGTCTATTTTCTTTTCCAGAACACCGGCTATTAACCGCGCATGCGAGATATCGCCGGCACCTTCTGCGTCATACGCTGAAAGAGCCTTTCCCGTTTCAGAATATTTTTTCAGGGCTTTAATCCATATAGAACTGTCCCTGCTCTCAAGGAATTTCCAGTAAATCCCGAGTAAAGGGTCATCCCATAGCACCATTGCCCCGTTAATTTCGCAATCATCCGTATTTCCAGAAGATGATATCGGGAGTCTTGCTATTTCGGAGGCTTTCATATGTGCGTCATAGTTCCCGCCGCACAAAGATTTGAAGCGCTTTTTCATTGTCTCTTCCCGGGGTTTTCCGCCTGAGTAAATTCTCTCGGCGGCAAGACATATGCCGGCAAGACCGGAATCAATATCGCAATATGCTCCATCATCTCCCCACATGGTAAAGAAGACCTCATTCACTCCGGACTCAACACATGCATCCAGACAAGGCAAAACAGTCTTCTCTGTCTGCAGGCTGTCATACCACAGGGCACCCCATGTCCATATTCCCGATGCCATTACAGGATTGAATCCCAGTTCACGATGCCGTTTTATCCATTCAACGTAGAATTCCCTGTCTTCATGGTAATAATCCCAATAGACAAGCTGTATATCCTTCGGCATGAGATTTTTAATGTTTTCCGGTATTTTATCTTCCCTATCGTAATATGCCTGGGCTTTATTGGCCATCTTGAAAAACATATCCGACCATACCATGGGTTTAAGCCCGTATTTTCTGCAGTTTTCCTTTACCTTCTCCAGGTGCGCGCAAAAAATATCGCATGGAGAACGGTATCCGTTCAAATCCATATACCTGCCTCTGCCCAAATCATGAGTTTCGTCCATCCCCACATGTATTCTCCTGCTTCTGAAAACATCCGAATAGAGCTTAAGCATCTTGTCTATAAGCTGGTAGGTCTTCTCTTCGCTTGTCAGGAGAACTGAAGCGGTATCCCTTATTTCCCAATATGCAGGCCATCTCAGAACAGGTTCCAGATGACCGAGCGCCTGTATACAACCAACCATCTCAATTCCGAGATTTGCGGCATAGCTGTCAATTTCCTTCAGTTCATCGGCAGAATAACGGCCGCGCAGGTAACCGAAAAAATCCTCTCCGGGAAGTTCGTATGTGTCTTTGGTGTACAACATCGCAAGATTGTAACCGAAAAGCGATAAACGCCTGAGCCACTTTTTGAAATGCTCAACCTTCATAACGGCATTTCTCGATACGTCCATCATTATTCCGATTGTTTTAAATCGGTTTGTTTCAGATATCCTGCAACCCGGCCCCGCTATGCCCGAAAGCAAACTTCCCACGCCCCTCGCGGCGGTTGCAATTGAATCATACTTAATAACAGCCTTATTTCGTTCCCTTTCTACATTCAAACCCTTTTCCTGCCTCTTGAATTCAACACTGATACCCCGACCCGATTCACTGATAGAATATTCCCGCCCTAAAATTTCCAGCATTGAGTGCAGTTCGTCAGGAACCGACTCTCTGCTCCATGTCAATTTATCCATGCCCATTCTCCTTCTCAATGTCCATCCAATTTGATATTTCTTGCAATTTCCATTTAACCGGCATTAATCATATCCAGAATATTCCATTGCCGCTGGTGCCGGTAAAAAAGTCTACAATAAGCCAGAAACCGACCACGGCAAATTGCCCGAGAATTAAACCGAGAAAAAAGAATTTTGATCGCTCATAAATTTTATGCCCGCAATATTTTAACACGAAGCTTTTTATAAGCCATGACAAAAATACGCTGAACCATAAATACTGTATGAACCATGTGGATCCCAACAAAAACCCGACGGGATGAAATGGCCACCAAAGAAATCTTTGCCTCATGGCCATAAGAAAGAACATTATAAAACCACCGCCAAATATATTTCCCCAGCCTCTTATACTGGGTGAAGCCGGATATGAAGCTTTTTCCGCAATGAAGTTAAACGGCCACTGGGGGCAAACCTTATAAAAATGGTCGCTTAAATTCAGACCGCCATGCCTGTAAACCAATTGCAAAGTGACACAAACCGAAACGAGAATGGCTATAATCAACGCCGCCACGATTGCCCAAAAAATAACCCCCCTTTTCATTTTCGTTTCTTCATCGGCAATCCCCAAACCATGCGCAACGCAGGGCATCAGGAAGATACACAAATCGCCCGCCCATATATACGTAAGGGCAAGGCCGACAAGCCCGGTTGAACCCAGGCTTTTTGAACCGAAAATTGAAATAACAAAAACCGCCCCGGTCAAAGGTGCCACTACATACGGTATGCCGGTTTCCACAATAACCCGCGTTAGCCCGATAAAAATTATGAATATGCCGGCAAGAAGAATCATGGAAGGCAGAGAGGGTATTCCGGTCATTCGCAGCCACAACCACATGAGAATCAGACATGCCGTTAAACCCCAGAAAGCTGTTGAATATGAGATGATTTCTGCAGAATCATCCGTATTTCTCCTCTTAATCGCTTTCGCAAAAACATCTCTAAGATGTGTACGTGCTATCCATAATCTATACAAAACAAAAATGATTAATGCACCCATTATCTGATATGCGAAAATGGCCTGATTGATACTGTATGGTCCTGTATTTTCCGGCAGTTCAGTTCTATGTCATTTGACCATGTTTTCATTTTTGACGGGAACCGCTCGGCAAGCGCCATAAAATCGTCTTCATCCTCAATTGCTTCCGGGATTCCCTATCCTGAGATCTTGGGTTTTATCAAACTTGTCTTCTGTGTTTTTGTAACATGGGATATTAGAATTTCCGCAATTTTTGCTCTGAAACGCTTTGATGCTTCATAGTTATCGCTGACTCCTCCCGGAGCATGCGTCCGGTTCGTCAGGACAATGGTATATACATTAAATTCAGGGTCTATCCAGATTGATTGTCCGGTCCATCCGCTGTGTCCTATGGCCGATTCCGACAAGCCGAAAGGGCGGTGCAGACACTCATAGCACGAACCCATATCCCAGCCAAATGACCTGCGCGGCAGATGCGGGGGACTGCACGGTTTCATAAGACAATCCACTGTTCTCGAACTGAGCAGGCGCGTTTGCCCTGCCAGCCCTCTGCATAACAGCAGACGGCAGAACAAGGACAGGTCTTCAGCGGTTGAAAACAAGCCGGCATTTCCGATCGGTCTCGGGGCTTTTCGTGCCTGCTGGTCTTCAATTACGCCGGGAGGCGCCGATGACGGAACAACGTTCTCCGCGGTAGACCGTATCGGCCCGAATCTTGTATTTTCCATACCTGCAGGAGAAAATAATTCCCTGTTGCAGAACGTTGCGAGATTCTCACCTGTTATCCGTTCTATCAGGTATCCAAGAACTATAAAATTACGGCATGAGTATTCATAGCGTTTCCTTGCGGGCCACTGCGCAGGCGTTCTTATTGCCTTGTCAATGAGGTGATCAGGGCTGAGGTTATCAAATTTTCGGTTATCATATCCCGAACAATGGGTAGCAAGGTCGCTAACGCGGATAACGCTGCCCGGAAACCGGCCGAGTTGGGGGATGTATTGTCTCGCAGGGGCTTCCGGGACAATAGATCCGCGGTCCATACATATAGCGCATGCAGACGCAGTTGCCACAACCTTGGTCAGGCTTGCAAGGTCGAACAGGGAGTCCTTCTTCATCGGTTTACATGTTGGGAAAACTGCGGCCAAGCCCCAAGGCCACAATACATCCAGAGTCTCAGCAGTCCCGGCCGCCGCCACAACTCCGTGCAGAAGTCCTGCCTTAGCCGCAAACAAGCTTTCCGATTCAAGAAGGCGTGCAAGATTCTTTACATCCACTGCAGTCTTTTTCATGTATTCCTGCCCAACCATTTCGTCAAGAAAATTTTTATTGCGGATAATTATTGTTCCTGTTCCCTTGGCAATTGGCCTTAACCGCCTGCGTTCCAGTCAAATACGTACCCGAGGATACTGCCGCTGTCTTCTGCAAGCCTGCGGTATACATCCGGTGCCTCTTCCGGCAGAACCTGACCGTGGACCATCGGCTTTACTTGAATCCTGCCGGCGGCGAGCAGGCGAAGCAGCGTTTTCAGGTCGTCCTGCATTGTCCAGTAGCCCGGGGCAGAATCGTGCTCCGGTCTTACGTCAGTATGGGCGCCGATAATGGAAACCCCGGGCCGGTGAACATACTTATAGAAATCGACAGACTCGACAGGATTTCTGGTGCAGCCGAGCAGTATTATCCTGCCCCTGCGGGCAACAGATTCGAGAGCCTGTTGCATTGCCCCGGGCGAACCGGTCACTTCTATTACCACATCGGCTCCCTTGCCGCCCGTAGAGTTCTTGACGGCTTGCACAAAATCTTTTTCCGCAGGAGTGAACGTGTAATCCGCCCCCAAATCCTGCGCCAGCCGCCTCCTCCGGTCATCGAAGTCCGAAGCGAGCACGGGCATGGCCCCGCCGATGCGTGCAATCTGCACGGCAAACAGACCCAGGAGCCCCAGCCCGATAACAAGTACTGATTCTCCAATTTCAACCCTGGCCTTGCGCAGGCCCGCAAGGGAGAATGCCCCGATAACCAGAAAGGCCGCATCTCTCGCAGAAACAGTTGCATCCTCTATCCGTGTAATATCACTCACCGGGCGCATGATGTGGCTGGCATGGCTGCCAGGGTATACTATAACCCTGTCTCCGTCATTCAGACCTTCAACGCCCTGCCCCGTTTCGATAATCCGTCCCGAAACGCTGTAGCCGAGATACATGGGGAATTTTTGCGGTGTATTGGGCATACCGAGAAAGACTGCACGTTCCGTTCCCGCGCTTACAACGCTGTAATCAGTCTTAATCAGCACCTGCCCCCGCGGAAGAAGCGGAAGTTCAAACTCTTCCACAGCCGCTTTTCCCGCTTCAAGCCAGACAATACGATGTCCTTTCATGAAAACTCCTTCCTGGGGATGCCCCCCCATTGTTGCACCTGGTTCACATCCCTGTCATTTTGTGGCATTGTTCGATTACCCATACAACCCTTCTCGCACTTTCCGGAGCAACGAAAAGAGGCGCACCGTTCCTGGGCGTTTCCTATAGGCGGTCGTAAAAGAAGTCGGAAAAATACATTGCGTATGCAGGTTTGCCCATGTTAATATGCATTCCTGCTTCAATGCAGCAGTTTTTTCAGCGTGGCAATTTTTGCCTCCGCATGTTCATGTCCCATGCCTATCTGCCCCATTCTTATCCTGCCGGTTTTCGTTGTTCTGTCTCCTGTAATTCAGCGCATTATCAGTATTACCTTCCCGGTGTTTTCATTGCGCTCAAGTATTGAATGCGCACGGGCAGCCTGATTTACAGGCAGAGTCTTGTAAATCACGGGTTTTATCTCTCCCGATGAAAATTTTGGCCATAAACATTCTTCCATCTCGGCAAGAATTTTCCCTTTCATTTCGGACGACCTGCTTCTGAGAGTACTGCCTATGAGCCTCAGTCCTTTTCTGAAAAATATGCCCATGTCTATTTCAGAGATGTCTCCGCCAAGCGTAGCGATCACTATCCACCGTCCTCCGGGCGCCATTTTCTTAATGCACGGACCGAGTGCATTGCCGGCGGCGCAGTCTATTGCTATATCCACGGGATGTTTTTCAAAAAATGATGCCGTGTCTTCTTTCTTGCGGTTGATGACAATATCTGCGCCAAGGCCTCGGACAAGATCCTTTTTTTCTTCCGAACCGACCGTCGTAATTGCCTTGCCGCCCAGCATTTTCACCAGTTGTATGGCGGCAGTCCCCAGCCCGCTGGCTCCCGCCTGGATGAAAACCGTGTCACCGGATTTCATGCCTCCTTCCATGCAGATATTCAGCCACGCAGTGGCGAAAACCTCCGGAACAGCGGCGGATTCTGCCATGGAAAAACCTTCGGGAACCGGCAAAACCATTTCCTGCGGAATTGCGCACAGTTCCGAGTAACCCCCTCCTCCCAGAAGCGCGCAGACCTTGTCTCCTTCCTTGAACCGGCTGTCCTTGGGAGACCGCAGGACAACCCCCGAAACTTCAAGCCCCATTCTGTCCGGCCAGCCGGAGGGAGACGGATAATTGCCGGCGCGCTGCAGAAGGTCGGCGCGGTTCACGCCTGCCGCATGGACTTCAACCAAAACTTCGTTCTCCTTGACAGAAGGGTCCGGTATCTCTCTCCATGCAAGTTCATTTTTTTCGTCAACCAGAATTGCACGCATTTTCAATACTCCCATCTTGCTGTTCAGACAAAGGATGCCTGCGGCCCGGCAGAGGCAGATTCAAAGCCCTGCCGGAAAGGTGTGACGCATACACTCCTGAAATAATCTCCATAGTCCATATTGCGTCGCGCGCACTGGACAGCGGCTGCCGCCTTTCCTCTGCAGCACATAGCAAATCAACCGCTGCGTAGCGATTGCAGTATGCAAAGGGAAATTCCGCCAGCGGACCTTCCATGCCCAAAGGACTTGCACCCGGCACTTCCAGCGTGAAAGGGGTATCAATGACATCAAACTCCCCTTGTTTTTCCAATGAGTGTCTGCCCCGGCTTATGAGCAACTGTTGTTTCCCGTCAAACCTGAAAAACAGTACCGCATCAGACCCGGCAATCGATATGCTCATGCGTCTTGTATGCCCGTCAAACAATCCGCGCCTGCTTTCAAAATAACCCCGTACCCCTCCGGCGAATCCAAAGAGAGCGGCTATCTCGTCGCCCGCAACGGGTCCCACGGGTTCAGTCGGTTCATGGACATCCCCGAGCGTCGTTTTCCTGCCATTTACCGTAACGTGCCCGAATACCCATTCCGGCGTCCCGAAAAAGAAACTGCACAGGTCAAAAAGATGCGTTCCCAGAACAATCATATCTTCGCCGCCTCCGCGCCCATCCTCTTTCCCGCGGCAAAAGACCGACAGCGGACGGCCTATATCGCCGTTTTGAATCATTTCCCGGGCTGTCCGGAACATCGGAGCGTAGCGCCCAAGATGCCCCACCGCTATCAGCGTGCGTGCCGAATCAGCCGCTTCTATCATCCTGTCCGCATCCTCAAGGTCTTCAGCAAAGGGCTTTTCGCAGTAAACGTGGATGCCCGCCTGCGCTGCGGCAATAACAACGTCGGTATGCCTTGAGGGCAGGCGTGAACAGACACAGACAACATCCGGTCTGTCATTTTCAAGAAGTTGGCGCCAGTCACTGTAACTGCTTTTCGCACCGGTCTGGCTTTGAAGCATGTTCCGGCCTTCAGCATCAGGGTCGGCCACGGAGACAATTTCAACACCGGGCAGACCGGAGAAGGCAAGATGTGTTCCGTGCCCTCCGAGCCCCGAACTGCTGTGATAGCCGACTACGCCTATGCGCCAGGTCTTCCCACCCGGAACTTCCATAATTATTTTTCCGGTTTTTTCTCCTTTTTTCATGTCCATTTTGTGTACCCCGCTGCGGCAAGCAATACTTTCTGAACAAGAATATCGTGTTCGCACCCGTATGGATTAGCCGTTTCACCGTTAATCATCCGGGCCAGTTCCAGCAAATGCGCCGCATAGCGGTCGCGTATCACGCCGAAATCCACGGTGTGAGTCCCTGCAGGATAGTCTTCATTGCCCTCAAGCAACGTCAGGCGCATCCGCAAGGGTTGTCCATCAAACCGTTCCAGCGGGCACAGTTCCGCCGCGCCTTTGGTTCCGGCAACCCTGAAACGGCGGCGGACAAGTCCATCGGGGTCCAAACTGCACACCCTCAGCGTCACGGTGGCACGGGGATATTCCAGGATTGCCAGGCAGTTGTTCTTGACCGTTTCGGGCCAGCCGGGCGCCGATTTAAGGAAGGGAACAACCTGCTCCGGCTCTCCCAGCATAGTCACGGCCAGGTCTATCAGATGGCAACCCAGGTTGTACATTATCCCCCCGGCAAACCGGCCGAGGTAATCCTGGTATGCATCCCCGCCGTAGTTATGACTCATGCTGCCCTGCACCTCCAAAATCTCGCCGAGCCAGCCCCGGCGAACCGCTTTCACGCACCATTGCAGGGCTGGATTGGCACGGAACATGTATCCCATCTGGAAAGGCAGATTCCTCTCCTCGCAGGTTTTGCGCAAACGGGCGAAGGGTTCCAATGACTCGCCGCCGGGCTTGTCCATGTGTATGGCCAGATTACGCTCCATACAGCGAATAGCTGTCGGAACCAGGTCGGCATTCGCGGTTTCCACCGTCACCGCCTGTAGACCCGGAGCGGCGAACAGTTCCTCCTCGTTGAGAAATCTTAATCCTTCATAGGGTTCCATATTGTTTTCGGAGAATTTCGCGGCGGTGGAAGCGCGGTCGTCCACAACCCCCACGATATCGAAAACGTCCGGCATCCCGCGCAAACTGGATATCTTGCCCCGGGCGTGCTCGTGACAAACTCCAACCTGGCCGATTTTAATTCGCTTCACCCGATACACCTCCAATCAAACCGGGGGTTCTGCTTTTTCACTATCCCGGTGATGCGCACAACTTCCAGCGCGTCTGCATTCTTGACCGGGAAAGGCACGTTATGGCGGAGGGCGGCATGCAGATGCCTGGCTATCTCGATTTCTACCTGTTCCCACATGTTCGTATCCGGCTCGACTTTACGAACTTCCTCAATCCACGGCAGTTTCTCATCGGCACACAGGGAACGGCCGGACACCGGGGTCCCCGCATCGGCCGCGGCCTCCGGCCAGCGGAATTTCGGGTCGAGATACCGGAGTCGAATCTCCTTCTGGTCCTGCCCGTAGCTCAACGCGCCGCGGTCCCCGAATATCGTGCAATATGGGCCGGGCAGCGCCGCCGAATTGCTGATTTCTATCTCGGCTATCACTCCGTTTTGGCCCTCTATCATAATTCGCACGTGGTCGTCGGCATCGCCAGGCGTGAGAATTCGCCGGAGACGGCTCCACACTTCCCGCACCGGTGCGCCGAGAAGTTGCAATCCCTGGTCGAGTAGATGCGGCCCCCAGACGCTTAGCTGGCCGCCGCCGCAGTCCAACCGCATCTGCCAGTCGTTGCGCCGCATGAACGTATGGTGCTTGTTGAGTTTCACCACCTGGACATTTCCCAGCAGTCCCCCGGCGAGAATTGCGAGTGTATTCTGAAAGGCCGGCTCGAACCGGTGGTTGTGGCAGAAGTAAATCTTTCCAGGATAGGCGGAATCGAGTTCCCGGAGCAACCGGTAATCTTCGGACGTCACCCCGATAGGCTTTTCGAGCAGAACCGTTTTCCCGGCGGCAAGCGCCTGTGCGGCGTTCCTTGCGTGGTCCAGGGAACGAGTGGCAATGATAGCCAGTTCCATGTCCGGGTCTGCAAGGAATTCCGTGAAGTCGGTGTAGCCCCGGCCGCCCAGTTGCGCCTTCGTTGCTTCGACACGCGACGAATCCACATCGCACAGCGCGACCAGCCGGTAATTCTCCGGGTTCATCGCAAAAAACCGGCAATGAGAAGCGCCGATTCGTCCTATACCGCAAACACCGAATTTTATCGCCGGCATTTTTGATTCTCCTTCGTAAAAATTCAGCAGACTGCATCTTGCTTATCTGATAACCCACCTTCGCATTATTCCATAAGCGGATTAAAATTCATACCCGTATTATCCACCATCGCCCCCTAAAATGTCAATTTATTGTGCTTTTACCTTACATTCCGCACATTTAAAAAGCCTATTTTCCGAATTATTATACCCTTCA
>CAYQXZ010000063.1:0-1133 GCA_964421645.1 uncultured bacterium
GCTATGAAATTCCTCTGCATCTGGTTGGTGCCCTCGTATATCTGGGTTATCTTCGCATCCCTGAACATCTTCTCAACCGGGTATTCCTTCATGTAGCCGTACCCGCCGAATACCTGTATTGCATCGGTGGTAACCTTCATAGCCACGTCGGAGGCAAAGAGTTTGCACATCGCCGAGTTTGCCGAAAAATCCTTTGCCCCGGCATCTATCATCCTTGCAGTCTGGTAGATTAGCGCCCTTGCCGCCTCTATCTGCACCGCCATATCTGCAAGCATGTGCTGCACTGCCTGAAAAGAACTTATGGGCTGGCCGAACTGTTTCCTCTGGTGCGAATACTCCAGGGCCGCCTCAAATGCTCCCTGTGCTATGCCGAGCGCCTGGGTTGCAACTCCGGGTCTGCTGGCATCAAAATTCTTGAGCGTTATGATAAACCCCATCCCTTCTTTCGCAAGTACGTTTTCTGCAGGTATCCTGCAATTCTCAAAAACCAGTTCCCTGGTTGCCGATGCCCTTATCCCCAGCTTCTTTTCCTTCTTACCGAATCCGAAACCCTCCATGCCTTTCTCAACGATAAAAGCGGTCAGCCCCCTGGCTCCCTTGGTCCTGTCGGTTGCGGCGACAACCACGTATGTCTCCGCTTCCCCGCCGTTGGTTATCCACTGCTTGGTTCCGTTCAGGATGTAGCAGCCTCCGTCCTTCTTTGCCGTTGTGTTCAGAGTGGTTATGTCACTTCCCGCCTCGGATTCGGTAACTCCGAAAGCCGCAATTTTTTCACCGCTGGCAATGGAAGGGAGATACTTCTTTTTCTGCTGTTCGTTACCGAAAAGCAGGATTGGAAAAGTCCCGAGAGCGGTTCCCGCATATGCAAGGGAAATGCCTCCGCACACCCTGCTTAACTCCTCTATCACAAGGCAGAGCTCAAAAACCCCGAATCCCATCCCTCCGTATTCTTCGGGTATATAGACACCGAAAAGGTCGGATTGAGCGAGGACTTTCACCACGTCCCACGGGAACTCTTCTTTTTCGTCGTATTCCGCCCTGACAGGCAATATTTTTTCTTCCGCTATCTTCCGGGCAAGCTCCTTTATCATTTTCTGCTCATCCGTAAGAAAATAATCCATCGCTCCTCCCTT
>CAYQXZ010000063.1:1233-6969 GCA_964421645.1 uncultured bacterium
AGAGCCAGTGTGATGTTATGCCCGCCGAAACCGAACGAATTTGATATTGCCACATTAACTTCTTTCTCTACTGCCTTATTGGGTGTATAGTTAAGGTCGCATTCCGCATCGGGAAACTCGTAGTTGACCGTGGGCGGTATGATCCCCTCTTTTATGGTGAGAAGAGAGGCAATGAACTCAACGGCTCCGGACGCCCCCAGCAGATGGCCTATCATTGACTTTGTAGAACTGATGGACAGCTGATATGCCCTTTCTCCGAAAACCTTTTTTATCGCCACCGTTTCCCCCCTGTCATTCAGAGGCGTGGACGTACCGTGCGCATTAATATAGTCTACGTTGCCGCTCTCTATGCCTGCATCTTCCAGGGCGTATTTGATTGACAGGGCAGCTCCCTTGCCTTCAGGATCAGGAGCGGTTATGTGGTGAGCATCACAGCTCATGCCGGCACCTGTGAATTCCGCGTATATTTTCGGCGCGTTTCTGTTCAGAGCGTGCTCAAGAGTCTCAAGAACCACGATGCCCGCACCCTCCCCCATGACAAAACCGTCTCTCTCCCTGTCAAAGGGCCTTGATGCCTTGTCCGGCGCATCGTTCCTCGTGGACAGCGCCTTCATGGAACAGAAACCCGCAAGCCCCAGAGGCGTTATGGCGGATTCAGTTCCACCGGCTATAAGTATGTCGCTGACACCATTTCTCATCATGTGCAGAGCTGTTCCGAGCGCATGTGCTCCGGAAGCGCAGGCGCTGACCGTGGCAAAATTCACACCCTTCAATCCGAACTGTATTGCCACCTGTCCCGCAGCCATGTCCGGGATTAACATTGGAATGAGAAAGGGTGAAACGCGCGACGGACCACTCTTGAGTAATATCTCCTCCTGTTCCTCTATGACCTTCAGCCCGCCGATGCCGGCACCTATGATAACTCCCACCCTCTCCTTTTCATCTTCGGAGAAAACCATGCCGCTGTCCTGAACCGCCTCAAAGGTTGCCTTCATGGCATACTGGACGAACCTGTCCATCCTGCGAAGGACTTTGGGGTTGAATCCCTCCAGTACAAAATCCTTTATTTCCGCCCCGATCCTGGTGGGATAAGCCGAAACGTCAAAGGATTTTATGGGTTCCACACCGCTCAACCCGTTTTTCAAGTTCGTCCACGACGTCTTTACGTCGTTGCCAAGAGGCGTAACCATCCCTATGCCGGTAACGACTATTCTCTTCATGTCTGTTTTTTCTTCTCTATGTAATCCACGGCATCCTTAACGTTTCTTATCTTTTCAGCGTCCTCGTCCGGGATGTCTATGCCGAATTTCTCCTCAAACTCCATTACCAGCTCAACGGTATCCAGTGAATCGGCACCAAGGTCATCAACAAAAGAGGCATTTTCCGTAACCTCGGCAATGCCGACCCCGAGTTTTTCCGATATGATATTCCTTACCTGCTCCAATATCGCGCTTTTCTCCATCTTTCCTCCTCGTTTTTTGTTAGAAGATTTCTATCAGATAACAAGCCCTCCGTCTACCCTGAAAACCTGCCCGGTTATGTAAGCCGCGGCGTCAGAAGACAGGAAGAGAATCAGATCGGCAACTTCATCCGGTTTTCCGAACCTGCGCAGGGGGATCATCTCCAGCATTTTCTCCTTGACCTTTTCCGGAAGCTGTTCCGTCATCCTGGTCACTATGTACCCGGGTGCGACCGCATTAACATTAACCCCAAACCTTGCAAATTCCTTGGCGCAGGTCTTGGTCAGAGAGATGAGCGCTCCCTTTGATGCCGAGTAATTTGCCTGTCCTATGTTGCCTATCTGTCCTATGATTGAAGCGATGTTTACAATCTTTCCCGACTTTCTGGAGAACATCGCTCTGCCGACTATTTTACTGCATATAAAGGCACCTTTCAAGTTAACGTTAAGAACATCATCCCAGTCCTTCTCGCTCATTTTAAGAATAAGACCGTCCCTCGTAATGCCGGCATTGTTCACAAGGACGTCTATCCTCTCCCATTTTTCAAAAGCGGCTGCAAGACTCTTTTCAACGTCTTGCGGCACGGTTATATCCAGTTTTGACGATATGAAATTTATGCCGGAGGCACCGAGCTCCTTCTCAAACTCCGCGTCTATAAGAACGTCCCACATGGCAAGGTTTGCTCCCTGCCTTCCGAATTTCAGCGCCAGGGACTTTCCTATGCCTCCGAAAGCTCCCGTAATAACAACCACCTTATCCTTAGACATTGATGTCTCCTTTCAGCATTGCCATGGTATCTGCAAGAGATGCATTATCCTCTACGTTGAATACAGGGATCCCCGGTACGATCGCTTCTATGAGTTTCTTCAGTACCTTCTTGGGTCCCACCTCAACAAAAGCTTCCGGTTTCTCGTCTCTATACATATTCTCAACCGTCTCAACCCACCTTACGCGTGAAAAGATCTGCCGTATGAGACCTCTCCTTATCTCGTCACTGTCGGTGGTTCTGCTGCCGGAGTAATTGAGATATACCGGTATTTCGGGATCCTTGAACCCTGTTCCGGTAATCTCGCTCTCAAGCATCCCTGACGCTTCTTTCATAAGCGACGTGTGGAAAGGGCCGCTCACATTGAGCATGATCCCCTTGAGCTTGCGTTCATTGAGGAAAGAGTTGAACTTCTCAAGTTCCGTTTTCCTGCCCCCGACCACCACCTGTGCGGGTGAATTCACATTTGAGACCTCTATCTGCGGAAATTCCTTCAGCAGATTTTCAACCTCCCGCACCTCCAGACCAAGCACTGCGAGCAGTCCGCCGTCGCTCTTCCGCGATATTTCATCCATAATCCGCGCTCTTTCCCTTACTGCATGAAAGCCCACCTCAACGCTCATGGCTCCTGACGCCGCAAGCGCCGAGTATTCCCCAAGGCTGTGCCCCGCAGCACTGCACGGCAGGAGTCCCTTCTCCCTGAATGCGTGCCAGCAAATCATGCTTATGCCGAAAATGGCCGGCTGGCAGATGAGGGTTCTTGTAAGTTCCTCCATCGGACCGTTTATTATTTTTTCCATCAGAGGCAGTCCGGTTATCTCCTCTCCAGCCCTCATTATGTCCGCGCATCCGGGAACATTCTCCATGAAATCCTTTCCCATGCCCACGTACTGCGAAGCCTGCCCCGGGAACACCACCGCGAATTTTTTCATTTACCCCGAACGCTCCTATGATACGCCCTCGTCGTGAGGGGCCGCGATTTTATTTTTCACTCTTTGTCCATCTTATCAGGTTTGCACCCCACGTAAGCCCGCCGCCGAAAGCAACCGTCATTACCAGTTCTCCCTTTTTCAACAACCCTTTTTTTGAAGATTCATCCAGCGCTATGGGGATGCAGGCGGCCGACATGTTGCCGTACTTCTCAATATTTATGTAGAATTTTTCGGCAGGCATATTGAGATTTTTCGCCACCCCGTTTATGATACGCAGGTTGGCCTGATGCGGTATCACAAGCGATATGTCTTCTTTCTTCAGGTTAAACCTGTCAAGCAGCTTGTTTATCGCCTCGCTCATGGAGAGTATGGCAACCTTGAAAAGGGCTGCTCCCTCCATCTTCATGAAATGCATCCTTTTTTCCACCGTATCAAAGGAAGCCGGATTACGGGAGCCCCCGGCGGGTGCATTCAGCATATCATCATAGCTTCCGTCGGCTGAAAGGTAAGTGCCGAGAAGTCCTTCTTCCCCGGATTGTCTCAGTACCGCCGCCCCGGAACCGTCTCCGAGCAGGACGCATATACTCCTGTCTGTGTAGTCGGTCAGCCGGCTCATGGATTCCGACGCCACCGCCAGACCCGTTCTATATCCTGCTCCCAGCATAAGGTTTTTCGCCACTTCCAGGGCATAGATAAATCCCGAACACGCCGCAGACATGTCAAAAACGGGGATGTTCTTGATTCCGAGTTTCTTCTGTATAAGACATGCGGTTGACGGGAAAAACATGTCGGGCGTTACTGTCGCACAAACGATGAAATCAATATCTGCCGGAGATATGCCGGCATCCTTACACGCATTCAGACAAGCCTGCGTTCCCATGTCCGAAGATGCCATCCCTCTCGGGCATAT
Source organism: uncultured bacterium (assembly GCA_964421645.1). Lineage (GTDB taxonomy): Bacteria > Ratteibacteria > UBA8468 > B48-G9 > JAFGKM01 > JAFGKM01. Next base: position 5,302 of record CAYQXZ010000063.1, read on the forward strand.
TCTTCTCTCTTTGATACCGGTTCTTGTGGTAATCCACTCGTCCGTCGTGTCAACCATCAATTCAAAATCACGATTATTCACCACCTGGTCGGGCAGGAAAGAGCCGGTGCCTGAAATTATCACGCCTGCCATTCAATTGCCTCCAGGTCATTCTTCAATTTGGAAAGGAAATCGGAGGCAACAATCTTTTTCCCCAATTTTATCGCACTGTAGATGGCACGGGGAGAGGAACGTCCGTGGCTCACTATCACGGTGCCGTTTACCCCCAGCAGCAGGCCTCCCCCGTACTCCGCATAATCACCCTTCTTTGCAAAATTCTTGAGCGCTTCCTTCAGGAAAAGCGCTCCTATTTTTCCGGTCAGGCTCTTCCTTATCTCTCTCGTCAGGATTGTCTTGAAAGATCTTGCAACGCCTTCCGTGACCTTGAGTACGACGTTTCCCGTGAAACCGTCCGTGAGCACCACATCAGCCTTCCCGGTGAAAAGCTCCTGTCCTTCAATGTTGCCGGTAAAATTTATCCTCTTGTTTCTGCTGATAAGTTCAAATGCTGCCTTTCTCAATTCATCACCCTTGGATTCTTCTTCCCCTATGTTCAAGAGGGCGACCCTCGACTGCTTGATGCCAAAGACAACCTCGGCATACAGAGATCCCATATATGCAGACTGGAGAAGGTGTGACGGCTTCGCCTTTACGTTCGCCCCCGCATCCAGGAAAATTGTCGTATCCCCGGACAAACTCGGCATGGAGAGAGCAATAGCCGGCCTTTCAATACCCGGTATCAGCCCCAGTTCTGATATGCTGTATGAGACAAAAGCCGCAGTATTGCCCGCGCTCAAAGCACAGTGCGCCTTGCCTTCTTTCATAACTGATATCGTGTTGACCATGCTGTTGTCTCTTTCCTTAAGTAGTTTCAGGTTGACCTTGTCGTGCATCTTTATATATTTTTCACAGTCCTGAATAACAACGAACGGATATTTTTCCAGGTCAATTTTACCCTTGATTTTTTTCTCATCCCCTATGAGAATAATTCCTATCCCATCCGAAGATGAGAACATGTGGCAGGCTTTTATCGCAGAAAACGGGGCATTGTCCCCGCCCATCCCGTCAAGTCCGATAATAATTTCCTCATTTTTCATCTTTTTTCTTTTTTCCTACTTCCAGCACCGGTACACCCTTGTAGTACCCGCAGGAGTTACAGACGGTATGAGGCAGTTTTGAAGCTCCGCAGTTGGAGCAAACGCTCAATGAACTCTTCCCGATTTTCTTGTTGCTGTTTCTTCTTTTCCCTGTTCTGCTGTTGGAATGTCTTCTTTTTGGATTCGGCATTGCATTATCTCCTTTACCCCGAACTGACGGTTTTTGTCATTGCGAGCGTCTTTTGCGCGGCAATCTCAACCTTGATATGAGATTGCTTCGGTTTCACCTCGCAATGACAAGCAGTGAGGGGTTAATGATTTTGTCTTTTCAGTACTTGAATTTTTTTTTCAGAGCATCGCTTACAATCTTCGGCACGAAAGTTGAAACGTCCCCTTTCAGAACCGCAATCTCCTTGACTACCGAGGAGCTTATGAAAAAAAATTCCTCTCCCGGCATAAGAAAAACCGTTTCTATCTTTCTGTCCAGCTTCCTGTTGGCAAGCACCATCTGGAACTCATATTCAAAATCCGA
>CAYQXZ010000063.1:7069-9714 GCA_964421645.1 uncultured bacterium
CCCGGATAAACCGCTATCTTTTTCATTATGGTTTTTGAGCCTCAAGTAGGAAACCGTGCTCTTGCCGTAAAACTTCTCCTTGTATATCCGCAAGCCGTCAACCCCGGGAATCACATCTCTCCTGCCGTGTTCAATAACTATTATGCCGTCACAATCTATTACCTGAAGTTCAACTATGTTCTTCAGTATGGATTCCATCTTGTTTTCCGGATACCCGTAAGGCGGGTCGGCGATTACAAGGTTAAACCTTTCTTTCTCAAACTCCGTAATTACTCTTTCCACCTTTCCCTTTTTCACGGAGCAATTGCCTGAAATATCCAGCGCTTCAACGTTTCTCCTTATGAGGTTAATCCCTTCAGCTTCAGACTCCACAAAGACCACTTCGGACGCTCCGTGACTGACGGCTTCTATTCCCAGGGCGCCGGTTCCGGCAAAAAGGTCAAGAACCCTCTTGCCCATAATCCATTCTCTCAAAACGTCAAATATCGCTTCCCGCGTTATATCCTTCGTGGGGCGCAGATGCTTCCTGTCAACAGGAAAAAGCAGCTTCCTGCCTTTCAAATACCCGCTGATAACTCTCATACTTTAAACTTGTGTGGACTCAACTTATGCCATTCTATGAGCAAGGATGTGGCAACAAATACCGAAGAATACGTTCCTATAATGAACCCGACCATCAAGGTAAGTGAGAACACGTGTAATGCCTCTCCGCCCGCAAAGAAAAGGAAGGAAACGACGAAGAGTGTCGTCAATACCGTGAACACGGTTCTGCTCAAGGTTTCGTTTATACTGTTGTTGAAAAGCTTATAGTAGTCGTCGCTCCTGGTTTTCCGTATGTTTTCTCTTATCCGGTCAAATATAACCACCGTATCGTTGACAGAGTATCCTGCGATGGTAAGCAATGCGGCGACTACCCCCGCGTCTATCTGTTTCCGCAGGAGCGCCAGGACAGCAAGCGCAAAGAGCATGTCGTGAAAGATCGCAACCGTCGCACCTACGGCGAACCTGAACTCAAACCTGATTGTAAGATACAGGAGAATCCCTATCATTCCGACTATGAAGGCGTATAGCGCTTTCTTCCTCAAGTCAACGCTCATGGAGGGGGCAACAAAAGACTTGCTCTTTACCGTAAGAAGATTGTCTCCCTGCGTGTCTCCGGTTCCCTGGAGCGCGTCTATTATCTGTGCGGAAGTCCCGGGTGAACTTTTGATTACAAATTCTCTGCCTTCGCTCCCGAGAGCCTGTACCAGATAATATCCTATACCCAGGCTGCGTATTTTCTCTCTTACCAGGGCAGGAGAAGTTTTCTGCGAAAATTCCACGTTCAGCATGTCTCCGCCGATAAAATCAACACTGAAGTTTTCCTTTCCCCTCATTCCGAAAACGATCATGCCCCAGATTATGACTGCCGCGGAAAAAACGTATGCTATTCTTCTCTTGCCTATGAAATCAAAACTTGTGCTTTTAATGAGTTCCATTTATATCCTCACCTTTTCTATCTTTTTGGTTATCATCACCCAGTCAACGATGGACTTTGTAACGAAAACCGCCGTAAACAGGTTAGCTATTATTCCTATGCTCAACGTGAGCCCGAACCCCTTTATGGGTCCCTCTCCGAGGAAAAACAGTATCACCCCCACGACGAGCGTCGTTATATTGGAATCTATAATCGCACTCCACGCCCTCTTGTATCCCGCGTCAATGCCTGACTTGGGACTCTTGCCCGTCTTTATTTCTTCTCTTATTCTCTCAAAAATGAGAATGTTGGCATCAACCGCCATGCCGCAGGTGAGGGCAATCCCGGCTATGCCCGGCAGGGTAAGCACGCCCCTCATCATGGCCATGACGCCCAGCAGAATGAGTATGTTCATACCAAGTGCGAAATCCGCAAGAAATCCGAATGCCGCATAATAGACAAGCATGAAAATCAGGACGACCAGGGCCCCGTACGTTGCCGCCCGGAAACCCTGGGTAATATTTTCCCTTCCGAGAGTGGGACCGACGACCTCGCGATAGATCATATCAACCTTCGCCGGAAGAGCGCCTGCCCGCAGGACTATCGCAAGAGTCCTTGCCTCGTCAACCGTGAAACGGCCGGTTATGTTCGCCTTGCCTCCGCCTATTCTTTCCCTTATTGACGGAGCGGACCTGACAACACCGTCAAGAACTATCGCAAGCCGCCTGTTTATGTTTTTGGAGGTAATTTCTTCAAACAACGCCGCTCCTTCCTTGTCCAGCTCAAGGTTTACATCAGGAAAACCGGAGCTGTCGTAGCCCACGTAAGCATCCTTTATATACTTCCCGGTAAGCTCCGGCTCCTTCTTGACGAGTATGGGGTCGGTCTCCCTGTATATCCCGCGTTCATCCTTTTCCTTGTGGTAAAGGAGCTCGTATCCTTCAGGCACCTCCCCGCTCACGGCTTTCTGCGTCAACTCCGCGTCATCGGAAACCAGCTTGAACTCAAGAAGCGCGGTTTGCCCTATTATCTCTATCGCCTTATCCGGATCCTGCACCCCGGGAAGGTCAACGATTATCCTGTCCATGCCCTCTTTCTGTATGACCGGCTCGGTAACGCCAAGAGAGTCTATCCTGTTCCTTATGACCTCAAGAACCCTGTCCGCAAGGTCGGAAATCACACCGGGCTG
>CAYQXZ010000064.1:0-3607 GCA_964421645.1 uncultured bacterium
GCTTCAAACGGGCATATCTCGGCGCACATTCCGCATCCGTTGCAGTAAAGGGATATCTCCGCCTTACCGTCTTTGAAAGAAAGGGCAGGACACTGTATCTGCATGCATATTTTGCAGCCCCTGCATTTTTCAGGATCAACGGCGAATTTGCTTCTGCTCTTCTTTTCGGCAAATATACAAGCCCTTTTTGCTATGATAACCCGCACACCTTTGGCTTCTTTCAGGTGTTTGAGTTTCTTGACTGATTCTTCTATCCGGTAGGGGTCTATTGTAACGACAACATCTGCCCCGCAGGCATATGCCAGTTTTTCAAGGTCAATGTCAACGGATTTCATCCCTCCTGCGGTGATTCCGGTTCCCGGGTGCGGCTGGTGTCCTGTCATTGCCGTGGTGCGGTTATCCAGCACCGCGATGACCTGGTTTGCCCTGTTGTAGCAGGCGTTTATCAATCCCGTTATACCGGCATGGAAAAAGGTGGAGTCTCCTATTATTGAGACGACAGTCCGTTCTTTTTCAAACCTTGATATGCCTGACCCTGTGCTTATGCCGGCGCCCATGCAAAGGCATGTGTCTATGGCGCCGACCTGAACTCCCAGCGTGTAACATCCTATATCCCCGGGGAAAATCGCCTCTTTCCCGAAGACTCTTTTCAATATGTGGAATGAACCCAGGTGTGAACATCCCGGGCATAAGACAGGCATTCTTACGGGTAAGGAGGGGAGGTCGTCATGCCGTTTCCCGGCTTTCCGGAAGACCCTGTTCAGGCAGGTTTCGGTCAACTCCAGAGAGAGTTCACCTCCTTCAGGTACAACTCTGTTCATCTTCCCGTGTATCCGGATTCCCGCACCAGCCTTTTTTACGGCTATGTATACCTTTTCCTCAACCACCGGATCTCCTTCCTCCAGAACAAGAATATTTTTCTTGTTCTTCATGAAACTGCGCATCTTGTTTTCGGGAAGAGGGCAGGAGGATACTTTGAGGATTGAAAACGGCAGGCCGGTTTTCTCTCTGACTTCCCTGACATAATCATAGGATATTCCCGAAACAATAACCCCGGTTGCGCGTTTCCCTTTCTCTGCACTGTTGAAAGGACAGTTCTCCAGCAATTCCTTTATGCCTTCCTGTTTTTCGTTCAAGCGTTTCAGGGAAAGCCTTGCGTTTGAGGGCACCATCACAAGTTTCAGCGGATCTTTTTTGAAGGAAGAATGTAACCCCCTGCCGGGTTTTGTTTCTTCCAGCATTACGTCAGATTTCCCGTGAGAAATTCTTGTCACGGTTCTCATCATGACCGGCAGGCCTGTTTTCTCGGAAAGATGAAAGGCGAATACCGCCATGTCTTTCGCTTCCTGAACTGAAGATGGTTCAAGGCACGGGATTTTCGCCATTACGGCATATCTTCTTGAATCCTGTTCATTCTGTGAAGAATGTGCATAAGGATCGTCGGCAACCACAAGTACAAGGCCTCCTGTGATGCCCGTGTATGCGGATGTTATAAATGCATCGGACGCCACGTTAAGCCCTACATGTTTCATTATCACGGCGGCCCTCCTGCCGGTGAGAGAAACTCCATATGCGTTCTCATAGGCCGCCTTCTCGTTTACGGACCATTCCGCATAAAACCCGTATATTTCTGCGAGTTCAATCAGTTTCTCGGCAATTTCCGAAGACGGAGTACCGGGATATGCAAAAGATGCCTCTATTCCCCCTTCCGCCAGTCCGCAGGCAATTGCGTCATTTCCGAGCAGGTATTCTCTTCTCATCTTCTTGAAAAACTTGACAAAAAAGGGCATTCAGTTTTAAATTAAGTAATTATACGATAAAAGGTTAGCGCTTACAAATCGGGGAGGGGAGAGTTCATGAAAGATTTCAGCAGAGGTGTTGATACTGTCACTGCAGCGGAACTGAAAAAAATACAACTGGAACGTCTGAAGATACTTCTTAAAGACGTAAATGACAAAATACCCTTCTATACCCGCTCTTTTGAAGAAAAGAAAATAAACGTTGACAAATTCTCGTCCATTGCCGACCTGCAGCACCTGCCCTTCACGACAAAATCCGTCTTGCGGGATAACTATCCGTTTTCTCTTTTTGCGGTACCTCTCTCCGATGTGCTTGAGCTCCACGCTTCTTCAGGGACGACAGGAAAACTTACCGTGGTGGGATATACAAGGAAGGACATAGCATTATGGTCAGAAGTGATGGCAAGGAGTCTTGCATGTGCAGGAGTTGTCAGGGGAGACGTCATCCAGAATGCGTACGGTTACGGGCTTTTCACGGGCGGCCTGGGTGTTCATTACGGGGCGCTTGAGCTTGGTGCGACCGTGATACCCGTTTCGGCCGGAGGCACGAAGAGACAGCTCATGCTGATGGAGGATTTCAAGAGCACTGTTCTCACGTGTACTCCTTCGTACGCGCTATTCATGGCGGAAGAGGCAAAGGATACGGGGGTTGATGTTTCAAGGATGAAGCTGAAAGTCGGAATATTCGGCGCCGAGCCGTGGACCGAAGGAATGCGTGAGCAGATAGAGAAGGAATGGAACATGCTGGCGCTTGATATTTACGGTCTCTCCGAGATAATAGGACCCGGCGTGGCCATGGAGTGCGCGGGCAAAAACGGTCTGCATATATGGGCGGACCATTTCCTTCCCGAGGTGATAAATCCGGCAACCGGAGAAGCGGTGGATGAAGGAGAGGAAGGAGAGCTTGTAATAACGACACTTACGAAAGAGGCTCTGCCCCTTGTACGTTACAGAACCGGAGATATCGTATCCCTGAACACCGAACGCTGCGAGAATTGCGGAAGGACAATGCCGCGTATAAGCAAGATAAAAGGCAGAATTGACGACATGCTTATCATACGGGGCGTGAATGTATTTCCGTCACAGATAGAAACCGTATTGATGAACATACCCGAGGTTGCGCCGCACTACCAGATTATCGTCACGAGAGAAAAGCACCTTGACAAGATGGAGGTACTTGTGGAGGTCGTGGAAGAGATTTTTTCGGATGAAGTCAGGAAGCTGGAGGAGCTTGAGAAGAAAGTTGTTTCGGAGATAGAGAGTACTCTCGGGATATCCGTCAGCGTCAAACTGGTGGAACCCAGAAGCATAGAACGCAGCATAGGAAAGGCGAAGAGAGTTGTGGACCAAAGACAGTAAATACCGGAGGTGAAAAAATGGCAATCATGCAGTTATCCGTGTTTCTTGAGAACAGGCTGGGACGGCTCAACGATGTTCTGTCGGTGCTTGGAAGGAACGGCATAAACATACGCGCGCTTTCGCTTGCGGACAAGGCAAGTTACGGTATTCTCCGGCTCATAGTGAGTGATTCTGCCGCCGGTACGGCTGTATTGAAGGAGGAGGACGTATCTGTAAATTCCACAGCGGTTGTGGCGGCGGAGGTGGACGATGAACCGGGCGGATTGCAGAAGATAGTGGGCATTCTGCTTGAAAACGGACTGAACATTGAGTACATGTACGCCTTTGTTGAGAAATCCGGCGATAAAGCGGTCGTCGTCTTGAGAGTAGAGGACACGGACAAGGCAGAAAAGGTTCTGAAACAGAAAAACGTGAAGCTGCTCGGGGAAAGGGAAGTGGCAAGCATCTAA
>CAYQXZ010000064.1:3707-9663 GCA_964421645.1 uncultured bacterium
ATGGACAGAAACTGGCTTGCGTGGTGGCTGATTGTGGGAATCAGCACAGTGTTGAGCGCTCTCGGTTTGCTGATCCGGATAAGGAGGTGGAAAAATGAATAACCTGTCTGTTTTCTATCCGGTACCGCAGCCCGATATGTCCTACGGAGCATGGGCGGCATTCGGCATAGGACTGATGCTTCTGGTATGCATGCTTCTCGGATTTCTCAGCAGGAAAAAAGCAGCATCGTTTGAGGCGTTCCTTTCCGGACATCAGGACATGGGTCCGATCGTTACGGGTCTGGCTCTGGGAGCAACGTGGCTGAGCGGATGGGCGACGCTCGGTATGATGGGCGTTACTTATGCAGTCGGATGGTCGGGGATGTGGTTTGCCGGAATGTGGACGATAGTCGGGATCATGCCGTGTCTCTTCTTCACCGGCGAGAAGATGCAGCAATATGCACAGAAATTTGGCGCAAGAACGGTTCCCGATGCACTCGGTATAAGATTCAACAGCAAGGCGGTGCAGTCTCTGGCAGCCCTTGTTATGATATTTTTCATGACCCTTTATGCCGTGGGACAATTCAAGGCAGGAGCGACAATATGGTATGCCGTGACCGGTTTTTCTGCCTTGTGGTGCCTTCTGCTCTCGGGTATAGTGGTTTTTATTTACATGGTTGTCGGCGGGTATACCGGTACACAGTGGTCCCTCGCATTGCAGGGAGCGCTGCTGGGCATTACCTGTTTCATCCTCGGCATAGCCGCCTTGAGTTTCGTGGGAGGTCCCTCGGCTCTGAACATGCAACTTGCGGCCCAGGATCCCAGGCTCCTTGAGCTCATGAGGCAGGATCTGCCTGTACGCGGCAACACGCAGCTCTTCTCAAGCCCGGTTGGCATTGTGGCAACTTTTTTCATATTTCTCACTATGGCTACAGGATTTCCCCATAACGTCGCCAGGTTTCTCGGGATGCGCAAGTTGAGCAAGAAAGACCTTGCCCTCACCGCGTTGATGGTGTTTCTCGTGGCAGGTCCCCCGATATTTCTTAATGCCATCACAGGATTGTCCGCCAGGGCCGTCTTCGGATCGGAGATCCTGAAGATACAGCCCTGGAAGGCAGACCTGGCTGCGCCTTTTCTGGCGATTGTTGCAGGGGGCAGGCCCCTGACTACTCTTTACGTGACAGGAGTTTTTGCCGCGGCACTCTCAACCCTTTCTGCAATGGTTATGGCTATGGCCGGCAACGTAACCAGGGATATAATCGCGGTATGGAGACCCAGGATGGTCCATACGAAACTGCTCGGGCTTACAAAGGTATTCATAGGAATTTTTCTTTTGATACCCTTCTACTGGACATTCAAAAAGCCGCCCGAACTACTCGCGGTTTTCATGGGGTACGCATCCATAGGTCTTGGAGGCATCTTCATTTTCTGCACGGCCGTATCCTTCTACTGGAAGAGGGCAACCGCGCCGGGAGCAATCATGTGCATGATATACGGCGTGGCGGCAACTCTCATAGGCGGCATATTCGTGACAAAGCAGAAGATAGGGATGGGGACCCTGGAGTTCATAGTGTTGATAGGATGCGGGCTCGTATATTTTATTGTCAGTATGTTGACGAAACCGGTTGCAGGCGAAAAGATTAAACAGCTGTTCGGAGAAAAAAATGTTTAGCCTGCCTTTGTACATGCCGAGGACGACTGTCTATCAGGGGAAAGTGACGGATGTTTTTTGACGAAAAGAGAGAAAGGATTCCGGAAGATGAACTGCAGCAGCTCCATCTGGAACTGCTGAACAGAACGCTTGTCGCCTGCAATAACTCCCCTTATTACAGGAAGAAATTCAGGGAGCTCGGGCTGAAACCCGGTATCAAGACCCTGGAGGATATAAAAGAATTTCCGTTTACAACCAAGGACGACCTGCGTGAAAGCTATCCCATCGGCATGGTGGCCACTTCTCTTGACAACATCGTAAGGATGCATGCTTCATCCGGCACGACCGGAAAATCAACCCTTGTCTTTCACACGATGAAAGACGTTGAGAACTGGGCGGGACTTGTTGCAAGGGGGCTTTATGCCGTGGGTGTCAGGAAAACAGACGTTTTTCAGAACATGATGAGCTACGGCCTTTTTACCGGAGGACTGGGGTTGCATTACGGTGCCGAAAAGCTCGGAGCGCTCGTTCTCCCGGTAGGATCGGGAAATACCCAGAAGCAGATAGAATTCCTCCTTGACCTGAAGGCGACCGTACTGCACATAACTCCCAGTTATCTTCTTTATCTCGGGCACGTCATTGAGGAAGAAAAAATACCTCTCTCAAGGTTTTCCTTCAGGATAGCCATAGTCGGCGCTGAACCGCATTCTGAATCCACGAGAAGAAAGCTTGAGAAGATGTTCCGCATGAAGGTATTCAATTGCTACGGCCTCTCCGAAATGAACGGTCCCGGGGTCGCCTTTGAATGTTTGCACCAGAGCGGACTGCACCTGTGGGAGGACCACTATTTCGGTGAAATCATAAATCCCGATACCGGCGAGGTGATGCCTGACGGAAAAGAAGGAGAGCTTGTCCTGACCACCCTCCAGAGAGAGGGGATGCCCATGATACGCTACAGGACAAAAGACATCACGAAATTTATCGCAGGCAGGTGTCCGTGCGGTAGAACTCACAGGAGGATGGTGCGCATAAAGGGAAGAACCGACGATATGTTCATAGTAAAGGGTGTGAACATCTTCCCGTCACAGATAGAGACCGTGCTCATGGAGATACCGGAAGTTGACAAGAACTACAGGATAATCCTTGACAGAAAGGAAGGTCTTGATATACTTACCGTGGAGATAGAGATAAAGAAGAAATATTTCAAAGGCGAACTTCAGCAGTTGAGAACCGTGCAGGAAAAGATAACGGACATGCTCAAGGACGTCATACTTGTTACGCCTGTTGTTGAACTTATTGAGCCCGGTTCGCTGCCTCCTTCAACAGGCAAGGCGCAGAGGGTAATTGACAAGAGGAGAATATGAAATGGGCAGACAGCTTTCAATATTTGTGGAGAACAAGCCCGGCAAGGTAAACAGGATAACCGGTATTCTTGAGAAATCCGGGATAAACATGAAAGCGATGACGATAGCCGACAGCGGTACGTTCGGTATAATCAAGCTTATCACGGATAACAATAAGAAGGCTTTTGACGTTCTGAAAAAGGATAATCTGCTTGTTTCATACCAGGAAGTGGTTGTGGTTGAGATACCGGACAGGGTGGGGGCTTTCCACAGGATAGCCAGGATTCTTGAAGACGGTAAGATCAATATGGAGGATGCGTACGGGTTCATAATGGAAGAAGGCAAGAGGGCGGCGCTCATCCTGAAGGTGGCCGATCCGGGCAAGGTTGAAAAAATCCTGAAGAAGAAAAGGTATAAAATCATAGAGGACTTTTAAAAAAAGAGGGAAGGATGAGAAGACTGGTGATTGTTGTTGTGTTTCTGGGATTTGCTGTGTCGTCATTTGCAGAAAAGGTCTTTGATTGTGGGGTTTATTTGAGGTTGAGGCAGGAGTATCTCATGAATGCTCTCAATTTTGATGATGATACTCCGGACGACAATTATTTCAGGATTAAAGCGGGGGTGTGGGGCAGGTGGAATTTTTCCGAGAACGTGAATCTGTATGTGAAGCTGATGAGCGAGCCGAAGATTGCACTTGATACCGACGGAGTTCTCATAGTACAGCACAGGGATACATGGGATGAAGAGATATATGTTGATAACCTGTATCTGGATGTGAAGAATCTTTTCGGCATGCCGGTTGACCTGCGGCTGGGAAGACAGGATTTTCTGATGACGCACGGAGAAGGGTTTGTAATAATGGACGGTACTCCCTATGACGGTTCCAGGTCATTCTACTTCAATGCCGCCAGGGCGACTGTGAAATTCAACAAAAAGAATTCATTGGATATTATTTATGTCAACGATCCGCCCAAGGACGAATACCTGCCCGTAATCAACCCGCAGGACAGGCAGATAGTTCGTTCTGATGAAGAGGCTTTCATTTTCTACGGGAAGTTCAAGCCGTCGGATAAATTTTCGCTGGAACCTTACTACATATACAAATTTGAAGATGCCACGACTGCCAGGGGTGGGCTTACAATAAATACCGTGGGTAACAGGGCTGTTCTGGATTTCGCGCCGTGGCGGTTGAGAGGCGAGCTTGCCTACCAGTTCGGCGATTACAAGGATGGAAGTGACAGGGAGGCATGGGGCGGATACACTTATCTTACAAGATTTTTCAAGGAGGCCAAACTCTCCCCGTCTTTTGAGGTGGGCTATGCGTATCTCTCGGGAGATGACCCTGCTACGGCGGATGACGAGGGATGGAATCCTGTCTTTTCCAAGTGGCCGTGGATAAGCGAACTCTACGTTTTCGGTTCTGCAATAGAAAGGGGCGAACCGGGATACTGGAGCAATATCCAGGTGTACAGGGCAAAGCTTGACATGAATCTGACCGAGAAGACCGGCCTGTCGCTGGCATATAATTATCTGCGGGCTAATGAGAACTCGGTTGGTCCATTTTTCGGTACGGGCGATCAAAGGGGACACCTCGCTCACATAATACTCACGCACAAGTTTACAAAGAACATTGACGGCCATCTGCACTTTGAGTACTTCAAGCCAGAGGATTATTATGCGGTCGGTAACAGGGATGACGCGATATTCTTAAGGTGGCAGTTGCAGATGCAGTTTTGAGTATAAGGGGAGCATTATGAAGATTGACAGGCCAAGGTTGTCTGAATATGATGAGATTCTGCGTTTTCTTGAGGATGTCTACGGACATTCCTATGACTATTTTCCTCTTGCCTATCCACAGGCATGGAAGAAGGAAAATGCGGATTTCCGGAATGTTTTTGTTATCCGGGAAAGGGGGGAGATTGTATCACTGGTAAGGATTTTCCCCCTGGGGACCGTTCAGAACGGAGTCAGCGTGAAACTTGCCGGCATAGGTTCGGTATCAACTGCCTATTCCCGCAGGGGCAAGGGATATATGTCAGAACTTCTGCAGAGAGCTTTTCAGGAAATGGAGAAACAGAAATTCCCGCTCTCCGTTCTCGGCGGGGACAGGCACAGGTACGGTCACTTCGGGTACGAAAACGGCGGCAGGATTGTGGAGATGAGAATATCGCCGAGGGGATTTGATAAGAATGTTGTCAGGCTGCCTGCCGTGAAAAGATTCACCGGCGATGAGAAGACTCTTGCCAGAATGAAGAAGGCCTATGACGCGCTCAAGTACAGGAAGAGCAGGACTTTCAAGGAAATGAGGGAGCTTTATACCAAGCCGGGAGTTATGGCATGTTATGCCGCAAACGGGAAGGATTTTGCGTCTGTCGTCCTGTCTGCCACCGAATTTCGGGACGGGTGCAAGAAGGTCCTGGAATTTACAGGCAGTGATGAGCTGGTCATGGGGATTTTGCACTATCTTGCCGAGAGGTTCAAGATTCCGGGTTTTTCCCTTGGTTTCCCGGATTTCAGCGATGTTCCCTTCAAGATGATGTCCGCGGCTTCAGGATGGTCCGTGAATTCGGAGATGATGATCAAGATAATAAATCTTAAACAGACGCTTCAAGCATTTTCGGGACAGCCCGGCTTTCTCTTCCCTGACGGTGAAGAAGTGACATTGTCAATAAGGGACAGGGAATCGGTGCTGATCACAAAGAAAAACGGGAGACTCAGGGTAGAAAACGGCAGAGGTGCTAACGAGGTCGCACTCGGTGAAATGGATATGGTGCGGCTCCTGTTCGGTCTGTCATTCTGGGCACCCGAAGGAGCAAAGCAGAACGTTATTAAGGTGCTGAGGCAGTTTCTGCCATTCAATCTCTTTTTGGGCCGATTGGACCATATCTGATAAAAGGAGGTCTACATGACGTCCAGAGAAAGAATTATGGCGGTTGTCAGGGGCGGGATGCCTGACAGGGTACCGGTTTCCCTGTATAAGATA
>CAYQXZ010000065.1:0-9632 GCA_964421645.1 uncultured bacterium
CAACTTTGACAATGTACGTCCATCTTGCACTTCCAAGTGGGCGGTACAGGACTCGAACCTGTGACCCCTACCATGTCAAGGTAGTACTCTAACCAGCTGAGCTAACCGCCCCAATATGCAAGATATTACCACTTCAATGCACGATTGTAAAGGTGCTAATGCACGATTTAGACCGGATTCAGTTCGCCGGATAGCAAGACGGCAAGAAGGAGGCGAGGAGGCATACTGAAAACGTATGTTGACGAAGCCGACGACGCAGCCAACGCCGCTATCCGGATGAAATCAATCCGGTCAAATGTGGTCGGGATTGCTCTCTGCAGAAATCCCTGTTTCCTGCGCCATCCTTCCGAATTCTTCCCTGTCAAACTCTGCGCCTGCCCTGAACAGGTATTTCCAGACGTCCTTCCCTTTCCTGACCGGGGGGAAAGACGGACCGGAATATATAATCTCAATTTCGCGCTCCTTCAGGTATGCCTCAATGGTTTCCTGCTTGTGACGTATAACGTCTTTCTTCCTGCCTTTCAACTCAATCTTTATTATCTCCGAAAACGGAGGATAGCCCAGGTGTTTCCTGATCCCCAGCTCCTTTGCATAAAAAATCTCCGGTTTGTTCTCCCGCAAAGACCTGTATATTTCAAGATTGGGATTCCTGGTTTGTATCAGGATACGGCAACTGCTGTCCGTTATTGAACTCCGCATCTCGTTCACCATTATGAAAAAATTCTCCTCGCTTCTGTACTCGGGAGTATTGAGAAAAGATTCTCCGCTTACAAAGACAACCAGCTGAAACGGATAACTGCCCAGCAGTTTCCTTACTATTCCGGTTCCGACAATCACGTCAAATTCTTCTTCCACGCCGCCGGTCTCCGCTGTATATCTGGAAATTCTCATTTCGGGATACTGCTCCCTCAAAGTCCTGAACATCTTCTCAATGCCGTATAATCGCACCCCCACTTTCCTGCTTCCGCAGGAAGGGCATTTTTTTTCAAACGGCACGGCGGTTTTGCAGAAACGGCACAGCAGGCTTTTCCCGTCTTCCGACAGGACCATGCCGGATCCGCAGGAACTACAGAGAAACCTGTTGTCGCACTTCTCGCACTTCAGAACTTTAGAACTTCCTTTTCTGTTATGTATAACGGCGACCTTTCCTCCCTTGAGAACCGTCTCTTCAAGCATTGAAACTGCATCCCTTGTCAGGAACTGAACGTTTTTGTCTACGGAAGGTCTTGTCATGCCTGCGGTAAGAACCGGAGGCAGCTCTCTTCCGTTAATGTGGTCAACAGCAGCCGCACGGTTGGCAATACTGAAATACTCGCTGACAGAGAGAGACTCCTCCCCGATTGTCAACGGTACCTGCAGATATTCACACCTGAATTCCGCAGTCCTCGCAGCATCGTATTTAGGAGTCTGCTGTTCCCTGTAGGAAGAGTTATGACCGTTATCAATAATCACGTTCTCAAGATCCCTCAAGGGAGCAAAAACGGCAAGCCGTGTACCGACAGCTATGAGTTTCCTTTCATTCAGCATTCTGAACCAGTGCTCTGCCTTTTCCTTATTCTTAAGTCCGCCGTGAAAAAGGACCGCTCTGCTTCCATGGAGCCCTTTCATCCGTTCGTGGAAATATTCAGCCTGCGAAACCTCCGGGAAAAGCAAAAGAACAGAACCGTCATTAATCGAAGAAATGAGACCGTTGTATCTGTCAAACTTCTCGTTTTCATCGCGGAAGAGAATATATTTTTTTGAGAAAACGCCGCCCTTAACACAGAGAGTTTCCGGACCGGCCATTTCCGTACCTCCGTTGAATTCATACTTCAGTGGCAGGCTCCCGATTATTGAAAAAACCGCCTGTCCGAAAGAGGAAAAGTACCTTTCTTTTATGAAACCGGCAGTTTGAAGAAGCTCGTCTGTAACAAGAGGTTTTCCGTCATAAACTGCAATTATTTCCCTGTAATTTTCAACTGCCCTATCTTCCTGTTCCTTCACCGATACGACAAAGCCTACCTTCTTCTGCCTCCCGAAAGGCACGCGCACCCTGACACCCGGCAGGATTTGAGACAGAAATCTTCCCGGCAGGTAATCAAAGGTCTTGTCAAGGGGGATGTCAAAGACAACTTCAACCGTTTTCATTTAGTTTTTTCTTGAGGAGTGCAATATATTCAGGGGTTGTTCCGCAGCACCCGCCTATGAAGTTTATCCTGGACCTGGACATCTCAACGCAGTTATCCGCAAATTCTCCAGGAGACTCCGGATAAACAGCCTTTCCGCCTGTAACTTCCGGCAGGCCTGCGTTCGGTTTTATCCACAACGCAACGTCCGTAACCTTCCTTATGCTCCGTACAACATCCAGCATCTCCCTGCTTTTAATTCCGCAGTTCACACCCATTACGCCCGTACCTTCTTTCTCAATAAACTTCACTATGTCCTCAATTTTCTGTCCCATCAGCGTTCTATGTTCCTCTCCCGCGCTCAAGGTTATTGAAGGCAGGATAAAGACGCCCGTCCTTTCCCTTATTGAATAGAAAGCCGTCTTCAATTCTTCCAGATCCTGGAAAGTCTCCAGCAGGATAAAATCCGCTCCGCTCCTGCACAATACCGCGGCCTGCTCCGCAAACACCTTGCCCGCCTCTTCTTGCGCCAGATCGCCGTACGGTTCAAGCATTTCTCCTGTAGGGCCCATGTCACCGGCAATGAGAACGCCTCCGCAGACACTCCGCATCCCGGCCGCAATCCGTACAGCCTCTATATTTATAGCATCCGCTTTCCCCTCAATCTTCTTCCTGGAAAGCCGCAGCCTGTTTGCCCCGAAGGTATCGGTAAGAATGATCCGGGCACCCGCCCCGGCATATTCCCTGTGCACGCGTTCCACCAGCACGGGAGATTCAAGAACCGCAAGTTCAGGGGTCTGCCCCATGTATCCAAGCTGTTCAAGATATGTCCCCATACTGCCGTCCGTCAACACAAGACTTCCGCTTTTTATAAGATCTTTAATGTCCACTCTGGTATTTCACCTCTTCGCCAGTCCGCTGATGAAACAATAGCAGGTATTGCCTATGGTTTTTATATTATACCCGCCTTCCATAACGCTGAAAATCTTTCGTTTTGTGCCTCCAAGCTCTTTGCCAATGCCATAATAGTGGGTATCTTCAAGAGGAAGATTCAGCAGGGGATCTCTCCTGTGTGCATCAAATCCTGCGGAAATACCCAGCAAATCAGGGGAAAAAGTTTCTATAATCCCCAACGCTTCGGCAAATTTATCCATGTAGTCCTTTGCTTCGGCTCCGGGTAAAACCGGGAAGTTATAACAGTTCTCAAAAGAAACAGTACCGGTACCGGGGAAAGCGGGCGACTGATGCAGTGACACGTATATCACGCCATCTTCCCCCCGGAGAATCTCTTCGGTTCCGTTGCCGTGGTGACCGTCTATGTCAAGCACTGCAATTTTCAGTTTCCTTTCCTGCAGAATTTTCTTGACTGCAACAGCCATTCCGTTGAAATAACAGAATCCTCCCATTGTATTCTTCCCGGCATGATGACCCGGCGGTCTTCCCAGAGAAAAAGACAGTTCACCGTCAAGCGCCATGTATGCCGCCTGGATGGCCGCGCCGCAAGAGAGCAGCGCATAGGAATAGATATTATTCAGATTGGGAGTGTCGGGATCAAAAAAATCGTTTTCTTTCACTCTCCTCACGAGGTCCGGGGTATGGACAAGCAGCAGATCCTTCTCTTCGCAGGGGACAGGCGGGATGAATTCAAAAGAATCCTTTTTTTTCTGCAGAAGGTCAGCGACAGATCTCAACCTTGTGGGGGATTCAGGGTGCCCCGGCTCTTCATATTCAAGGAATTTTTCGGAGTATATCACCTTAACCGGCATTTTCCCTTCCCCCGGCAAGAAAATACAAAAGTTCTCTCACATCATAAAATCTTTCTTCCTTATTGGGTTTTGTCGCGGTCTCAATCACGTACCTGACGTTTCCCGGTATTTCAAACCCAAGTTCCGAGTACACTTTTTGCATTGTCTTGCCGAAAGAATAGATGTCTGATTTTATGTCCGCAGGCAGGCCCTGCAGGCGTTCGGGGGCTATATAGCCTTCCGTCCCGCCGCCGGAGCCGTTTTCCTTCTTCAGGAATCCCTTTTTCTCCGATAACCCGAAATCTGTCATCTTGATCTTGTCCAGCGAGTATGACACAAGAATGTTGGAGGGGTTTACGTCCTTGTGTATTATGCCATTGCGGTGAATGTAGTCAAGCCCCGTCGCCGCTTTTCCTATTATCTCAATCACGTTCTGTTGATTGAAGATCTGGGGTTTTGTCCTGATTGCCTTCAACAGGTCGGTATCCATGAACTCGGTAAGTCCAAAATAATTCCAGTCCTGTCTCCTCACGGCATAGGCCCTTACAACATTAGGATGCCTTAGAGGAATGGACATTTTGACTTCTCTCACAAATCGCCTTATCTGCCACCTGTCCAGTCTTCTCGGATGAAGCACCTTGACGGCTATTATTGTATCGTACCTGGGTATCGGGTCTATGCTCCTGGCTCTATATACCGTTGAAAATCCTCCAGAACCTATCATTTCTTCAAGGATGTACCCGTCTATTACATATCCCTGCCTTACCTTGATGTCCACTTTTTGAGTTCCTTTCAAATTGTATGCGAAAATTTCAATAGTATCACATTTTTCATTTTTTGTCCATTTTCCTTCATCTCTTGCCTTGCCCTTCTGAGGGAGGTATTATATTCTCGTGGAAATAAAGGTAGCGGAAGCAAGGAATGCCGCACTTTATATAGACAACACAACGATTGAAGGCAGGATAGCAGAGATCGACAATAACGGCGGTAAAATATATTTTGAACTGGCGGTCGGCTCGCCGTTTTCCACCGCAGAGATGGGAAAGCGAGCCGAACTTTTTTTCGAGCAGGGCAACAACAGATATTTCATCGCAGGCAAGATCTTCTTTCAACCCCCCTCAAGAGTCATAATAACCCCGGAGACAGATGCGGAAATTGACAAGAGAGCGGAAAAAAGAAATGAAACGCCCTCATTACCCGCAACCATATCATACGTACACGGCGTTTTTCACAAGAAACACATGGTGAAAGCCACCGTAATGAACCTGTGTCTGAAGGGAGCAAGAGTGGAAACTTCGGAAGCCCTGGCAACCGACATGGCTTATGAGATAGAAATATTTTTCCCCTTCCACCATGCCTCTCTTGAATTCCGGGCGTCATTCGCTGTGAAAAACTGCAGTCATTACCGCAACATTTTTATCCACGGAATTTCTTTCACCGATATTGGTCCTGAATCCGGGGCCCACCTGAAAAAATATCTATTCGGTGAGAAAAAGAAATTTTAAACAGCCAGAATCTGTACGCCTCCCAACCCGTAGTTAAAAAGAGAAAACTCTTCTCTCAAGAAGCTCTCACTTTCAAAAGCATTGACACCGACCCACATGTTGTCATCCCCGTTTTTCTCGTGAAGAGGGCCCCAGGAATTCTGGAGAGAGGTAACCAGTTCCAGTTCCATCTTGTTTCTCCCCTTCTTTGCAAACGGTGTTATTTCGGCAAGATACGGGCTCCACATAATCCTGCCGGCGTCCCTGCCGTTCACTTTCAGGTTGAAAAGTATACCCGAAGGATTCAGGATCTTAATGTATATTCTTTTCTCTCCTGCGTTAAGATTGAATTCCGTTTTGTAAACCATTCTTCCGCTGTAAAACGGATAACCCTGTTCCACGAGAGAACCGGTCCTGATTGTACGGTCTTCCCCCGCAATTTCTCCCCTGTACGGGCTGGACATCTTCACGGCAAAGTCTCCGACGATATAAGCCGCTTCAATTTCAGTGCGGAAATCGTAATGCACCCTGAAATCAATAATATTCATGCCCCTTCTGACAAGCTCCGTTATCTCAATTTTCCTGAAACTTCTGTCCCAGTGCCATTCCAGCTGTCCGGCACCGTCCCATGCAACCGGACTTCCGTTGACAAAGACTTTCCCTTTCTGCATATCTTCAATAACGAGATAGCTCTTCGGTTTATTCAGAGCGCTTGAAAACCGGTATCTCAAGATAATATCTCCGCCCTTTCCGTCGAATAAACCTTTTCTCGCAGCTACCCAGGGCTGCCACTGCAGGGCATCAGTCGTCCCGAACCGCTGCGCCGTCTTTCTCCGCACCCTCCATTCAGGCTCTTCATCCTCAAAATTCCTGCCGTCATAGGAAACACTCATCCTGTCAAGAACGAGAACGTTGGCATCCTTCCTTTCAAACCTGAAGATATCGGGCAGGCATATCACCTCTCCATCGGTGAAATCCGGAATCCTTGTCTCCTTACGGCCAGAGTATCCGGAAACGCCGGACAATCTCAAAAGCATTGAACCTGCAGGAGGCAGATTGAACCTGTACGTCAATACATCTGCGGTTTTCAATGCATCGGCCAGACAGATACTTCCGTCAACGGCATTCAAGACGAAGAGGTTTCGCTTGCCTGCATTCCTGATTGCAAGGACGTATTCCCTCCTGTTTTCCCTGTCTGAATTGACGACAAAGAATGTCTCCTCCCTCCCGTCAAGCCTGTGCTGCATGTAAGTTTTGGCGAGAGCCCTTCCGTCTTCACCTTTCAAAGTATACGATGAATCAACAAGAGAATTCACCGTGTTCTGTATCGCCTCCACCGAGGACGGCAGTGAATGCACGTTCCTGTACGCCAGGATTTTCTCCCATCGCTCTTTTCTTTTTATACCGTCTATCTCTTCCGGCGTTTTGCCAAGAATAACCAGTATGCCCCCGTTCCCGACAAATTCTTGAATTAAGTCAACAGTTTTTTCGTGCCACGTGAATGAAGGAGGAACGACAACTACTTTATAGGACATTTCACCGATGACAAAATTCCTGCCATTCACGCTCCCGTAATCCTCAATATAACTCTCATCTCCCAGATCGCAGTCATGCCCGGTATTCAGTATTGCATCAAGTGTTTTGCGCATCAAGGCATCAAGCTCTGCAGCATCAGTCATGTCGTTTGCCGGTATACCCTCTGACCTGCACGCGGAATTCACCCCTATTCGCCTTCCCGCTACAGCGCTTTCAATGGAATGAAGCAGGAGAACAGATACTTCAGGATTTCCTTCGGTAAGCACGTATGCAGTCCGCGCAAAATAATCGTTAAGCGCCGGAAGCTCTTGCCAGTATGTCTGCTGGTAATTCCATACAGGCGGGTAGTCCCTTTTTCTTCTGCCCTTTCCGGAATACCATGTCAGATGCGGGCAGAAAAGATTTGCTCCCAGGACAAGGTCAAAATCGCCCAGCCACCTGAAATCCTCAAATGAATTGGTGTGCCTTGTAACGCCGAAAATCTCCGTCAGCACCCGCTTTCTTCCCAGCTGTCTTGCCGCGGAAGAGACCTGCTTGCACGTGAGAATCATGGGTATATGACCGTCTATCTGCCTGCAAAGGTGATCAATTCCCGGAATCTGCTGGTACCTGTAATGAGCCGTTACGCCGCCGCAGTGATTAAGTATCTGGGAAGCAAACGTATCCTCAGCATTGTAATGGCCCGTATGCGCAATGTCATGCTTCTCACACCAGAGATATATCGGCTTGCTGTATGCCTCAAGGAACTGCTTCAGTATCGTCCTGTGGATGAGAAGCCTGATGTGCCTTGCCTTTCCTCCGTCAAAGAACAGATACGGAAAGTCTTTCCGGAAATTCCTCCCGGTCCACTCCCTGTATTTTTCCGGGATACCTTCGTACCATGGAATTGCGTTATCATGGCTGCAGATATTAGGTTCATCGGTAAAAATACCCGGGATTCGCCTGCCGAATTCCTTCCCGAGACGTTTATAGTACACTTCGTGCGTCAGCTCCATGAACTTCCTGACCGCCCCGGGATGAAGCAGGTTCGCATAAGATTCACCGCTCCACCATGACATCTTATCCCCGTATCTTCTCACCGCAACCAGACGCTCGCTGTCCCTTGCGGACTCCAGGTTGTCAACAGACACTGCCCTGATTTTCTTGAGCATCAAGCCGTCCCGTTCAACAACCTCATATCCGAATCTTACAGATTCATCATCACCGCAGGAAGGCAACGGTTCGCCGGGCGCAAGAAGAAAAACCTTCAGGTATGTCGCCCTGTATTCGTCCTTCATCCCCGCGACCTGTCCTCCGGCGTTTCCGCTGGGCCAGAGATCTTCGTCGTACAACCACAGGTAGCCATCCTTCTTTCTGGCAACTTCCAGAGCCGATTCCATAGAAGCAAACCACTCGTTACCCATGTAGTCGGTTATCAATCCGTGTCTTGAATGAAAAAACCCGCCACCCAGACCGGCATCAAGCATGTCACCCATCTGTCTTCCGGTTTCCTCCGGGGTGATCCTGTCGTTTATCGCCCAGAACGGCGCAGGGCGCATTATTGACGCTGGTTTCTTGAACTTTTTTATGTCCATTTCCTGTCTCCTGTTTTCTTGAAATTTCCGTGATAAATTCCTATGATACTCTCTGACCATTGGCATGTCAAAATATTTGCCAAAATTTCATAATCTTCTATAATACACTAACATCCTGAATTCAAAAACCGGAGGTATTACAATGGCAAAGGAACTCAAAATAGGAGTAATAGGAGCAGGCGGCAGAGGCAGGCTGGCAAGCCATGCGCATCAACCGGAAAACGGAGTGCGCCTTGTTGCGGGAACCGATATTAGAGACGCTGTTCTCCTGGAATTCAAGGAAACGTACGGCCCCGATACATTCGTAACAAACGACTACAGGAAAATGCTCGCAAGAAAAGACATTGATGCCGTATTCGTCACTTCCCCGGATTTCCTCCACGAAGAGCACGCGGTTGCCGCCCTTGAAACAGGCAAAGACGTTTACCTGGAAAAGCCAATGGCAATTACGGTTGAAGGATGCGACAGGATACTTGCTACGGCTTTGCGCCTTAAGAGAAAAGTGTATGTGGGTCACAATATGAGGCATATGAGCTTTGTCAGAAAAATGAAAGAACTCATTGACCGGGGACGGATAGGCGAGGTCAAGGCAGGATGGTGCAGGCATTTTGTATCTTACGGAGGCGATGCTTACTTCAAAGACTGGCACGCCGAACGCAGTAAAGCTACCAGTCTGCTCTTGCAGAAAGGCGCACACGACATAGACGTGCTCCACTGGCTCTGCAAGGGATACACCAAGCGTGTAACCGCGGTGGGCGGCCTGACGTTGTACGACAGGATAAAAGACAGGCACGATCCCTCCGAAAGAGGTAATGCAGCTTTCGTCCAGGCAAACTGGCCTCCCCTCTCGCAAAAAGGTCTCAATCCCGTGATAGACGTTGAAGATATCAGCATGATGCTCATGAATCTCGATAACGGCGTATTCGCATCCTACCAGCAGTGCCACTACACGCCGGACGGCTGGAGGAACTATACCATCATAGGAACAGAAGGACGCATTGAGAACTTCGGCGATGCCCCCGGAGAATGTTTTATCAGGTTATGGAACAGAAGGTACGGATACAATGCCTGCGGAGACGAAAATCATTTCATTCCACAGGCAGAAGGAAGTCACGGAGGAGCGGACCCCAGCATCGTGAATGAATTCATAGACTATGTCCGTGAAGGACGGAAGATAACCACTTCCGC
>CAYQXZ010000066.1:0-5195 GCA_964421645.1 uncultured bacterium
CTGTCCATTATGTGAGAAGCCTCCGAGTAGTGTATGGCTATGCCGTCATCCTGCAATTTTCCCGCAAGCAGAAGTTTACCCGTGCCGGAACGTATCTCGGAAAGGGCGTCCCTGCTTGCCTGCATAAAAGGCATATTGGTGAAATCCGGGGCGTATCCCGAGTATAAGCCCGGTCCTCCCATCGTCCAGAACCACGTGCTGTTCAATCCGTGAAGGAGACTGTACCACGGGAAAAAATGATGATATTCAACAGTATTGGGACCTGCCTGCCAGGTAAGACCGTATGTGCCGTACCACATACCTGTCAGGTTTTTAGGACCCGCGAATGAACGGATTATCTCCATCTGCTCGCTGTTGCCGATATAGGACTGCAGTATACCGATGTAGTCTTTTAGTACCCACCAGTTTATACCGCCGTTAGGAAAACCGAAACCGAGGTTGCCGTCAAAGCCCACGATGGCACCCGGGTCACCGGCAGATAACGCCTCTCCGGTATGCTGGTAGAGACGGCCGAATACAAACTGCTGGGCAAGACGGTGTTCAACCCACGGCGCATAATTTCCGGTGTTGAGCGCTTCCTCAAATGTCAGCGGCATGACCTCGTCCCATGTCTTGTAGCCGGTCTTCCATTCCCTGTTCAATGCTGCAAGGTCAGGATAGACTCCCTTCAAATATTCGCGCAGATGCGCCAGGCATGTCTCAGACCAGCAGGTATCAGGATTGCTGGCATAGTACGACTCATCCCCATGTGACCAGGCAAAAGGTCCGTACGGACCGAAGATCTTGCCCTGCAGCGAAAAGTATTCATCAATGTATTTCCATGTCTCCGGGTGAGTCATACAACCACCCATCAGGTTCTGTATGCCCCATGGTCCCTGGGGTGCGACGGGAACCACCTTGCTGGCAAAACCACCGTACCCTGCAGTATAAGGTACCGCCGCAAGATTGGCCATGGCGACGTTGCGCGCATGGGTGCCACCTCTCCATCCCACGTCTATGGCATCCGTCTGGTCGGATTCCGCGAGTTTTCTCAGCATCAGGTGTGTGAGAAAATAATTTTCCGCGCCTGACCAGACTATTTCGTTGAAATCGTCAAGACCTTTAAGTTTTGCGC
Organism: uncultured bacterium; assembly: GCA_964421645.1. Taxonomy (GTDB): domain Bacteria; phylum Ratteibacteria; class UBA8468; order B48-G9; family JAFGKM01; genus JAFGKM01. The sequence goes on from CAYQXZ010000066.1 coordinate 1,115, forward strand.
GCACCGGAAAGTCAAAACGTTTTGAACATACATCACTCCCTTTTCTTTCCACCCGGGCGCGGATGCTGTGCATTATGACCAGCGGTCGCGTCACAGTCAACGAGAAAGGATATTTTTCTCCGGAACCCGAAAGTTGCTTTTGCTTTAACTTGCGGTTGTAGTTATCCCAGAGTTCCGCAATAAGAACTTCTCCTCCGGCAAGGGACCTTGACAGACTGACCGTACCTGTAATGTTTCCCCCGGAATTGTAACTCGGACGGTCAAGCGCAATCTCCTTTATCTCAACATCCGCCTTAACGTTAAATCCCCTGCTCGCCCAGTCAAATATCTTTCCATCTGACGAAACCAGCCATATGTCCAGGATATACTCGCCGGAAGGAACCGAAGGAAGGGCGACGCTGTTGGTCTCTCTTGCCGGCTGTGGAGGTATCCCGTATGTTATGGCGGAGTCGTAGCGGCTTCGAACAACCGCGTTCAATACGCTTCCTGACGGTGCGGAAGCCGTTTTTACAGTTGCTTTCTGCGCGGATGCCGGGTAATTTACGATGTCAGAAAGTGAGATGTCGCTCAAAAATGAACCGGATTCCTTGCCGCTTGCCCATACCACCGCACGTGCCACCAACGACTGGTAGTATTCATAAGGCACGAATTCAGCTTCGGGACACTCGTCGGGCGGAATATATCCCCTGGAGCGTTCATCCTTATCTATGGTTCCGGGCTGGGGATTATCCCACTGAGGGGTAAGTGCGGGATATGCAATGGTTGCCCACGACGCAAAAGTACCGTCAGGCCTTTTTTCCTCGGGGACTTTCTGTCCGTAATCCAGAGCAACCACCCTGCCTTTGCCGAACATCCCTGCACGAACGATCTTATCCACGTCCAGTTTTTTTAACTGCGGGAGATAGGAAAAAGGGATACCCTTTCTTATGAATTCCACGCCTTGAGGTGCTGCCTTGCGTGAATATACGAGGTCTATCTCGGCATTTCCTTCCGGAGGCCCCACATATACAAGGCCTGTCCCTTCCGAAACCCTTTTCAGAATGTCAAACCGCTGTTTGGCCGGAAGCATCTTCCAGTCAAGCTTGCCTATCACTATCACGTCAAAATCGGAAGCGATATACCTGCGAAGCAGTTTATCCATAAGTGTGACAGGCGGAGGAATCCAGAACCACTCGGCAGGCACGGCGATCTGCGTGAATGCCGAGGTCATCCACGGCGTGTAATCAATAGATAGACGCTGTGCAAGTTCAACCGTCTCCCGCTGGCTCCATTCCGGTGCCATTACAAGAATTTTTATTGTGCCGCCCGCATATGGCTTTGCCCATTTGACATGCGGGCTTTCATAGCCGCTGGTCAGTATCCCGTAGGAGAAGTTCTCGTTGAGCCCCAGCGGATGGCTGCCTGCCCCAAAAACACAGTTATTAAATAATATCGGCAGTAAAAAAATTGCGGCCACACATGCCGCTTTCTTATGAACCCCTCGCATTTTTCCTCCTTTTTCTCTGGAATCAAATATCTAAATCAGGCATGATATTTTTTCGTTACATCATGCTATTAACCTGTCAAAACCGGCATGCAAGAAATAAACGTTTCAGTGAAATTCCGTTTCCATAACAGCCAGTCTCATGCGGGACAGAAAATCCTCATATGCAGCAACGACCCTGTCGCCCGCGGAAGACAGCACATCATGTGTGACCGAAGGATTACTGCCGGCGTCTGCAAGTTTCATGAGAAAATCCGTCCACATCCGGTCAATGGCGCAGAGTTCCTGCATGAAAGGCCTCCCTGCCAGAGGATATCGCATAAGCATATCCGCCACTTCCTGTATCAGATTGCCGGTCAGAACCGTGTAACGGTACCGTAACCACAATGAATAGTCGGCGAAGATGAGCCGTCCGAAACGGCCCGGGGCTGCGAATGGACCTTTCGTGTCGGACCAGCATGTCCATCCCGACCAGAACAATCCATCGGTTTCAAGATCCACGCCCCTTGAGCCGTTGAGGTTGAGTCCCCATATGACATCCGGCCCAGGCGGTATGCCTCCGAGAAGGCGGAAAGGAACTCCCATTTCAACCGTCCATCTGTCGGCGTATCTGCGTATGGCGGCTGACCATCCCTCCTGTATCTCCGGCGCAAGTTCAGCCCCGTTCCGGCTTTCGCGCATCCCGGTTATCCCCAATCTCAACTGTATATATGAAGAACGGTCATAGTTGCTGTCAATAAAAACCTCTATGGACTGGTCAAAGTCCTTTATCTGGCCTGTTTTTATGCGATTTTCAATGACATCCATCTCTGGCTCTTCGCATACAAAAGCGATGTAGAGTATTTTCTCGTCCCAGCAAAGCATGCCCGTGGTACTTGTTTTTGCCGGCTTTCCTCCTATCGCGACAAAGGGAGCGGTCTTCTCCGCATTCTTCCAGCATTCCTCATTCAACTCACCGTCTATGACAGGCGGGTCACTGACCATGAGGGCACTGTACATGGGAAACGTATCAGAAAAAACACGGAAGGTACCAAGGAGGGCAGAAAAAATAAAAATGCAGCGCAGAATCTTTACTGGCATGGTTCAGCCCCTTTGCGTACAGGCAAATTATTTCTCTCGGGGAACCTTTATTATCTGCACGGGTCCCGGAACATCCATACTCTTCTGTCCCTGGGGCAGTACCGGCTCATCGATAATGGGACCCCCGCATATCGGACACCTGGGAAGCATCAGTTCCGGGTCAACCTTCATCGGGTCCGTTCCCTCGGGCAGCGGTTTGGAATCCAGGGCAAAAACGGTCTTGTCTTTCTCACAGTAGATTGCAGGATACGCGTTTTTCCCCGTGCTGAACGGCGATTCCATCGGGAAGACCGGTTTTTCGGCTGTCTTCAGGTTCGCAATAAATACCTTGTTTGCCGAAACATCCACAAGCGTCTTTTCATAGGTGGCAGATATCTGGGGGTTTGATTGCATCTGCTTCATTATCAAGCCCAGCGCCGCCAGGATAATCACCACAAGCACCACCACTTTCACCTTGTTCGCCATTCTCCCTCCTCCGTTTGTCATCCCTTAACAAATACGGGATACATTCTGCCAATTTCAGTTACCTTTATTTTCCTTTCAGTAAAGAACGTTCAATCTCAAGTGAAGACCTGAAACTCTGAAGCGAAGTCTGATTTTCCATCTCAAACGCATAAAAAGCGAGGTGTATATGCCTGGTACCCGGCGGATATTTCAGCTGGGTACTCTGCCCGTAACTGGACATGTAAACCTTCCCGGATTCCACTTCGGCCTTGTCAAACAGCAGTCCCAGGGAACCCCTGCTCTGCAGTTTGTCCGCGTAAAATATCCAGTCTTCCCCCTTTTCAACCGGCGCCTGGGGAAAGGTTCCATTGTAGTCCTGCGGAATATCCCACTCGCCGCTTGAGGTTACCACCCATCGGTGAGAAGGCAGTTTATACGCCGGGCCAAAACCTCCAGGATAGCATGTCAGGGATATGGTCAGATCACTTATGGACAGGTCGCCCGGGACCACGTCTATTCGCGAATATATTGCCTCTCCCCCTTCTGCCACCGTGAAATTCAAAGCCAGCTCTCCGCCATTATCCAGTTCCCACACAATGCGGAGATATCCGTTATCGTTTCCCTTTGCCTCGGCCAATCTTGCCGGTTTTGTCGCCATGACATCCGAGCCGTTTACCAGAACACGTATGGCGTTGCCCCGGTACCAGTTACCGAAGGAGCCGCCGTCAAAGCCGACGCCCATGTCTGAATTTGCAAGGGACGGGTAATTGCCTGTAAAATCAGGAGGCTGGTTGAGGAAACGGCTGTATGATATTGTCAGAGTCTTTGCCCCGGTTTTAAAATCCCATGTATCTCTCTGGCTCGGAGGTATATTATCCTTTGCTTCAGCCGTGGTCGTCTTATGCTCAACCGTGACGCTGATTATCTCGCCCATCAACTTTTTGAGCGCTTCAAGGTCATCGTCAGAAAAAACCCGCACTGCAGAAAATAGGCAAAAAAACAAGATACAGGAAATCGCTTTTCTTTTCTGAATCACGTAAGCCACCCCTTTCAGTCCACCTTGAAGACGGCCTT
>CAYQXZ010000066.1:5295-9575 GCA_964421645.1 uncultured bacterium
AAAAGCCATGCAGACGCATTCTCGTCGTCGCTTCTTGCAGTCCAGGAGTCAATCCCCATATTCCTGAAGATCTGTTCCATAACCTGTGCGGACCCCGGGACGAACGCGAATATGTAAATCCTGCCTGAACCCCGATTAAACGATACGGCAGCGGGTTTTCCGTCGCCGTACTTATATTTCACCGTGCTACCATCTCCCGCCCACAGTTCCCACGCACAGGCAGGTTTATTGTCGAGCCCCTCAACCTTGACATCCGTAAGTGCACCGTAATACTTGAAAGGAAATGTTGATGCTACTTTTTCCGGCTGCTGGATGGTTGCCGCATCATACATCAGAGAACGGGGCATTACGATAAGCGTCCCTCCCTTTTCAACCCAGCCAAGTATGATTTCCAGCATTTCGTTATCCATCCATTCGTTTCCGGCAAGGAGAATAAGATTATACCCGTTAAGTTTCCCTTCGCGCAGGTGCTGGTAATACAAAAAATCCACATTTCCGCAACTTACCTGCGATATCTTGTACGCCGCAGCAAGAGCCAGCGTCGCGGAACGCCTCTCGTCGCCATCTCCCGTGTACTGCAGGGCAGAAGGCACCAGCATCGCCATCTTTGCCTGCGGCCTCTTCATTCCTGCAAGAACCGGCCCTATCTTCTGTGCCTCCAGTGATGCCCTTCTTACGGCCTCAAAACGCTCGGGCATGATACCCAGTTTCCCCTGTATTTTTGTCCACCCCCAGTCAAACCACTGGATAAGGCGCGCCCCGCGTGCAAGGACGCTGTACATGCCCTGTCCGCGCTGAGCCGCTATGGGGGTTCCCCCGTAGTAAGAACCTGCTTCTATCTGGAATCCCAGGGAGCACGGGTCGTAGTCCGCGGCCGCAAGCGCCATGTCAAAAGCATACTGCGCCTGCCAGTTTCCCGGGCTGTATGAAAACATGTCCACGCCGTACCCGCCCCATGAACGCGCAAGCCACACGGAGTGTTCCATCAGGAGACTACCCTCATTTGTTATCCCCCATGGCGTAAGTAATTTTTCCGTGTCCTTTTCATGCCATATCTTCGCCTTTCTTATCCAACCGTCTATCGCCGCCCTGTCCATGATGGACGCGAGATTATAGTAGCCCGGCGTGCCTTTTTCCTTGGGGACGGACTCGCCGCCGTAACGCTTCAGGTATTCGTCGTTGCAGACCTTGCAATCCTTGACGAACTCCAGGTGCCCGGGTTCATCAAAGATATACGTCATGATACCCCGGGGTGCCATACCCCAGAAACGTTCAAGCATCCCGAGGGAAGCCTGCACATCCCTGGTAAGTTCTTCGTCTGACTGGTGTGCGGGAGAACCCCATCCTCCGGCAATCTGGTCCATGTGAGCCGGCACCATCCCGGAGAGCATAACCCTTTCTGCAAGTTCGCGGCGCCATCGAGCGGGCCATCGAATCAGGTCCGGACGGTACTGGTCCGTGGTTCTTATCAGATTTAACCCGTCTTCCTTTGCCTCCTTAAGAAGTTGATACTGATCTTCGGCGTCGTCCGAAAAATCCGGGCCGCCAAGTGTTGTTATGAAGAGGTTTTCCCTGTACCGGTAGTCAGGCAGTATATTTATCAAATCCTTAATCTGTTCCCTGTCTCTCTCGGCAATGACCGTATATTGTCCGAAAGCGAGACCTTCCGTGGGTATTTTCAGGGAAACTTGAGTATCCTGATATTTTACTGTATTTTTGCATACAGTCTTATTCCATGGGTCAACCAGAGAAAGCGCAATATCTCCGCGTGCTGCATCAGAGAAACTGATGTTAACGGGAAATTGATATCCCCGCCGGTAGACTTTGCACAAACCTTTCCAGTCACCCACGACCATGCTGAAAGAAACCTTTTGCTGCGGAGCCGGCTTTTCTTTTGCCGCGATGGCCCCTTCCCCGTGGATGGCTGCGGTTGCCAAGCCGTACCAGAGGGAATCATACTGGCTCCACATGAATATGCTCTTATCCCTCTCTCCCGGTGGCTCCGCCTTGATAGGTATTACGGAACTGCCCTCGTATTCCGGTTCATCGTTGTCGTACGGGATGTGGTAGTTCGGCGTCAGGCATACAGGGAAAGAATACACAATACCCTTGCCTGCCTTCCTGCAAGAGAGCACGGGATTACTTCCGGCTTTCAGAAGAACCACAGAATCATTCTTGACTTTGTTGTTGTAGACCGATACCTGAGGGGGTGCGGAATAATCCAGCCCATTTGTAATCGGGCTGTCTTTCACAGGCGGTTCCAGCGTGGCATAAGGCGCACGGTCATTAAGTATGTCATGCGTTATATGTGCAGCGCCCTTTGTCAATTTTGAATAATCAAATTCAACAGGAATCAGCCGCGCAATGTTACTGCCCTTGTACCCTCCGAATGCATGGTTTCCCAAGAAAACAACTGTGCCGCCGGACATTATGAAACGCTCGGTTAATTGCCACATTGCCGGAGGAAGGTAAAGGTATGGCGTGTCTATAAAAACAATCATGCGGTATGCAGAAATACCCTGGGCGCTGACAGGAAATCCGAAAATCCCTCCTTCCGGCGTATTGTAATTCAGATGGGCCACATCAACCTTGCCTGAAAAACCCGTCTTTAAAAGTGCTGCCTCAACGAGGTAGAAGCGGTACCTGCTCGTTCTTCCCACAAGCAGGATTCTGTCGGATTTTTCAGTGAATGTTATATCTGGTTGGACAAGTTTTGCGGCAGCCGCCCGTTCCTCCACAGCATCAGGCCAGTAAGGTCCGGCGCTCAGCAGCGCCTTCTGTCCCTCAATGGATGACAGGAAATTGTTCCTGGATGTTTCATTGTCTTTTTCAAAAGCATAAAAAGCAAGATGTATATGCCTTGTCTCCCCGCCATAGTTCAGTTCCGTCGTCTCCCCGTAGCTGCTCATGCGAACCCTGCCCGACGGACCTTCATCTCTGTCAAAAACAAGTCCCAGGGACCCCTTGCTCTGTAACTTATCAGCATAAAATATCCACTCTTCCCCCTTTTCAACCGGCGCCTCGGGAAAGGTTCCCTTGTAGTCCTGCGGCACCTCCCACTCGCCCTTAGAAGTTACCACCCAGCGGTGTGACGGTTCCTTATAGGCCGGTCCGAAACCGCCGGGATAACAGTTCAGACGCACCTGTATGTCCCGTATGAACAATTCCCCCGGCACCACGTCAATGCGGGAGTATATTGCGCTTCCGTCTTCGGGTATGGTGAAATTCAGGATGACCTGGCCGCCTTTCTCCAGTTCCCATGACATCCGCAGATAACCGTTAACCCCCTCTCTTTCTTCCGTCATTTTTGCCGGCTTCTGCGCGAAAATATCCGCACCGTTTATCAAAACCCGTATTGCATTACCGCTGTACCAGTACCCGAACAAGCCTCCGCCAAGTCCCACTCCCGTATCGTATATTGGAAGAGATGGATAGTTTCCCGTAAAATCCGGCGGCTGGTTGAGATACCGTCCGTACCTTACCTGCAAACCGTTCGGCCCGCCGAAGTACCAGGCATCGCTCTGGAAAGGAGGAAGATTGTCTTTTGCCTCTTTCCTGTCAATCTTGTGGTCTATCTTAACCCTGGGGAGGTCTTCTCCGCTGTCCGATGCGATGAGTTTCTCAAGGTCGCCGGGCAGTTCCTTTTTCAATTCCGCCAGTTCATTGCGCGGACTATCCGTGGCGGCAGGGATGATAAGAAAGTTCCGGGTAAGGGTTTCTCCCCGGTCTATCGGTTCCTGCATCCGCATTTCATATGCGGCTGATTTATCGTCGGCGTAACTGTATATCGCCGCTATGCCTTCCGGCCGGGTCCAGAAAAAAACGGTCTGTCCCATGCCTGTATCCACTCCTCCCCAGCCGCTTCCGGCTGACTCCCAGATACCCCACTTTCTGGCATCCGCAGGATTATTCTCAGCCCAGACATTCTCTGTGCGTCCCGCTGACTCCTGATGTTCCTGGAAAACGTTTGCCCTGCCCTCCGATGAAGCGGCGAGGTCGCTGTACATTCTCCACCCGATAATTCCACCTGCGCCCTGATTGGTCAATTCAACCTGCACCTGTATGACGGGCGTATCCTCGCGGAATATGTATTTTTTCTTGTATGAAAGGTTTCCCTGTAGTGCCAGGCTTTCAGGAGGCGTTGATAGTATAACCTCGGTCTTTCCCTCCGAGCGTACCACCTCGGATGCAAGGGAGAGGTCAAACCCCAACTGCTGGGCCATATCAGTCCGGGTCAGGGTTCCTATGCCCAGTCCCGTGCATGCAAGGTTTACATCGCT
>CAYQXZ010000067.1:0-9571 GCA_964421645.1 uncultured bacterium
GAGGTGATTGAAATGAAAGCAAAATGGCTCAACAGGAACGTCTTCGGATTCGGGCTGACAAGTTTCATGAGCGACTACTGTCACGAAATAGCAACGTCGGTACTGCCGCAGTTCATGCAGACCATCGGGGCCTCCGCCGCCTCGCTTGGATTTATTGAGGGTGTTGCGGACGCTCTTTCAAGTTTCACCAAGCTCGGGGCAGGATACCAGAGCGATAAGATAGGTCACCGGAAACCCTGGTCAGTGGCAGGCTATGCCCTCACCGCGGCAGCCATCCCCGTTCTTGCATTTGCCCTTGCATGGCCCCTGATTCTTGTCAGCCGCGCCGTCGGTTGGTTAGGGCGTGGAATAAGAGGGCCCCTGCGCGATGCAATGCTCGCAGAATCTATTGCCCCGGAGGACAGGGGGAAGGCATTCGGTTTCCACCGCGCGGGAGATACGGCAGGAGCGGTGGCCGGACCGCTGACAGCCTTTGCAATTCTTTCATGGGCGTCCACCAACACCCACATAGTGGCCAGGGTGAATTCATGGCTGCCGGGTAATGCTGCCGCATACGGCGGAGTTTTCAGGTTCATATTCCTGGTGACGCTGATACCCGGAATCCTGTCGGTGCTGTCAATGGTTTTCCTGGTTACGGAGAAACGCCGCCCGCGCAACAGCGAAATGAGGTTCATGACCACCCTTCGCGCCATGCCCCGGGATTACCGTTCGTTTCTCCTCGCCGTGGGCCTTTTCGGGATGGCCGATTTCGCACCCACGCTCATGGTTCTGCGTGTCAGCACCGTCCTTGCCCCGTCCATGGGTTTTCTTCAAGCCTCGCGCTATGCCGCCCTGCTCTATCTTCTGCGAAACATGGTTTATGCAATAGCATGTTATCCCATAGGGGCATTGAGCAGCAGGTTCAGCAGAACCCGCTATCTTGCCGCAGGATACGCCGTTGCGGTAGCCAGTTTCATCGGTTTCGCGGTGGCACTTCCTTCTCTCTGGTGGTTTGCCGGATGTTTTATTCTCGGGGGAATCTTTATAGCATGGGAAGATACGATGGAAAGAGTGGCGGTCAGGGACTATGTGAACGACTCTATCGCCGGTACGGCCTACGGCGTCCTGGGCACCGTCAACGGCATCGGTGACTTTGCATCAAGCATGGTTGTGGGTGCGCTCTGGACAGGCATCGGCGCACCGTGGGGTTTCTCTTACGCAATAATCGTCGGACTCGCGGGAACCGTGCTGATGTATTTCACGTCGCCGGCGCACAGAGCAGAGGCAAAATAAAAAAAGAGGATTAAGCCCGTAAGCGTTATCCGCCGCCGCTAACCACGATAAACACGGCAAGGACAATGCCCGCAAGGAAAGCCGCGATACTGTGCCCTTTCTCGTGCTCTCTTGTTTCCGGCAGAAGATGAGCCGCCGAAACGTATAAGAGAACTCCTGATACAAACCCCAGCATTAACCCCAGCGCAGACTCACCCACCCTGGCAATAAAGGGATAAACCACAAATGCTCCAACCGGAGTGGTAAGACCGGCTATCAGAAAAGCGTATAAGATTGAAATCTTTTTGTTAACTCCCCCCTTCAGCAGGAAGAGATAGGTAATGATGCCTTCGGCGAATTCGTGCACGACCAGGCCCGTGGCCGAAAGGATACCCGTAACGATTGAAACATTGAACGTTACCGCGTATATGATGCCGTCAATAAAGGAATGGATGCCTATACCTTCTGCCGCGGTTACCCCGAAGGCAAGTTCCTTTTTATGCGTGCTCCGCTTTATCAGCTCGTTTGAGAAATACATAAACAGGAATCCTACCAGGGCAACAGGGCCCGCGTGGCTGTTGGATTTGACAGCCTGCGGCAGGGCCAATATCAGGGGAGTGGAAATCAATATCCCCGCGGCAAAGCACATAAAATAATCCTTCACTTTTTCAGCCCATTGCCTGTACCTGTAAATCGCAAGTATCCCGAGGCCGTTTACCAGGGCCGCGGCAATGGCAAATCCCGCCATCCAGATAAAAGTATGCTCTTCCATATTTCCTCCTACACACACGCCGTTTCAATAGAGATAGGCATTTGATGGTTTCGGCACCTGCGTTACACCGGATTGGGTGATTACCGGCTTGCCGTTCTCAACCTTTACCGTGCCCTGCACCCTCACCCAGGTATCCTTAGGGAGCTGCAGCGTTTCTTCGGAGCGCACCTCCACGCCGAGTGGAGTGGCATCCGCCGCACAGCAGGTTATCAGGAAACGGACAAGCATGAACGAACCGGATGGCTGCGCGGGCTGATTATAGACAAATCCTTCCGCGGAAACCTGCATGCCCTCAATCTTGTCCGGCTCCCGGTCCGCAATTGTAATGATCTGTTTGATATTCAGCTTTTTGAAAGCCCCTTCGCTTTCAATCTGCGATTGCAGGGCATCCATCAGGTTTTCATCCGAACCTGCCAGGGAAGTGCTTATGCCGCGGCTTGCTGCTGCAAACGTGGAAAGACTGCCCGGCCTGACGGCAATCGTCAACAGTATCGGAAAAACAAGAATCAAAAACACCAGCGACGTCGTGTACTTTAAATGATGTGCCGACCTGTCCCTGACATTGCGCGCCCCGGTACATATCAGGGCAAGAAGGATAACCAGGCCTCCGGCAAGCAGTACGCCGTAGCCCTTCCTGATATAGGTCTGGTACCGGCCCCCAAAAAGCATGACAAGCAGGAAAACAAACCAGGCTGACAGTACCAGCAGGCGATAAAAAGGTTCTTTTTTCCACATGTGAATATCAACCTCCCGCAATGCCCCTGACAAGGCCGAGCACGAAGATAATTCCGACGACAAGCATAATCAGGCGCACGGAAAATTTCCGCTTGAAAGTGCCCATGTAGAGAAATATCAGCGAGATGCCGACCATCGGACCCGCCGTCATGAAAACAACCTTTGCGGTTGACGGGAAAGCGGTAAACGTGCTCGCCACGAACGCATCGGCAAAAGAACAGAGCGAGAACACCATGCCCAGGATGCCGAGAAGCAAAATGGAGATGACGGAATTCTGACCAAGACTGCCAAGCACGGTACGCGGAACGCAAACCTGGAAGAGACTTGCCGTAACCGCACCGAGAACAAAGTACTTGCCTGTCAGGAAGAAATCGTGCTCGGCATGGTGCAGCGCCTGGATTATCCTGGGCGAAGAGGAATGATGGTGGCATGAAACCTCTTCCGCAGAGGTATCCCGAAGTATCTCTGCCGTGTCATAACGGCCGAATATGATGCCGCATGCGCACGCAACGAGGAATGCCATCCCGGTTCTCTCAAGGGAGATTATTTTGGTGCCGGGGAATGCGAGGATGGTTGAGATAATTGTGACCGGATTAATCACGGGAGCCGCCAGCAGGTAGCTGACCGCCCCGGCAACCGGAACGCCCTTCTTCATGAGCCTCCTGGTCAGGGGGATGTTACCGCACGAACAAACCGGGAAGCACAGCCCCAACAGCGAACCCGCAACCGCCGCCGGGAAACTTTTCCGCGGGAACCGCTTTTCAAGGATCTCGCGCGGAACGAAAACTTCTATCATCCCGGAAAGGCAGGAGCCGAGCAGAAGAAAGGCAAACCCCTCCATAAGGATGGCCGTCAGGACAATCGTGAACAGCTGAACTTTTGGAGCCTTGAGAAAATTCAGCATCCCCGGCAATTCACCATTCATGCTGGCGTTCAGCAAGAAGAGAGCCAGCAGTGCGCCTATAATTATAAACCATCTCTGGACTCTCTCTTCGGAAGATTTCTTTTGCCCGTACATTGATATCGTTCCTTTTTCAGCGCCAGTCCCTGCAAAAGCCGGTCAAATGCAGTTTATAACCGCGCAGCAGTGCAAATAGAAATGATTTACATTTAAGTGTAACAAGTTTAGTATTCCCCACAGACTTTGTCAAACGCCTGTTCCTGTTTCCTCCTTCCGGAATAACAGATATTCACACGTTTCGTGCTTGCGGAAAAACATGTATAATAGAAACGTGGAATTGCTGAACAACAGGGAACCGGCGCGTTTAAGAAAGAGAAGCGGCGTGCTGACGCCGTTATTCTCCGTCTATTCACGGGAGAGTTTCGGCATCGGCGACTTCAAAGACCTCAAGCTTCTGGTTGACTGGTGCGTGAAGACGGGAAATTCCATCATCCAGCTCCTGCCCATGAATGAAGTGGGCAATAACTTCTCCCCGTATGAATCAATAAGTTCCTTTGCCCTTGAACCCATGTATGCGGCCGTCGGCAGAGGCAGGCGCGCGGTAAGCGGCGGACACGTGGATTACAGGATAAAAAACGAAAAGCTGGAGCTTCTGCAGGACATGTATCTTAACGCGGGCAAGAAACGCCAGGGGGAGGTTGACGAGTTCAGGGAACAAAACCGATGGATTGAAGATTTTGCGGCGTTCAAGGTGCTGAAGCGGCTCTTTGAGGGAAAACCGTGGTACCTGTGGCCGGATGCCTGGAGGAACCGTTCCGGCGCTGACATAGATGCTCTCTATTCGGAACACAGGGATGAGTTGGAATTTGAGATATGGCTGCAAAGCCTGCTTTACAGGCAATTCAGGGATGCCAGGTCGTACGCGGCAGAAAAGGGCGTGTTCCTGATGGGCGACCTGCCCGTCGTGGTCAACCGCGACAGCGCGGACGTCTGGGCGCACCCGGAATTCTTCAAGATGTCCCTTGCCGCCGGCGCGCCTCCGGACGTCTTTTCCGCGAAGGGACAGCGCTGGGGCAACCCCGGCATGCCCACCTACGACTGGGAAAAAATAGCTTCGGACGGGTACGGCTACATAAACGAGAAGATGAGATGCGCCTCCGGATTTTACGATATTCTGCGGCTGGACCACGTGGTCGGCCTGTTTCGCATCTGGAGCATACCGCTGGAAGAACCGCTGAACAACGAGGGCATGAACGGTTTTTTTGACCCGCCCGACGAAAACGCCTGGGAAGAACACGGAAGGAAGATACTTTCCGCGATGATCAACAGCGCCGGAATATTCCTCTGCGGCGAGGATCTGGGCGTTATCCCGCCCGTATGCCGGCTGACCATGGAGACGCTCGGCATACCCGGCATTGACGTTCAGCGCTGGATGAAAGACTGGCAGGGAACGCAGGAATTCCTGCCGCCCGAAAAATACCGTAACCTTTCCATCTCGGTACTCTCCACCCACGACACGTCCAACTGGAATGCGTGGTGGGAACAGGAGAGTTCGGACGGGGAAAGAAAGGATTTCTGGAAGCATCTCGGGATCGGGGGCCCGATGCGTGAAAAAGCCTCTCCCGCAGTCACGGAGTCGGCTCTAAGATTCATACTTGAGGCACGGTCAATCTTCTCCATACAGCTCATCTTTGACTGGCTGAACGTTTCCGGCGACATCCTGCGGGGCAGGCAGTCCGGTTTCAGAATAAACACGCCCGGCACCGTGAGCGGAGAGAACTGGAGCGCGGTTCTGCCGCTTCCGCTTGAGGACCTGCTTGTTCACGGCGTTTCAGACAAGATACGCTCCCTCATCCACGCCTCATCCCGAACGCCATCTTAACGGCTGCACAAGTTCATTCTTACCGGGATAGTTCCAGAGTTTGACACTGCCGTTTCAGGATGCTATATTGTAAACGGCTTTGCAGTTAAAAGATGCGAAGATGGACAAAAAAAACATTCCTGTTATCGTCGCTTTTTCCATTCCGCTTCTCATGGTCCTTCTCGTGATTGCGGCAGTCTCACTGCCGCGGGCATTTGCTCCCCGACCTCAATATAACTTCATATACAGCATCGGAGATTACAATTTTACAAACGTTTCCGTCCTCGGCGGACGCCTCATCGTTCAGCAAACCGGCATATCGGGGCACGGCCTCCATGCAAAACCGCTGCGATTATTTTTCTATAATGTAAAAAATAACAGCGCCAGGGAAATCTCTGTAAAAGAAGCATCGGGATTCGTGCTTGACGCCAACCTGAAATCTCCGGACGGCTACGAAATTGAGAATAATTCTCCTTCATACGATTTGGTATCCGGTATTTTCGGACCTCATGACTACCCCGCCTGGTATATTGCAGGACACGGAACGAGCAGAAAAGTTGACCTTCCCGGCTACGGAGACCTGTGGTCATTCAGATTCACAGGCTGGGTCACAGGACAGGACAATGGATAAAAATTCCCTCATAGAAAACCTTAAAGAAATGGCTGGAAAGGGACTCATAACGAAAGAAGAATTGCTTGGGGCTCTGGATTCGGTATTTCCGCCGTCACCTTCTGCCCCGGATGAACAGCCCTCGGGAAAAGACCTTTTCAGACTGAACGTTCCGGTTATCCTTTCCTACCTGGGCGGGATAATAGTCTTCCTCGGGATAGCGTTTCTCGTCAGCCAGAACTGGAAAACGCTCAACGGCGCCGCGAAAATACTTATTTCACTCGGCTCAGGAATCGCATTATACGCCGCCGGCATACTGCTGGAGCATCATCCGCGCTTCAGGATAACGGGCAACGTATTTCTTCTGGTCTCTGCATTGCTCATGGCGCTCGGCATTCACGTCGTATTCAAGGTTGCGGGACTCACGGGACAGGCATATACCTGGCGTATTGTCATCCCTGGGATATTGTTTATCACCTATCTCGTCTCCTACCGTGTACTGCAGAACATATTCTTCCTGATTCTCGCAATCGGCTTCGGGACATGGCTCTTTTTCGGAGTCATCGCGACCCTGGACCCAGGCAGAATAATTCGCGATTGGGGACTCTATGCCACGCTTGCGGGAGGCCTTACCCATGTTTTCCTCGGCTACTCATTTTCAAGAGACGGCAGAAACATCCTCGGCAATTTCCTTTACGCATGCGGCATTTCGGAATTTCTCGGAGCCGCCCTCGCTCTCGGCGGGCATTTCCCGCGTGACTATAACGGATTCTGGGAAGCCGCGTTTCCGTTCCTGTCCTGCGGGGTTATATTTGCGAGCGTCCGGCTGAAGAACCTTGTCTTTTTAAGTCTGGGCTTCCTTTTCCTGGTCATTTACATATTCAAGATTGGCGCAGAATATTTTTCACCCGGCGGAATGGACTGGCCTGTATTCCTGATAGTGACCGGGGCCGCGATGATTTTCCTCGGTACAATGTTCCACCGCCTCCGCAAAAAATACTTCTCCTGACCCCCTTGGCCGGCTCTTGAAAAATTTCCTTAAGTGCCGGACATTGACAGAAAATTATCCGGAGGTATAATGGTATTACAAAGTTATTACCCGATATCGGAGGATAAAATGTCAAGAAACAGAATGGTTATCAACATGTCAGTATCGCCAGAACTTTATTCAATGATAAACAATGCGGCCGAGGAGAGCGAGATTAGCCGCAGTGAACTGCTCAGGCGTTCTCTGAAACAGTATATCGCTTCCGAAAGAAGATGGCAGACATTGAGGGCATGGGGCAAGGAAACGGCAAAGCGGATGCGGATAAAGGATGAGAGGGATGTGGAGAAGATAATTGATGAATACCGCGGAGAGCAGAAACGATGAAACACCCTCCCGCTATCCACGTGGTTGTTGATACCAACGTCTATATTTCCGCAATTCTTTTCGGAGGCAAGCCGGAGGAAATAAGACACCTTGCAAGAGAAGGAAGAATAGAAATACTGGTGTCGGAACATATACTGGCAGAGGTTGCAGACGTATTGAAGAAGAAATTCAACTGGTCGGACTGGCAGATTTTACATGCCATAGAAGACATTAAGGAGACCGCCACACTGATTACCCCAAAGGAAGCGGTTTCCATCATAAGAGGAAGCAAGTCGGATAACCGCATATTGGAATGCGCATCGGAAGGCAAGGCAGATTACATAATTTCCGGAGACACAAAACATCTGCAATCCCTGAAGAAATTCCGTAATATCCCCATCCTCTCCCCCTCGGAATTCATCCGTACCGTCCACACCTGACCAATTCCTGTTTCACCGGTATAATGCTCGGGAAAAACTGGACCACTTTTCGAGGGGAAATAGAGTGCAAGAAGAAACTCGATAACGGTCTGATTAACCTTCCTGACGGACCCTATCGCACTGGACATAATATTCTGAAGGACTACCCCAAATAGTCTTCTCCTGTTTTCGACGGGCATCAATATATAGCGCAATGTAAATACAAGCACGGAATGCTTGCCCACTCTTTTCATTTCGTATGCACATTGGGATATAATTGTGTAATGGACATTGGACCATAACGCTGTCTATCGCGTTACACAAGACAAATACCGGAGAAACTCTCATGAACAACAAAAATGCACCCTTCATATCCAAGAGTAAATTCATGGACGGATTAAAGTGCCACAAGCTCCTGTGGTATGAATATAACCGCAAGGAGGAAATACCAGAGGCGGATGCCGGGACAATGGCTCTATTTGACCAGGGGAAAGCCATCGGAGAACTGGCGCATAAACTATTTCCGGAAGGAATCCTGCTGGCGAGGGACCCGGCACCCGAAAAGCACACAGAGAAATCTATGAAAGCCGCCAGGTCTGGGAAACCGCTGTTTGAAGCCGGGTTCATCTTTGAACGGTTATATGCCCTGGCCGATATACTCAATCCGGTTGGTAGAGGAACCTGGGACCTGATTGAAGTCAAAAGCTCCACAAAGGCAAAGGAAGAACATTATTACGACGCGGCTTTCCAGAAACGTGTCTATGAAGGTGCAGGACTGAAAATACGCAAGTGTTATATCATGCACATAAACAATCAGTACATACGTCAAGGTGCTGTAAAACCTGAAAAGTTGTTGACCATGGTGGACGTCACGAGTTACGTGGATGAGATAATTCCCTCAATTGATTCAAATGCGAAGCATATGCATGAAGCTATACAGGAAAAAGAGCCGCCCGACATAAAGATCGGGCCGCACTGCAGTTCTCCTTACTCATGTCCTCTTGAGAGTGTATGCCAAGGTTTTCTACCTGAAAAAGGAAATGTCCTTTGCCTGGTATCAGGCAAGAACAGGCCCTATGAACTTATAGAAAACGGAATACACAGCATCTCCGATATCCCCTGTGACGACGGCCTCAATGATAAGCAGAGAATTCAGATCAAGTGCCATAAAAACGCTATGCCTCACATTGACAGGGATGGCATAGGAACTTTTCTTGATAAGCTTGAATACCCCCTGTATTTCCTCGATTTTGAGACAATAAATCCTGCGGTACCTGCTTACGATAATTCACGACCGTATGAAACAATACCTTTCCAGTACTCTCTGCATATTGTAAGAAATGATGGGGCAGAACCGGAGCATCACTCGTACCTTGCCCCCGGAGATGAAGACCCGCGGCAAGAGATATTGAGGCAGTTGAAGAACCTGCTTGGTAATTCAGGCTCTGTCATTGCCTACAATGCCGCATTTGAGAAGAATGCGATGAGAAGAGCTATTGAAACATATACCGAGTATCAGGAATGGCTGGAATTGATAGAAAAGCGCCTTGTTGATTTACTCATTCCTTTCCGCAACTTTCTTTACTACCACCCCGGCCAGGAAGGAAGCGCCTCAATAAAGAATGTCCTGCCCGTGATGACAGACTCAAGTTATTCCGATATGGAAATATC
>CAYQXZ010000068.1:0-1069 GCA_964421645.1 uncultured bacterium
GCAGGCATTTACCGTGAACGCAAAGCGCGGGATGCTGACGGAGTTCCTGGTCCAGAAGGAAAAGCACAGGAGAATAGTCCACCTGGTAAATCTCTGTAGGGAGCCGCAGAAAAATTGCGCGCTGGAGATAAACCTTGAAGGGATAAAATCCATAAAGGTCATTTTCCCGCCCACCGATACCGTTCCGGAATGGCGCATAAAGAAGACGGGGAAGAAAACGCAGGTTCTTTTTGAACTGATTGACACGTATGCCTTGGTTTCAATAGAATAGGCAAAGGGAAAAAAGGCGGTGCAATAATGAGGTTTTCAAGAGCATTGTATATTTTCCTTCTGTTGTTTTCCGCCGCCGCGGTTTCTGTCCAGGGAAGCATCGTCTCGGACGGCGGGTTCGAGGGCTACTGGCGCTACAAGGAGATGTACTCCCACGTGAACGCGAGCATTGAATATGTCATGTCCGCCGGCTGGGACCTTGGCACGACCGATATCCGCTTTCCCGTGTCCTGGGGCGTGCGGAATGCGCCGGCCGGCTACCTGCGGGCTTCGGAAGATGCGCGTTCGGGCAAGTATGCGCTGGAGTTCGGCAAGGGCGGCACGGTCTACAACGGCAGTTACATCACTCCCGCGGAGACGGTCGGCAGGTATCCGGTCAAGGAAGGCCGGTCCCTGGTCACCCGTGTCTGGGCGAAGGGCACCGGGCAGTTGACCGCCTGCGTCCGGGAATACCCGTCCAAGGGCGGTCCGCGCGACGTCCCGGTCGGCGCGCCGGAAACGCTGTCGCCCGAGTGGAAGGAATACTTCTTTGTATACACGCCCGACGCCGGCCGGATGCCGGAGAACGTTGAGCTGGGTTTCATGGCCGACGGGCTGGCGAAGCTGGACGACCTGACCACCATAGACGTGGTAGAGTTTGGCCGCCTGCTCGCGGGGCTGGACGCGGACCTGAAGACCGCGCAGGCTGATGCCGCGGCGGGACTGTTGCCGGAAGCGCGGGTCACTGCCCTGGCGCCGGAGATTGGGGCGTTCCTGCAGAAGGCGCGGGAACCTGCGCCGGCCGTGCTTGAGCAGCTGG
>CAYQXZ010000068.1:1079-9305 GCA_964421645.1 uncultured bacterium
GCAGCTGGCACTGCGCGAAGAGATCGCGCCTGCCGCCCAGCGCCTGGCCGCCCTCGTCTGGGAGGGGAAGGGAAAACGCGCCGGCCGCATCGGGCTTTCTTCGGAAAGGTTCAGGGTGGAATTCTACGGCAAGGACCTGAACTTCCGGATCGCCTCAATAAGCGACCCGGCGCGGGGCGTCGAGTTCTTGGGGCCGTACGGTTCCGAGGTCTGGCAGCTCCGGCTGGTGAACCCGGACTGGAAGCCGGAATGGGACCCCGCGGCACAGGTGCCGCCCAGGCTCTTCCTGACCAGCGATTCCATGTGCGCTTCACGAAGGAGTACGATGTCCCGAGACGGACGCAAGCTCACGCTGGACTGGATCGGGGTCAGGGTTCCGGGCACAAAGGAAACGCTTAACGTGCGCGTCACCGTGCGCTTGCCGCAGGGGGAGAGGCTGGCCCGCTGGCACATCAAGGTCTCCGGCGGCATAAAGGATTGCGCTATCAACGAAGTCCACTTCCCGCGGCTGGCGTCGCTGACGCCGATGACTCCCGACGGCGCGGACGATTACCTGGTGATCCCGCAGGTTTCCGGCCGGCTGATCAAAAACCCCTACAGCCGCTCGGACCTGAGCCCTTGGATGAACCTGCAGATGTGGGCGCTCTACTCGGACAGGGCCGGCCTGTACTGCGCGACGGAAGACGGCGACGCCCATGAGAAGAATTTCAGCTTCCAGTCCGTCTCGAACGAGAAGCAGTTGACCGCGCAGGTCATCAATTACCCGGAGAACAACATGACCGGGGGCAACATCTATGATATGCCCTTCGAGACTGTGCTCGGCACGTTCGACGGGACCTGGTGGGCCGCCAGCAAGATATACCGCAAGTGGGCCGTTCAGCAGAAATGGTGCACGGCGTTCGGCCCCCTGCATTCCTCAAAGGACACGCCCCGGTGGTACAAAGACCTGCCCATCTTCATGCTGATGTATGAGATAGGCGGTACGGAAGAGGACGTCCTTTCCGGCAAGGTTACCGGCGCGATGCAGGGGAATTACCGGCGAATGTATCCGGGATTGCCGTTCGCCTACTGTCACTACGGCTGGGAAAACGGGCACCTTGGTTATGCCCAGGGCGAGTACTCCCCGCCCGGCTTCGGGCTCAAGGGCTGGCCGGTCTTCATCAAGCAGCTTCATGAAAACGGCGCGCGCGTCGTGCCGTACGTGCAGGGCGCATACTACAACACGAAGTTCGACTGGTTCACAAAACAGGGCGGGAAGGAGGGGCAAATCCACTTCGGCGGCGGCGGTACCATTGTCTATGATGAAAAAGCGGGCAGCGGCTATGCGAACATGACGCCGATGTGTCCGGCGTCCGCCAGGTTCCAGGACCTGCATGTAGAGGTGGCGAAGATGCTCGCGACCTGCGGCGCGGACGGCATTTACTACGACTCCTTTCCTGGATGGGAAAAGTGCTATAACCCCGCACACGGGCATCCGCTCGGCGGCGGCAAATGGCTGACGGACGGCAACCGGCGCCTTATTGCCCGCGTCCGCGAGGCGGTCAAGCCCATCAATCCGGAAATGATCTTCGTTTCGGAAACCACGGATGAGACGACGGTCGGCGCGCTTGACGGATCTCTCCAGTTCCGATATGCGAGTCCTCCGGATCACATCCCGCTCTTTTCAAGCATCTACCACGATTATATCCTGCTCTACGGATGCACCTTTGAGCCCAAGTATGAAACCTATCCCCCATGGGCATCCATTCCCCTGGCCTATCAGTTTGTGCGCGGGGACCAGCTCGGCTGGACCGCCTCTGGATGGCACTTCGAGCCCCAGTATACTACCTACCTTGCCAACCTCAGGACGGGACAGGGCCGGAAGTTCCTCACCTGCGGGGAAATGGTCGAGCCGCCGGCGTTTCTGAACGCCGTGCCGACGGTGACCACGCCGCCCTGGAATCCCGGCGCCGAGAAGGAGCGCGTGTTCCCGGCCGTGCTGCATTCCGCCTGGAAGGCGCCGGACGGGACTTTCGGCCTGGTCTTCGCCAACATCGCGGACAAGGACCAGGAGGTGGAATACGAGATAGACGCCGCGGCCCGGGGTCTGCCCGTCGGGAAGGGGTACGGGTACGCGGTACGGGACATGGTCAGCAGGATAGTCCTGGACACCTATGAAACGCCGGTCTTCAGGCGGAAGGACAAGGTCGTTACCAGGCAGGCGCTAATTCTTGAAATCAGCGCTGTTACTGCCGGCAAATAACCTTGCGAATTATTGGAAAAATATGATTATACGTTCAATAAGGAGAATTACCGACGATGCTCGCCATAATGCATTCCCCGGCGCCTGCTGGTTCAAGGGCAACATCTACATCTCCTACCGCCAGGGGGACGTCCACGGCGGTGGAATTGCCAGGATTATTGTTCTGCGCAGCCGCGACGGGGGAATCTCATGGGAGCACGTTGCCGTGGTCTGCGGACCGGGCAGCATGGGCGATACACATCTTTACACGGATGGAGAGCGCCTTTTTGCCGTCGGCTTCTGTGTGCCGGAGGGCAAAGTCACCGCCTGCGCATCCGGCGCCGCGTCTACCGAGAACGGTGATGAGTGGACGAACTGGACGCGTTACGAAGGCACTGGCAACTACATCCTCTGGCGTCCGGAATTCTTCGCCGGGAAACACTACTGCGCCGCGTACACGTGGAGCTCGAAACGGCCGTGGGGCGCGGTGCGATGGTTTGAGAGCCGCGACGGCCGGCGATGGAGGAACGTGCGCGAAATCCATTCCGGTGAAGAGCGGCCCAGCGAGTGCCACCTCGAAATCCTGCCGAACGGGCATGCCGCGATGCTCATGCGCTGCGACGGCGGCGTGTTTCACCCCTACATGTGCACCAGCGAACATCCGTTCGCAACGTGGAAGATGCGGAAGCTGACCGATATCACCCTCGTCGGCGCGGCCGTCTGGACCGCAGGCGATGACGTGTACATCGGCGGTCGCTGGTGCTACGAGCCGGAAACCGGCGCGCGGTGCCTGGAGAGGGATGACGGTGCGGACAACGTTGCCCAGATAGGAATTTTCCGGGTGGATGGGAACCGGACCGTGTTCCAGCGCGTCCTGCCGTCGGGTCCGTGGTTCGACCTTTCGTACCTGGGCGTGGCGCGGTATCCGGACAACCCGCGAAGGTTCGCCATCAGTTTCTACAGTGACGCCGTTGCCCCGGCCTGTGGCGTGGACCAGCGGACGCATCCGGATATCTACTGGGCCGACGCGCTGTTCTTACGCGGTGTCGAATTCCTGCGGGACGGGTTTCGGGTTTCCAGGCGGATTTCGCCCGTCGGCGGGCTGGCCGCAGTGGGCTGTCCGGATACGAAGGATGCGTCGCTGGCATTCCGCGAACTGCCGGCGCGGCCGCGGACGGACTATTCCGGCTTCCCGGGTGAATGCGATCTTGTACTCCTGCGACATGTCATCGAGGGTAAGCCCGGCGTGGTTTGCTTGGCGCGCGACATCGCTGTTGGGAACGCGCGTCGTATTAGATTGCACATGGGGTACGACGGAGCGGTGAAGGTCTGGTGGAACGGGGCAGAGGTGTTTGCCGGGCCTGGCACGAAGCCGGCGTTCAAGGACCACACGTCGCTGGCATTGGAGAGCCGGCCGGGAACCAACCGCCTGACCATGGCTCTTGATACGGATGGAGGTAACGCGCAGGGCGTGTTCGTGCGGTGGGAGAAAGCCCTGTAAGAGTTTGAAATTGTTTTTTTGCATGAATGGAGGGGTGATATGAAATTGAAGCAAGTCTTGATTGCGCAGTTTTTGCTGGTTGTGTTTTCCGCCGCCGTAATGCGTGTTTCCGCCGATACGGTACCAATACAGGCAGGCCCGGGAGGCGCTGCGGAGTATACAGGAGAGGAAGGGAAGGCGGTGCAATCCGGGGTTGCCGGTTTGTCTGTGTTCATTGAGGAATCGGCTGCTTACCTTGACGAAGTTGTTCGTACTGCCGCCCGTTACAGGGGCAGGCCGTATCTTTACCGTTATGGCGATTATGTAGTAATAGGCAACTCACGCGTTGCAGCGGTGTTTCGTTCTAAGAACAACGAACTTGCCGGCCTGGTTGACATATACAACGGGGGCAGGATGCTGGCATACGGAAACGGTCCTTTATGGAAGGTGACGCTGGCCGACTCAAAGAAAAAGCCGGCTGGATTTTCTTCCTGGGAATCTGCCACCGGGCTTCTGCAGGGAAATAGCGAACAAGCCGTTTCCACGCGGAATGGATTGACCCGCGGACTGCGCAAGGTGCAATTGACGCTTGACTGGGAAGGCATTTCCACGGAAGAAGAGAACAGGATTCTTTCAGTGAATGCTACGGTTTCCGCTGACGCCGTCAGTCCGTACCTGTACTGGAACATAACAGTCGATAACCGGAGCGTGAAGCGGGGTGTATGGCAGGTCGATTTTCCAAGGTTGGAGTCGATAGTGCCGATGGGCTACTGTGAACTCACCGGGCTGTTTCTGCCGTGGGGCCAGGGACGTGTAGTTGATAATCCTTTCGCCATAGATACAGCATTCACCGGGCAGTATCCTGCGCCTTCATCTCCGATGCAGTACTCTGCCTTATATGGCGCTGACGGTGGACTCTTTCTTGCCACGCATGACGGCAAGATGTACATAAAGCAGTTTATTCATGAATGCCATAAAGATTCAGGAACCTTGACCTATTTTCTGCGTAATCTTCCGGAGAGGAGGGGGGAAGCGGGAACAGGATACCATATGCCGTACGATTTTGTTCTGACCTCGTTTAAGGGAGACTGGTTTGATGCGGCGCGTCTCTACAGGGATTGGGCGGTGAAGCAGGTGTGGTGTTCGGGAGGTCCCCTCGCTACCCGCAAGGATGTTCCGGAATGGTACAAGAAACTCACCTTCTGGACTATCCAGTGGGAGCAGAAGTCATACCACAACTGGGATGAAATATCCACGCGCCTGAAGGACTATGACATGACCGGGGATGACCTGACCGTTGACGATATCTATAAAATAGCTGCAACAATTGGCGTACCGTATGCAACTCACTTTTACGGATGGCATAAAAATGTTTCTGACGAGGGTCTTCCTGAACATTTTCCTCCCCTGGTGGGAGAAGACGGGTTCAGGAAACAAATCAGGCAGATACATGATGCGGGTGTAAGGATTGTTCCTTACGAATTGGGTTTTCTCTGGGACAAGTCTCTTGATTCTTATAAGAATCTTGATGTGTTCAGTTATTGCATCAAGGATGCGGTTGGCAATTCCTACGCATGGCGGATAGACCATACCAAACGTTACGAAGAAGGGCTGAGTAAGCAGAAAGTCTATTACCTTGACTGGTTGTGCCCGTATCTGGATTTTACCCAGACACATGTGGCTGAAATATCACGGAAGCTGGTTGAGTACGGTGTTGACGGTATATACTACGATGTTCTCAGTGGCAACTGCCACATGTGTTTCGACCCGAATCACGGTCACCCCACGGGCGGCGGCAATTACTGGGCTATGGGCAACAGGGAGATTCTCCGGAGGTCAAGGGAGGCAATCCGTGAAGTCAACCCGGAAGCCATCATGCTTTCCGAGCAGCCTTCCGAGGCATACCTGGATGTTTTAGACGGCATACTTCTTTTTCACGTACAGAGCATGCCGGGAGCCGTTCCTGCATTTCAGGCGGTTTACCACGATTATTTTCTGCTCTTTGGCAACTATATCGGGTTTCCAGCGGCCGTTGACCACCTGCCGATGTTTGCCGGAGAGTCGTTTGTACATGGTGACCAGCTGGGCGTTTTCAATGTCTGGCCAATCTTTCTGCCTGACCATCCGCGAACGGAACTCTCCGCTTACTGGGATGATGAAGCAAAGCGGAAGAAGAATGCCGGTTTTCTTGTACATATCGCACGTATGAAACACAATTCGGGATACAAATTCCTGACGCTGGGAGAAAAGAGAAAAATCCTTGCATTAAAAAATGACCTGCCAATACTGGAAGCCGAACAGATGAAGGGCAGGGGATGCCGCAGTATGCCGGCGGTAATCAACTCGGTCTGGAAAGCGCCTGACGGAACGCTGGGGCTGGTATTCTGCAATGTCTCCGAATCCACACAGGAGGCGAGATACACGATTGATGTTACCGAATACGGCTTGCCTGCAGGCAGAAACTATACGGTTATTGAACACTATGAAAACGGAGCGTCCATGGTTGCAGGACGTTATGACAGGACTGTGTTTGAAAGGGTTGAGACCATACCTGCGCGCTGGGCGAAGATACTTGAAATAAAACCGGAATAACGGCATTGAATAACATAACTCTGGAGGCGCTTGGATGAAAGAAGAAACGCTCTCGCTTGATGAACGTATTGAGATTGCCCTGAATTACCATTTGACGAAAGCACTGGACCGTCGGGCTATTGCCAGGGGAACTCCGCTGGAGGGGTTGCCCTATACCAAGGCATATATGGGAAAACACCTGGTATTGATGCACGGCTATCCGGACCTGATGGAGACTCCGGGAAGGCATCTTACCGCTTTGTCCCTCTGCCTGAAGGACAATCCGCGTGCACAAAGAATAACGAACGTTACCAGGGCCGCGGAACGCCAGGTATCATACATTGACAGCAAGATTAACAGGCAGGGCAAGTACGTAACAACCCGGGCTGAACTTGACGCCATTAACAGGCCGGAGCAGATATTCTACGAGTCATGGGACGGGAAAAGGGTGAATCCGAAGGGGTGGTACGGGAAAGCCGGTGTTGAATATAACGGCCATCTTTCCATACTGATGGAGGGGCTTGTAAGATGGTACCTGCTGACCGGTGACAGGAAGGCAAGGGGTGCCATTGACCGTGCGATAAGAGGAAGGATAAGCAATCCTGAAAGCCGTGCGATAAGGGAAGGAAAGGGGATGGTATTGCCCGGCATGATGACGCCGATAACCCTTTATTTTCAGGCGACAGGAGACGGGGCGGCAAAAGAATACCTTGACATACTGGCGAATTATTTCGTCAGCGATATATACCTGAAGTATTTTCCCGACGGCGTGCACGCTCACGGCGACGGGGTGGGACATCTGCACTGCCGGATGGGCGGTATCGCCGGCCTTGCAAGGTATGCGAAACTGACGGCCAGGGCAGATTACCTTGCCGCTGCGGAAAAGTTGTTTGCCGCCAATGTGGTCTGGGGCACTGAATTCGGTTATATGCCTGAACGCCACGTTTACAGCAGCAGGGGCAGCAGCGATTCCGGCAATATCTGGCAGCCGTGGGTTCTTCCCGACGGTAAGAAAGTGGATTTTTCATACTTTACCCGTCCGCGCGCCGGCTGGGATACATGCGAACTATGTGTTACCGCCGATGCCGTTGATGCGGCGATGGTTCTTGCCGAATCCGGATACGAAGAATACTGGGATGTTGCCGAGAGGTACACCAACCATCTTTTCAGGACGCAGATTACAGATACGTCCTTTTTCATTGAGAGGGAGAAGAAACACCCCCCCGAAGTCCTCGGCGCGACGTTTGAAAACTTCCGTGAATCAGTGACAGGCGGTTTTTACTCTTCTTCCACTCCCACCCATGCGGTGCCGAAACAGATGTACGGCAGACCGCTTCCGGGCGGACGCAGGGAAGGTGTGCGCGAAGGGGCTTACTACGATATTTACACGGAATGCTGCCCGGGGTGGGGATGCAGAACCCTCGGGCTCCTGAAAGATAATGTTGTGAAGGAAGAAGGCAGCCGTTCTGAGGTAAATCTCCCATACGACAGGAAAACCGGAAACGTGGAGGTCAGGAGTTTTCTTCCCTTTGAAGGGAAAATCATAGTCATGGCAGTTAAGCCGGTCGAACTGCTCATCAGAATTCCTGACTGGGTGGAACACGACCGCGTAGAGGTGCGTGTCAACGGCAGGAGGCGGAACCGCTCTGAATTCAAGAATCCTTTCAGCGATTACGTGAGGGTCGGCAAATTGAAAGCCGGAGAGAGAGCAGAGATTGTTTATCCTTTACGCAGGGAGAAGAAGCGTTACCACATTGAATACCATCCCTGCCTGTACGAAGCGGACTGGCTGGGTAACTATGTGGTGGGCATGAAAGAGATAGGGGTGGAGGAGCCGGAAGGCGAGAATACCCTTGAAGGTTTCGGAAAGTTGTACAATGGGAACAATGGAAAGAAAACAGAGGGGGAGAGATGAGAAACGCAAGACGGATTATTTCAACGGTTTTTTTCCTGT
>CAYQXZ010000069.1:0-1826 GCA_964421645.1 uncultured bacterium
TCCTGGTGCCCTTTCCCCCGGCCATTATCACGGATGCTATCTTTCTTTTCATCTATTTTTCTGCATAGAAAGCCCGGTATGCAAGGTAGGTGGAATATACGTCGGCCTTGCTGGTCAGTTCGTAAGGGGCATGCATGGACAGGACGCCTGTTCCGCAGTCCAGGGTATCAATATTGTATCTTGCTATGAAGGTGGCGATTGTTCCTCCTCCGCCCTGCTCTATCTTGCCCAGTTCCCCCGGCTGCCATGGAACGCCGTTTCTATCAAAAAGGTCTCTTATGCAGGCGAGGTATTCCGCCGTAGGCTCAATGCTGTGTCCCTTGCCTCTGGCTCCCGTTGTTTTCGTGATGATAACTCCGCATCCCAGCCTTGCGGAATTCCTCGGGTCTGAAACCTCCTTGTAATTAGGATCAAGAATTGAGTCAACGTCGGCAGATAAAGCTTTTGAGTTCTGCAGGATACCCCGCATCTCCTTTGAAGAAATCTCTGATTTCTCCGTCACATCTTCAAGCATGAACCTCAAGAATTCCGATTGTGCCGAGGTGGTTCCGCTGCTCCCGATCTCTTCCTGGTCAACCATGACACAGAGAGTGGTTCTTTCGGGTTTTTCAACGCCAAGGAAGCCTTCAATGCTCGTATATGCGCATACCCTGTCATCCTGTCCGTAACCCAGCAGCATGCTTCTGTCCAGTCCAGAGTCCCGGAGTCTTCCCGAAGGAACAAACTGGAATTCACTGCTCACAAAGTCTTCTTCCTCAATGCCGTAGGCAGCCTTAAGGATCTTGAGTATGCCGTGCCTGGTCCTGTCTTTCTTCTGTTTTGCGTCAGGTATGCTGCCCGCAATGATGTTGAGGTTCTCGCCCGGGAATCCTTCTTCAATGGTCTTCTTTGCCTGGTCCTTGCCGAGATGCGGAATAAGGTCCGTTATGTGGAACACCGGATCCCCTTCATTCTCTCCCATCTCTATCTCTTTTTTCCGGCCGTTCTTAAATACCACGGTACCGTACATCGCCAGGGGGATGGTCAGCCACTGGTATTTTTTTATCCCTCCGTAATAAACTGTCTTCAAAAAGCATATATTCTCGTCTTCGTAGAGCGGGCTTGCCTTGAGATCAAGTCTCGGGGAATCTATGTGGGAGACTATGATTCTGCATCCTGAACCGAGCGGCTTTCTGCCCGCTGTCCCGAGAATGATCGCTTTTTCCTTGTTTACCGCATAGAACCTGTCTCCGGCGGAGAGTTTCTTGAGACTGCCGAGGGGCCTGAATCCTTTATCCTCCGCCTTGCCGATGCATCCTTTCACAAACTTCCTTTCGGTCTTGTTGGCGGAAAGAAATTCCTTGTAGCCTTCGCAAAACTCCAGTGCCTGTTTCCTTGTTTTTTCATCCCATATCTCCCAGCCTGTTTTTCTCTCCATAGTTTTCTCTCCTTCTTTTTTTGTGGATTTTACTTCTTTGCCAGTGGTCTGCCGTCGCTGTCCTTGTACTTGCCCGTGGCGATGAGGATGACGTCAATAAGCCACCATATTCCGCATCCGCCTCCGGTCAGAAGCTTCAGTATCCCCAGGCCGACATAGCCTGTGTAAAACCTGTCCACTCCCAACCCGCCGACAAGCACGGACAGGATAAGCGTGACCAGCCAGTCCCGGCCCTCTTGGGCAGATACCAGCCTGACACCGCATTTTACGCACACTTCCGCTTTGGGATCTGTAGGGGCTCCGCAGTGCTGGCAGAATTTTCTTTCCCTTGCGGGAGGTACACCGCAGGCAACACAAACGACGGCTTTGCCGTCAATTGCTTTCCCGCAGTTTCTGCAGTACATCTTCC
>CAYQXZ010000069.1:1926-4390 GCA_964421645.1 uncultured bacterium
TCAATACCCTTTCTAGCCTTGATTGCGGGGAACGGGTGCTTGACTTTCTTCATTTCCGTAATAAGGTCGGCTCTCTCCACAATCCTGTCTGTTATGTGACATCCGGTAAGCACAAGTTCCGAAGTTCTTAACTTCTCATCTATGAGCTTCAGGATTTTTTCTTGCGGGAGGAATCTGTCTCTGACCGCAATCAGGATCTCGTCAAGGATGATGACATCATAGCGGTTTTTCCTTATTATGTCCGCAACCTTTGTCTCCCACAGGCGCTGGAAATTTTCCCTGTACCTTTTAAGATCTTCCGCGGAAAAGTACTGGAAGCCCGGATGCATGGGGGCAAGGCTGTAGACATGAATATTCCTT
Source organism: uncultured bacterium (assembly GCA_964421645.1). GTDB lineage: Bacteria > Ratteibacteria > UBA8468 > B48-G9 > JAFGKM01 > JAFGKM01. The sequence goes on from CAYQXZ010000069.1 coordinate 2,287, forward strand.
ATGCTCTTGAGCATGGAAAGCTCACCGGAAACAGGTTTCTTGAAAAATTGAAAGAAACCGACCTTCAATCCTGCGCCCGCAGCCCTTAAAGCGAGTCCCGCCGCGGCTGTCGTCTTTCCCTTGCCGTCACCCGTGTAAACCTGCACCAGCCCCCTGTTCAACCCGCGTTTTTCAGGATGCATTCTTGTAAAGTACCGGTTTTCCGGTCTCCGCCGACTTGTAGATGCCCTCAATTATCCTGACAACCGAAAGGACCTCTTCCTTCTTTGTAACGGGCTTCCTGTTTTCCCTGATGCACCTTACGAAATGATCTATCTCTTCCTGGAACACGTTCGGCTGGGGAATTGTTGGTAGCACGTCCGTCAGAACGCCTCTGTTCTCGGAATATATCCTCACGGGATTCTTGGGATTTTCCGGATCCGGCATCTGTGCTCCTGCCATGGTGCCGAACAGGCTGGCTTTGAGTCCTGTTTCGGAGTTTCCGGCCCAGCTGGCCTCAACAACAAGCGTTGCGCCGTTGGAAAGTTTGACAAATCCCGATGCGAGCTCCTCAACCTCCATTCCGCCCACGGGTTTGTCTCCCCTTCTGGTTTCCATCGGAGGCCATCCTCCGTCCGTGGCCTTGTCTTTGAATTTTTCGTATTTTGAGCCTACCACCAGTTGTGGCATCGGCCCCCCCGCGAGGTATATTACGAGGTCAAGCATATGAACGCCCACGTCCATCATCGGCCCGCCGCCCGCGAGTTTCTTGCTTGTGAACCAGCTGCCAAGTCCCGGGATGCCGCGCCTGCGCAGGTATCCTGCCTTTATGTAGTATATCTCGCCGAAATCCCCGGCCTCTATCATGGGTTTCAGAACCTTTGCCTCTCCGGAAAATCTTCTCGGGAAAGCCGCCATGAACTTTTTGCCGGTTTTTTCCGCCGTGCTGAATACCTTTTCAGCTTCATCTCCCGTAAGGCACACGGGTTTTTCGCACAAAACGTGCTTTCCGGCTTTCATTGCTTTGACCGACTGTCCCGCATGAAATGCATTTGGCGAGCATATGGATACTGCGTCAACGTCGGATTCAATCAGGCGTTCCCATTCGGTGAAAGTCTGCGGTATCCCGAACTTTTCGGCAACGTACCGCAGTTTTTCGCTGTTGATATCCGATATTGCCGCGACCTCAACGTTTTCAACATTCTTGAATGACGGGATATGCGCGGTTTGTGCAATCCCTCCGGCTCCTATTATCCCCACCTTGAGTTTCTTCATCCTGTCCTCCTCCTTACAGTTTTTTATTCATTATCCTGGCTATCGGTTTAATTTCTTCCATGAAACGGACAAACATCTCGAGTGTCAACGACTGAAAACCATCTGAAAGCGCTTCTTCCGGTTTCGGGTGCACCTCTATCATCAGTCCGTCAGCTCCGGCCGCGATGGCCGCCCTGCTCATGGGCGTGACAAGATCTCTTCTGCCCGTGCCGTGGCTGGGATCCACAAATACCGGCAGATGCGATTCCTTTTTCAACACGGCTACGGCAGAGAGGTCAAGGGTATTTCTCGTGAATTCCGAATCAAAAGACCTGATCCCTCTCTCGCACAAAATAACCTCACTGTTACCCTCTTTCAATATGTACTCGGCACAATTCAGGAATTCCGCGACCGTCGCGGAAAACGCTCTCTTCAGAAGGACCGGCCTGTCCGTCTTCCCCACCTTCTGCAGCAGGCGGTAGTTGAACATATTGCGGGCTCCTATCTGGAGTATGTCCGCTATCTCTGCGGTTCCGTCAACGTCCTCGGGCGAAAGCACCTCGGTTATGACCGGCATCCCTGAAAGTCTCTTTGCTTCCTTCAGTATCTCCAGCCCCTCAACTCCCAGCCCGGAGAAGGAATAGGGAGAAGTCCTCGGTTTGAAAGCTCCGCCCCTCAAAATTTTTCCGCCGGCATTCTTTATGCATTCGGCAGTCTTGAAAAGCTGTTTCTTGCTCTCAACCGAACAGGGGCCCGCGATAACAGTGAGGTTGTCGCCTCCTATCTCCAATCCCGATATTCTTATAACGGTATCCTGCGGGTGGAATTCCCTGCTGGCCAGCTTGTAGCTCTTCAGGATGCTTATTACCTG
>CAYQXZ010000069.1:4490-7946 GCA_964421645.1 uncultured bacterium
TGGGATAAGACCCGAGAATCTTAAGGAAAACGCTCTCTTTCTCAAGCTTTACGAGGGCATCCCTGACTATCTCATCGTCCTTGTGCCCGATGAAGTCAAAAAAGAATATATAATCCCAGGCCTTTCTCTTGCTGGGCCTGGATTCAATCCTTGTGAGATTCACGTTGTTTTCCTTGAAGCGCAGGAGTATGTCGTGCAGCGCACCCACCTTGTCCTTTATTGACAGAAGTATGGACGTCTTGTCCTGTCCTGTCTTGTTTGAAAAAGAGTTTCCTATGACCAGGAACCTGGTGATGTTCTCGCTGTAATCCTCTATTTTTTCGGCAAGAACGCCGATGTTGTATATGCCTGCCGCCGTCAGCGAGCCTATTGCGGCGGCATTCTTCTCAGTTTTCACTCTCTGCACGGCTGCCGTGGTGCTGTCGGTCTCCACGATCTTTGCATCAGGCAGATTGTCCATGATCCAGTTCCAGCACTGGGCTATGGGCTGCGGATGGGAGAAAATCTTTTTTACCTTTGACAGGGACGTTTCCGTTGACAGCAGGTAGTGGTGAATGTCAAGAAGTATCTCCGAAGTTATTTTCAGGTTGCTCTCCACAAACATGTCAAGCGTGTGCGTCACTACGCCCTCGGTGGAATTCTCTATCGGCACAACTCCGTAGTCCGCCCTCCCCTTTTCAACCTCGCGGAAAACGTTGTCTATTGTTTTGCAATGAAGATACTCGCTTTTTTCCCCGAATTTCTTGAGGGCGGCCTGGTGCGTGAACGTTCCCTCAAGTCCGAAATACGCTATTCGCATCGGCCTGAACATTCCCCTGTATATCTTGAATATCGCGCCCATTATCAGCGCGATGTCTTCCCTGGTCAGCGGACCCTTGTTGCCGCGTGCAAGATTTTCTATTATCTTTTGTTCCCTGGAAGGATCAAAGGTGGGCAGCTTCTTCAGATTTTTTACTTCCGCCACCTCCCTGACCTGTTCGGCGCGAAGGTTCAGAAGGTCAATGATTGACCTGTCTATCCCGTCTATTTTTTTCCTTATTTCGTCAAGGTCTTTCATTTCTTGCCATCTCCTTTAAAAGTTTTTCAACTGTTTTTTTCTCAATTACCGCTCCGCTTCTTACCGTCCCTATGTTCCTGACGAGCACAAAACGCAGTTTTCCTTCCCTCACTTTCTTGTCGTATGACAGGAAATCCGCCACCCTGCCGGTATCCATGCCAGTAAAGGAAGAAGGCAGCCCGTATTTCATTACAGTATTTCTTATGTCCGCATATACATTTTTTCCGCACAATCCAAGCCGCCATGAGAGATATGCCTCTCCTACCATTCCCAGCCCCACCGATTCTCCATGCGTAATCTCCGGAAAATGAGCGATCTCTACTGCATGTCCGAGTGTATGTCCGAAATTCAGTATCTCCCGAAGCCCCTTCTCTTCTCTCTCGTCTTTTTCCACCACCCATTTCTTGATCATAACGCTTTTCTCAATCAGAAGCGGATAAAGATTCCGCACATCGGCATCGGCCGAATCCTTCAGGATTCTGAAAATGTTTCTGTCCTTTATCACGCCGTATTTTATTATCTCCGCCAGTCCCTGTCTTGTTTCCCTTTCAGGGAGCGTTGACAACACATTGAAATCCATATATACGAAGGACGGTTGGTAGAAGCTGCCGATGAGATTTTTTCCGACCGGCAGGTTAACGCCGGTTTTCCCTCCGATGGCGGCGTCAACCTGCGCCAGGAGCGTCGTGGGAACGGAAACATAATTTATTCCTCTCATGTAGATTGAAGCGGCAAAGCCTCCCAGATCACTGATTACACCTCCGCCCAGGGTCAGAATGGTGTCGTTACGGCTCATCCTGTTTTCTGCGCATCTCTCCAGCAGTTCATATACCTTGCCGAAATTCTTGGCTTCTTCTCCGGGAGCGATGATTGACTTAATAACTTCCTTTCCCGCCCCGGCAACGGACCTGGCGACGGTATTCCCGTAACGGGAAAATACGTTGGTGTCGGACAGGAGCATCACCTTTTTTCCGAACTTTCCCCGTGCCAGTCGCATACCTATTTTTTCAAGCGGATATCCCGGGTACACAAAATAGCTGTTTCTCCCCAGGTCTATCCTGATTTTTTTCATAAATAAAATTATATATTAAATTCGGGCGCTTAACAAAAAGTCTTGATGAGGACGTCCCTTTTATGGTAACCTTTTTTACTATGAATCTGGTTGTTGAAACGACGGGAACCCTTAAGGGAGAGGTTGTGATCCCGGGTTCAAAGTCCCACACGATAAGAGGCGTGGTTATAGGTTCGCTGGCGAAGGGCGTCTCAAGGGTGAAACGTCCCCTGAACTCCGCGGATACCATGGCTTCCGTCAACGGATGCAGGCAGCTGGGAGCAGTGATAGAGACCTCATCCGATGACTGGACGATTGAGGGTTTCGGCGGCATGCCGCACAATCCCGGGAGACCGCTGGACCTGGCAAATTCCGGCACTTCTATGAACCTGCTCACAGGGGTTGTTTCCCTCGGGAATTTTGAAGTTGTTCTTGACGGGGATGCGTCCCTGCGGACAAGGCCTGTCCAGCCGCTGCTTGATGCCCTGAAGCTCCTGGGAGCGCACGGGGTATCGCTGAAGGATAACGGCAGGCCCCCCATAAAGGTACGGGGAAGGATACAGGGGGGCAGGACGAAGGTCAACGGCGTGAGTTCGCAATTCGTGTCTTCCCTGCTGATAGCGGCTCCGCTTGCGGAAAATGATACGGAGATTGACGTGGAAAATGTCCATGAGATTCCGTACATACAGATGACCCTGAAGTGGCTGGATGAACAGGGGATTTTCTATGAAAGGAACGACAGCTTTACGCACTTCAGGATAAAGGGCGGCCAGGAGTACAGGCCGTTTGAAAAGGCAATACCGGCTGATTGGAGTTCCGCCACTTTTTTTCTCGTGGCGGGAGCAATAACCGGGTCGGACATCCTGCTGAAAGGACTGGACACTGATGACATCCAGGGCGACCGTGCGGTTGCCGGGCACCTGAAAAAGATGGGTGCGGTGATAAGAATGGAGAAAGAAGGAATACGCATCATGGGGGGCAGGCTGAAAGGTGCGGAACTGGACCTGAACGACACCCCCGATGCCCTTCCTGCCCTTGCGGTGCTGGGCTGCTTTGCCGAAGGTACAACAAGGATTTACAACGTTGCACACGCGAGGATAAAAGAGACTGACCGGATAAAGGTAATGAAGGAAGAATTGTCAAAAATGAGTGCCGATGTGAAAGAGACGGAGGACGGCCTGATAATCAATCACAGTGAACTTAAAGGCACCGCGGTCAACGGACATCATGACCACAGGGTTGTCATGGCTCTTTCGCTGGCAGGCTTGATTGCCGGGGGTACCACAAGGATAGATACTGCTGAAGCAGTCAGCGTAACATTTCCTGATTTCGTGGAGCTGATGAGAAA